>JAAELP010000047.1 GCA_024226535.1 Planctomycetota bacterium | reverse complement strand
GGTTCGCAGCCCAGTGGCGGTTCCTCCGGTGGATCCGGTGGTTCGCAGCCCAGTGGCGGTTCCTCCGGTGGATCCGGTGGGTCGCAGCCCAGTGGCTCCTCCGGTGGTTCCGGTTGCTCGCAGCCGAGCAGTGGTTCCAGTGGTTGCTCCAGTGGTTCGAGCGGTCCGCCGCCACCGCCGCCGCCACCGCCACCGCCGCCGCCGCCGCCGCCGCCGCCGCCGCCGCCGCCGCCGCCGAGCGATCCTCCGACGCTGGCCGAACTGGCGCTGGCGCTTCAGGATCTCGATGGCGCCGACAGATGGCGTCCGAATCCGCCGCTGCGGCGTGACCCGTCCCTGCTCGTGGTTCTGAAGCGCGTGGGTATCGCGACGCGACCGCTCGGTTCGTCTGAGTTGCTGGCGAACATCTCGGCGGCGCGGATCTACAACGACGCCCCGACCAGCGCGAATAGCGGGCTTCAGATCAACCCGATCCGGCTGAATCGCCAGGCCCTGATCAACGGTTCAGAGGCGTACGACAACCTGTTCGCACCGGCGTTCAAGCAGAGCGGCCGGAACCCCGGCCCCGACGCCCCGGATTATCTCGCTGAGCGAGAGGGTCGCCAGCGCGATATCCGAGAGAAGCTCGGCACGGCCTGGCAGGCGTACGCCGACCAGTCCGCGAATCCCGATGCCACCGGTTTCCGCGCCTTCGTGGAGGCCGAGGAAGTGCCGGACGAGACCGCGCAGATCGTCTCCGACCTCCGGCAGCTCTTCGAGGCGATCCAGAACTCCGGTCTGACCCCCCGCGAGATGCGGGTGGCCTCCGCCCACATCCTCGCCCCCATCACCCCCCAGGCGATGGGATCCCGCGAAATGGAGCGTGCGGTCGGCATCGAAGCCGTAACCCAGCAGGGCTGATCTTCTGCCCTGACACTTCTCAAAGACCCGGCCCCATGGGCCGGGTCTTTTTCGTTGCGGGATCGAAGCCGCGGGGCGGGATCGCTTGATTTTCCGCGGTTGACGGGACATACTGCCCGGCTTCCCTTTCCCGAGCCAGGAACCTCCACCGTGCCCAACACTGCCTCCGCCAAGAAGAGAGTGCGCCAGAACGCCACGCGCCGGGCCGAGAACCGCTGGCGGAAGCTGCGCATCAAGGACCAGGTCAAGACCTTCCTGAAGGCGGTGCAGGAGCAGGACGTCGCGACGGCCGAGACGGAGTTCCGCAAGACGTGCGGTCTGCTCGATCGCGTTTCGACCACGAGCACGATCCACCGCAACACGGCCGCGCGTCGCAAGAGCCGGCTCTCGCGGCGCCTGAAGGCGTTGAAGGAAGCCAAGGGCTCCTGACCTTTCGGCGGTGACCGCGCCCCTTTCTTCCCGGCGCCGCGTTCGATGAACTCGAAGACCGACCCACGGCCGGAGCCGGACGACCCTTCGGCCGATGTCTCGTACTGGGCGACGGCGAAGCGCCCGCTCCAGATCCTGGTCTTCCTGCTGCCGCTGATCATCGCGTACGAGTTGTGCCTCGCCCTGCTGCTGCCCGCGGCCGACGGCCGCTCGGTGAACACGGTCCTCGCGCACAAGAGCCTCCTCCAGTTCTTCTCGGCGTTCGGGGTCGCGGACGCCGGCGGGCTCTTTCTCGGCGGCATCGTCATCGTCGTCGTCATGCTCGCGTGGCACGTGCTCGCGCGGGAGGCGTGGCGGGTGGACGTGCGCGTGGCGGGGTTCATGGCGCTGGAGTCCCTGGTCCTCGCCCTTCCGCTGATCGGCCTCAGCCACCTCGTCGCGGCCGGCGCCGGGGCCGCCCCGCTCGCGGCCACCGGGGCCGTGCCGGCGTTCGCCGAGTTCGACGTCTGGTCGCAGATGGCGATCAGCGTGGGCGCCGGGCTCTACGAGGAGTTGATCTTCCGCATGATCCTCATCGCGGTGATCCACACGCTGCTCGTGGACCTCGCGAAGATGACGCACCTGACCGGCGCCGCGATCGCCATCGCCATCTCCGCCGCCGCCTTCACCTGGTACCACGACCTGCTCGGACCGGACGGGACGGTCTCCGGCCGCCGCGTCCTGTTCTACTTCCTCGCCGGGGTCTACTTCGGGCTCGTCTACGTGGTCCGGGGCTTCGGGCTCGTGGTCGCGGTGCATGCGGTCTACGACATCATCACCGTCGTCGCCGGGGCGCTGGCGGACGGCTCCGACTGATTCGCCGGGGATTCGCGGGGAACAACCGCCTCCGGCGACCCGTTGACCAGTACGGTAGAAAGTCCGGGCTACAATCCCCGCTCGTCAGCCCTGCCCAAGGAGACCCCCATGATTCGCCACACCGTCGTCGCCGCCACCGCGGCCCTGCTGATCACCGGCCCCGCCTTCGCCGGCGAAGACGAGGACCTGATCCTCGGCATCGGCGACCGCGCTCCCGCCCTCGACGTCGCCCACTGGGTCAAGACCGCCGAAGGTCAGAAGCCGCCCGTGGCGTTCGAGGAGGGAAAGGTCTACGTCATGGAGTTCTGGGCCACGTGGTGCGGCCCCTGCCGCCGCGGCATGCCCCACATCAGCGAGGTGCAGGAGCGCTTCGCGGATTACGACGTGACGATCATCGGCGTGAGCGACGAGCCGCTGCCCGTCGTCTACAACTTCCTCGTCTCCAAGGACAAGGAAGACACGCAGTGGAACGACAAGATGCGGTACACGGTCGCGACCGATCCCGACCGGTCCGTCTACCTCGACTACATGCTCGCCGCCGGACAGAACGGCATCCCCACCGCGTTCATCATCGGCAAGACCGGTGAGGTCGAGTGGATCGGCCACCCCGGCTGGCCCGAGGGCGCGTTCGACGCGGCGCTCGACGGCGTCGTGCGCGACACCTGGGACCGCGCGGAGTTCAAGGCCTCGTGGGACAAGAAGATGGCGCCGATGATCAAGGACATCATCCCGCGTCTCAAGCTGGAGCGCGCCAAGGCAGCCGGAGACTGGGACACCGTGATCGATCAGCTCGACGTGATGATCGCGGCCAAGCCCAACGATCTCAACGCGACGATGGAGAAGTTCAACCTGCTCCTCAAGCGAATGAACCGTCCCGCGCAAGCGTACGCCCTCGGCCACACGATGATCGACGCCCACTGGGACAACCCGCAGCTCCTGAACATGATGGCGTGGACCGTGGTCGACGACCCGGCGATCGTCAAACGCGACCTCGCCTTCGCGACGAAGGCGGCCGAGCGCGCCAACGAGCTGACCAAGTCCAAGGACCCGGCGGTGCTGGACACCGTCGCCCGGATCTGGTTCGAGAAGGGCGACTACCAGAAGGCCGTGAAGTGGCAGAGCAAGGCCGTCGACCTCGTCGGCGACCATCCGATGGCGAGCGACCTCAAGAAGGCCCTGGAGCGCTACGAGAAGGCGCTCGACAACTAGACGGCCGGTCCCCCCGGAACACGAACGAAGGCCCGCCTCGGCGGGCCTTTTTCATTCTAACGGGGAGCGTCAGACCTCGACCTCGCGGCCCGCCTCGCTCGATCGGTAGAGCGCCTCGAGGATCGCCTGCACCTCGCGGCCCTGCTCGGCCGTCGCCACCGGTGCCGTTCGGTTCCGCACGCAGTCGGCGAACAACTCGTGCTCGCGCGCCCACGCGTCGGCCCACGGGCCCTCGCCCGGGGGAAGCTGCGGGCGGATGTCCACGAGGCTGCCGTCGATCTCCGTGGATGCCACGACCGTGTCGCCCCAGATCTCGCAGTAGCACCCGCCGCGCTCGCCGAGCAGCACGACCGTGCCCGGCAGCATCGACTCGGGCACGTTCGCGGCCCAACTCGTGGTGAACTCCATCGTCACGCCGTCGTCGCACCGGAGGAGGCCGGTGGCGCCGTCCTCGACGTCGAACACGCCCTTGTCGCGCACGGGGCCGGACCACATCTCCGTGTACGCGTAGTGGTCGATCGGGACACCGAAGTTGCTCGTGCACACGCCGCTCACCCGCCGGACGCGCGGACGCCCCGAGAGGTGCAGCATGAGATCGACGAGGTGGACGCCGAGATCGATGAGCACACCGCCGCCGGAGCGCTCGCGTGTCGTGAACCACCCGCCGAGACCGGGGATGCCGCGACGGCGGAACCACTGCGCCCGCACGTGGTAGATCCGGCCGAACTGACCGCTGTCGATCAGGCGTTTCACTGCGAGGACCGCCGGGGAGAAGCGCGTGACGAATCCGACCTGCACGATCCGGCCGGTCTCCTTCATCGCCGCGACGATCTCGTCGCACTCCGCGACGGTCAACGCCATCGGCTTCTCCAGCAGGACGTCCTTGCCGGCCCGCAACGCGGCGATCGCGCAATCGCGGTGCAGGTGATTGGGGACGCCGACGACGATCGCGTCGACGTCGGGCAGAGCCAGCAGGTCGTCCATGCTCGTGGTCGCGACGGCGCCGTCGTGCTCGGCCGCCAGGGCCGTGGCCTTCTGCTCGTCCACGTCACAGCACCCGACGATGCGGCGTCCGAGCTTCGCCGCCGCCGTCGCGTGCATCTGCCCGATGCATCCGGCGCCGATCAATCCGAGTCCGATGGTCATGGTCGGACTCTAACCAACGACGCCTGACCGTACAATGTGCCGCGCCGACGCATGGCCATCCACACCCTCATCATCGGCGGCGGAGTCGTGGGCGTCAGCGCCGCCTACTTCCTCGCCCGGCGCGGCGCGCCGGTCACGCTGCTCGATCCCACCGACCTCACCGACAGCGCCTCGACGGGCAACGCCGGGTTGATCGCGATCGATCATGGTCCGCTGCCGCGGCCCGGGCTCGCGCGGCAGGCGGCGAAGTGGATCCTCGATCCCGGCAACCCGCTCTACATCCCGCTGCGCCCCAGCCTCGCGCGGCTGCGGTGGTTCATGGCGTTCCACCGCGCATGCCGGCCCGCGCATCACGATCACTGCTTCCGCGCGCTCAACGCACATGGGCACGCCGCGGGCGCGTGCTTCGCATCGCTCGTGGCCGACGAGGCGCTCGACTGCGAGTACCACGCGACCGGCCAGTACGACGTGTTCATGACCGAGCCCGGGCTCGAGCAGGGTGTCGAGGAGGTGCGCCGGATCCGCGACGCCGGGTACGGGGCCGAGGTGCTCGACGGAGCGGAGCTTCGTCGCCGCGAACCCGCCTACCGCGACGAGGTCGTCGGCGCGATCCTCTTCACCGATCGCGCATTCGCCAATCCGGGCGCGTTCCTGAGCGAGCTTGCGGAACGGGCGCGAAGCCACGGCGCCCAGATCCGCACCGGCATCGCCGCCCGCGAACTGATCGTCGACCGCGATCGCTGCGCCGGGGCGATCACGACCGACGGCGAACGTCTCGAGGCCGAGCATGTCGTCCTCGCCGCCGGCGCCTGGTCGAGCACGCTGGCGGCCCGCGCCGGTATCCGGCTGCCGATGGAGGCCGGCAAGGGGTACCACCTGACCGTCTCGAGCCCGGACCCCCCGCTCACGACCGCCGCGGTTCTCGCCGAGACGTTCGTCGCGATGAACCCGTTGCGCGACGGCCTCCGGCTCGCCGGAACGCTCGAGTTCTCCGGCATCAACCACCGGCTCGTACGGAAACGCCTGGACATGCTGCTCCGCGGCGCGCGGCGTTACGTCCGCGGGATGAACGACGTCACGGTGCACGCGGAGTGGTGCGGCCTGCGACCGTGCACCTCCGACGGCCTGCCCATGCTCGGCTGGGCGCCACGCGTGCGGAAGTGCTTCCTCGCGACGGGCCACGCCATGATGGGCTTCGCGCTCGGACCGCTCGCGGGACGCATCGCCTCCGAGTGCATCCTCGACGGCGAGCCATCCGTCCCGATCGACGCCTTCACACCCACCCGATTTCAGAAAAAGTGAACGGGTTCGGGTTTCAGCATCCCAGGTCCGGGAGACCCGACCCCACCGCTCGCCATCGG
>JAAELP010000046.1 GCA_024226535.1 Planctomycetota bacterium | reverse complement strand
CTGGAGCGTGATCGAGACCGCTCGCCAGCAGAACGTGCCCGTCTTCGCATTCCTCGCCCGCGCACTGGATGCACACCTCCGAAAGGCGGAAGCGCCCGTGCTCCTGACGTAGATCCGTCAGGACCCGTGAACGCTTACCTCTTAACACCAGTCTGCGCAACTCAGGTCACCTGCGACGCGCCGGCACGTCCTATTAGCAAGCTCCCCAGTGCGCCGGAGCGCGCGTCCAACCCCCGCTCCCGCCCCGCCAGAAAGGCGATTATTGGACCGCTAACGCCTGTATCGAGTGCACCATCTGAACGCAAGCGTTTTCCTTGGCCTTTACTTGCGTGGACGCGTACGATCGAGTCCACTTGACATTGAAGGCTCCGCGGGGGGCCTCTGCCCGGAACGAAAAGAGAAGGAGAACAGCCGATGACGCGTGCAAGCATGCTCGTCGTCGCCGTGGCCGGGCTTGGCCTGCACGGCGCCGCAGAAGCCGCCACCATTCTGGTCCCGAACGACTACCCCACGATCCAGGACGCGATCAATAACTCGACCAACGGCGACGAGATCATCGTCGCTCCCGGCGTGTACGTCGGGCTGGTCAACTACGACGACAAGGCGGTCGTCGTTCGAAGCTCCGATGGCCCGGCGGTCACGACGATCAACGCGCTCGGCCTCGGCACCGCGGTCACCGTGGAGATGGGCCAGGGCAACGAGACGGTCCTCGACGGCTTCACGGTCACCGGTGGCACGGGCACGACGTTCGGCGTGCGGACCGGCGGCGGCGGCTTCGTGGCCTACACCTCCGACCCGACGGTCAGGAACTGCATCTTCCTCGGCAACACCGCCGACGACGGCGGCGGGGCCTTCTGCTTCGTCGGCAACCCGAAGTTCGGCAACTGCACGTTCATCCTGAACTCCGCCACCGGCTTCCAGGGCAAGGGCGGGGCGATCTACTGCGACTTCGGCAGCCCGTTGCTCACGAACTGTACGATCACCGACAACACCGCGTTCAGCGGCGGCGGCATCTACGTGACCTCGCCTCCGACGGGCGGCGGCGCGCCGCGTCTCATCAACTCGATCAACTACGGCAACTCCGGCGGCGCGTTCGCCGGCGGTGTCGGCTCGATCGCCACGTACTCGTGCATCCAGGGCGGCTTCTCCGGAGCGGGCAACATCAACGCCGATCCGCTGTTCACCAACGCGGCCGCCGGCGACCTCACGCTCCAGGCCGGCTCGCCGTGCATCGACCGCGGTGACTCCTCCGCCGTCGCCATGGACTTCCCCGTCGACCTCGGCGGGGATCAGCGCGGCGTCGACGATCCGCTGAGCCCCGACCAGGGCATCGCGGTCTTCGGGCTCACCGTCGACATGGGCGCGTACGAGTTCCAGGTCGCGGACTGCGATCCCCCGACCTGCCCCGCCGACCTCGACAGTTCCGGCGACGTCGGCTTCGGCGACATCCTCCAGATCATCGGTGCCTGGGGCGTGTGCCCCCCGTAACCTGAGAATCACTCGTTCGCACACCACACGCGAAACCGACCGCCGCCGCATCCCGCGGCGGCGGTCTCGTTTTGGCCGTGGCGGGCCCGGGCGGCGCAGCGCAGGCGGCTCCGTGGCGTAGTCGGGGTACACGGCCCCCGGGGCTATAATCGTCGTCCATGCCCCAGGAGATTCAGATGGCTCGATCGATCCGTGACGCCAGACGCGCCGCTTCGTCCCCCGCCGTGATGATCGGAATCGTGGTCGGCGCGATCGTCCTCGTCGCCGGCGGGTACCTCCTCGGTCGCGGGGCCGGCTCCGCCGGAGACACCCCGGAGATCATCGAGGCCGTGGCGGGCTCGCCCGCCCAGACGCCGACGCCGGTGGTCACGCCGACGGCGGCATCGCCGAACCGGCCCGGGTCCGTCCAGGCGAATGCCGATCCTCCGCAGTGGGCGGTGGACGCGGCGCGGAAGGAAATCGAGCAGGACGGCGTGAAGCCTGAGAAGGTCGCCGAAGGCCCGCCGCCGTACGAGTTCGTCCCCGCCAAGGTCGACTTCGGCTTCGTGCGGATCGGCGACGACATGGAGCAGGACATCAAGATCCGCAACCTCACCGACGAGCCGCTGAAGATCGTGGCGATGCGTCCGGACTGCAAGTGCACGACCGTGCAGGATCTCGCGGGGACGGTGATACCTCCGAACTCGGAGATCGAGTTCACGGCGGTCGTGGACGGCCGCGACTCGGCGGGGTCGAAGACATCGGAGATTCGGTTCATCTTCGAGGGCTACGGTCCCGCGTCGCTGGAGCTCAGATCGGTCGTGACGCGGGCCGTGCGTGTCGAGCCGGGCTACATCGTCGCGCTGGACGGCGTGAACAGCGGAACGCTCAGCGTCGGTGCGCTCGACCGCAATCCGTTCCGGCTCCTCTCGATGAACGGCGGCCCGGTGCCGTACGCCGACGGCTTCGATCCGGAGCGCGACGAGCCGCGCTTCGCCTACAAGATTGCCTGGGACCTGCGCGACTACGACCCGACCACGTGCCTGAACCCACAGGGCGAGCGGGTCCCGGTCTGGATCGTTCTGGAGACCGACCACCCCGAGGCCCCGATCGTGGACGTGCGGGTCCGTCACCTGTGCACGAGGATCCAGCCCCCGACGGGTGGGCGGATGTGGGTCCTTTCCAAGCTCCGCGAAGTGGTGGACGAGCTCGAGCCCGGTGCATCGGCGGAGTTCGACGTCGACATGAAATGGCTCCGCAGCGCCAAGCCGACCGACACGATCCGGGCGGTTCGCTCCGAGTCCCCCGATCAGTTCGCGGCGACGATCGTCAGGACCAAGCGCGAGGAGGATCGCATCACGGCGACGGTGCGGGTCACGATCGTTCCCAGCCATCGCGGCCTGATCTACGGCGACATCCGTTTCTACGGCTACACGGTGGGCCACGAGGCCACGCTCAAGGTGATCGGCCGCGTGGGCGCCGGCGAGCAGCGCACGCAGCGGTAGCCGGCAGCCTTTCGGGTGTAGTTCAGTTGGTAGAGCGTCAGCTTCCCAAGCGATCGACGCACTACATTCGTTTCACAGAATCAGCGTTCACGCTGCTGCGAACGGCGATCTACTGGCGACACGCGGGACGAACGATCGACCCATGTCGTCCCAGGTCGATCCGAAATGTAGTGCGGAACTCTCTCGACACTGATCGCGCCTTGCGCCGGTGGCTTGGGGCACCGCAGATGGCGCGTGCTGCAACTCCGCGAGTTTCTCCGTGCGCCCTGATCCTGAGAGGTCTTCGTTCAATCGGTCAGCGTGATCACGACCCTATCGAGCTCGCCCGTGAACCTGTTCGTTCCCTTGTAGAGCTTCGATACCTGAGTGCCGGTGTCGATGCCGATGTCAAAGGTCTCGGCAAGCGAGTAGGTGCTGCGGTGCATCTCGGGCATGTCGACCTCATCGACCTTCCTGCCGTTGACGTAGAACTCACCTGTACCGCCGAATGCCTTGGTGGCGGTGAACCTGAACTCCAGTTCCGTCTTGCCGCCCGACAGCGGTGGCGATTCGAGCGTATAGAACACACCGTCGAGGAAGTTGTAGTCGAAGTACGCGCGACCGCCCTTCAGGAACATGCAGTAGCCACCGGTCATGCCGCCGCACGCCAAGATGACGCCTTCCTCGAAACCCTTGAGGTCGATCGTCGTCTCGATCCGGTGCGAGCGGCCCTTCACCGGTGCGGAGGCCTTCTCCGCGATGCGGACGGCGCCCGGAGCGTAGTAGACATACTCCTTCTGGTCGCCGAAGAGGACGTTGTTCACAGCATTGAGCCGCTCGAGCATGTTGTCATAGAGCGGGTACACGTTGTATTTCCAGGCCTCTTCGTCGAAGGACTCCTTCAATTCCTCGAGCTTCTGAGGGTGCTTTCGAGCGAGATCCGTGCTCTCGGAGAAGTCCTCTGCAACGTGATAGAGCTCCCAGACATCGTCCTCGAACGGTGTCACCGAGCCAATGACCCAGGGCATGCGTCGTCCGTGCAGCGTGACAGCCTTCCAGCCATCGGACCAGATCGCGCGATTCCCGAACATCTCGTAGTACTGGCGTTTCTTGACGTTGGGGGCGTCGGCATCATCGAAGGAGTAGACCATCGAATCACCGTCGAATGGCTGCTGCTTGATGCCGTGGTAGGTGTCCGGCCGCTCGATCCCGGCGGCTTGCATGATCGTGGGCGCGATGTCGCTGATGTGGTGATACTGGCTACGGACCTCGCCTTTGGCCTTGATGCCGTTCGGCCAGTGCACGACAAGAGCATCGTGTTGTCCCCCACGGTGTTCGGACTGTTTGAAGTAGCGAAACGGCGTGTTGCCCGCCATCGCCCAGCCGGCGTGGTAGTGCGGATAGGTATCCTCACGCCCCCAGTTCGGGTAGTTGCGCCAGTTGGACTCGAAATCGGTCTGCAGGCCGTTGAGGACGTAGGTTTCGTTGAACGTTCCCGCCAAGCCACCCTCACCCGATGCGCCATTGTCGGCGGTGACGAAGATGAGCGTGTTGTCGAGTTCACCGATGCGCTCGAGGGAGTCGAGAATGCGGCCGATCTGGAAATCGACGTGCTCCATCTGGGCGGCGAAGACTTCCATCTGGCGGGCGTAGAGCTGCTGCTCCTTCGGCTCCAGGGAGTCCCAGGCCGGGATCTCGTCGATGCGCTCGGTGAGTTTCGTGTTCGAGGGGATGATGCCGAGCCTCGTCTGGTTGGCGACGATCTGCTCGCGGGCCTCGTCCCAGCCCATGTCGAACTTCCCGTGGTAGCGGATGATGTACTCGTCCGGCGCGTGGTGCGGCGAGTGCATCGAACCCGACGCCCAGAGCATCATGAAGGGATCTTCGGGCCTGAGCGACTTGTGTCCCGTGATCCAGCTGATCGCGCGGTCGGCAAGATCCTTGTCGAGGTGTTCTGACTTGCGGTATTCCTCCGGCGTGTGGTCATTCCACATGACGGGGATGAACTGGTGCACGTCGGCCGCCATGAAGCAGTAGGCGTGGTCGAAGCCCTCGCCGCTGGGCCAGCGATGGAATGGACCGACCTGGGAGACCTCGTAGAGTGGCGTGTGGTCCCACTTGCCGAGGGCGTAGTTCACGTAGCCCTCCGCCTGCAAGTAGTTGGCCACCGACTTGGCAGTTGGCGGGACGATCGCGTTGTAACCCGGGAACCCCATGGCCGTCAGCGCGTGGCTGCCGAGTCCGATCGAATGCGGGTTCCGCCCGGCCATCAGCGTCGCTCGGGAGGGCGAACACAGTGCCGTGGTGTGGAAGTTGTTGTAACGCAGCCCGTTCTCAGCCAGCCGGTCGATGTTCGGGGTTTCGATCAACCCACCGAAGGAGCCGATCTGCGCAAAGCCGACATCGTCAAGAAGCAGTATCAGGACATTCGGAGCACCCTCAGGAGGGCGAGGCGACTTCGGCCACCATTCGACCGAGTCCTCGTACCTCTTCGCAATCTTCCCTTGAAACTCCTGTACCTGCTCCTGTGCGTGGAGGGCAGGAGCGACGGCAAGGGGCGCGAGAAGCAGTGTGAGTGTCGAAACACTCCTCAAGACCTGGTGCATCGAAGCACTCCTCTAGGTTCGATTTCGAGTGATCTGCATCGGGATCCTGCGCCGGATCAACAGGTACCCGGGCTGTCGGCACATCGAAGCATGATCCATGGGTGACGGTCGGAGGCTCACAGCGTAGTACGGTTCTCCTCTGCGCCAAGCCGGTCGCTTCTCGCGATCCGACAACCAGCAACGTGGTCTCGACTTCGCTCAGGTGCACGGGCGGATTCTGCCTGCTGCGGGATCTTCCGAGACGGCAAAGTGTGCCAGGACCGGCAGCTATTGGAGCTGAATGTCGTCACGCCAACCGGCCTCACGCCCCGAGAAGACCGATCGAGCAGCGCCAGAATCGCAAGATGTAGTGTAGAATGCCGCGCTGAAATGTAGTGCAGGCTCGCGATCGACGACGCGCAGAGCATTGCAGGATAATCGCTTGCGGGTGTAGCTCAGTTGGTAGAGCGTCAGCTTCCCAAGCTGACAGCTTCTCAGAACGTTGCCTTCGACTTGGGCGGTCGCGCCTTCATGATCGCGCGGACCAGCTCGAGGTCTTCGGGGGTGGTGATCTTCATGTTACCGAGTTCGCCGTCGACGACGTGCACGGTCTCCCCGAGGCGCTCGACCGCGCCGGCGTCGTCGGTGACGCCGTCGAGGTCCGGCTGGGCGTAGGCGCGGCGGATCAGGTCCACGGTGAAGACCTGCGGGGTCTGCACCTCGATGAGCCGCTCCCGGTCTACCGTCTCGACGACCTGGCGTGCGATCGCCGTGGATTTGCCCGCGTCGCCGAGGATGGAGTCGGCGATGGCGTCGGGCTCGCCGGCGGTGGCATCGGCTGCGTCTTCGCTGACGCGCTTCACGGTCGAGCGCACGGGTACGCCGGGGATCACGGCGTCGAACCGCGTCGCCGCGTCGAAGAGGCGGTCGAGCAGCGCGGCGCTGACGTTCGGACGAGCGGCGTCGTGCACGGCGACGTGCGTCGCATCGTCGCCCACGGCGGCGAGCGCGTTGCGCACGGTCTCCCAGCGGTCGAGCCGTCCGCCGGCGACGACGGTGGCGCCGTGAAAGCCGAGGGTCGGACCGAACCGATCGCGGAACAGCTCGAAGGCGGTCGGCGGCTCCGGCGGTCCCGCCACGATGATCGAGCGCACCAGGTCGTGACGCGTGAACGGCTCCACGCTCCGGATGAGCAACGCGCGGCCGCCGAGGTCCTGGATCAGCTTGTCGGCTTCACCGAACCGCGTGCTCCGGCCGGCGGCGGGGATGATGACGGCGATATTCATGCTTCTCTCCGTGAGAACCTCATGGCTTCCGGCCCTCGACGGTCAGGTCGGTGCGCTTGGTCGTCTTGCGTTTCCGCGGCATGATCGTACGAACGAGGGCCCAGAGGCCCCAGAGCGCGGCGGCGGTCACGACGTAGAACTGCCAGTCGTCCAACGGCATCAGGTGACTCCGAACCAGCCGAGCGACACGTATACCGCGAGGGCGGCGATGTACGCAACGCCGGACATGTACACGAGCTGGAGCAACGCCCACCCCCAGTGGCCGGCCTCCCGCGCGGTGATGGGGAGCGTCGGCAGGCACTGCATGGCGAGCACGTAGAACACGAGCAGGCTGGCGGCGGTGCGGGACGTGAACACGAACGTCCCGTCGTCGCGGGTCGCGGCGCGGATGCGTTCGAGCACGCGATCGTCTTCGGCGTCGTCGCCGCCGGCGACGATCACCGCCAGCGTGGAGACGAACACCTCGCGCGCGGCGAAGCTGGTGAGTACAGCCACGGTGAGCTGCCAGTCGAGCCCGATCGGCTCGAACACCGGGGCGACGCCGCGCCCGATGCGGCCGGCGAAGCTCTCGGCGACCGCATGCTTGGCGGTCAGCGCGTCGGCGCGGCCTTCGAGCGTCTCGGCGCGCTCCGCGTCCATCGTCGCGACGGTCTCGGCCTCGGCGCGCAACGCGGTGGCGGATTCGGGCTCGGGCGTAGCCGGGTAGGCGCTGAGCCACCAGAGGACGATGCAGATCGCCACGATCACCGTCCCCGCCTTGCGCAGGAACGTCAGGGCGCGATCGAAGGTCGTGAGCAGCGCGGTCCGAACCGACGGTAGCCGGTAGGGGGGCAGCTCCAGGACCAACGGTCGTGTCGGCCCGCGCAGGATCGTCCGGCGCGCGACGAGCGCGGTCAGCAGGGCGACGACGGCGCCGAGCGCGAAGCACCCGGCGAACGCGAGCCCGGCCCACAGGGCGTTGTCGGCGAAGAGCACGCCGACGAGGAGCACGTAGACCGGCAGCCGCGCCGAGCAACTCATGAACGGGGCCACGAGCACGGTGGCGATGCGGTCCCGTCGATCGGGGATGAGCCGCGCCGACATGATGGCGGGGATCGCGCACGCGTGCGCCGACAGCAACGGCACGAACGCCTGGCCGGGCAGGCCGAACTTGCGGAGGAGGCGATCGGTCACGAACACGGCCCGCGCGAGGTATCCCGTGTCCTCGAGGATGCTGATCAGGAAGAAGAGGAGGCAGATCTGCGGCAGGAAGACGAGCGTGCCCGCCACGCCGCCGATGACACCGTCGACGAGCAGGTCGCGCACCTGCCCGGCCGGGATCACGGTGGTGAGGAACGAACCGAGCTGCTGGAACGCGTACTCGATCAGGTCCATCGGGGGCGAGGCGAGCGTGAAGATCGCGTAGAAGAGACCGGTCATCACCGCCATGAACACGAGCAACCCCACGATCGGGTGCGTGCAGACGGCGTCGATGCGGTCGGAGACCACGTGGCTGCGTCTTCGGCCCTCGGTGGCGCATGCCCCGAAGACGTCCCGCGCCCACGCTTGCGCCGCCGCGGCGTCGGTGGCGTGGGCGAGCGTGCCGGTGGCGGATCGGGGCGTCATCATCGCGGCGCGAAGCTCGGTGAACCCCGCCCCGGTTCGCCCGCTCACGGCGACGACCGGGCATCCGAGCCGCTCGCGCAGTGCGTCCACGTCGATCACGGTGCCGCGCCGCTCGGCTTCGTCGCTCAGCGTGAGGACGACGATCGCCGGAAGATCCTGCTGGAGGGCCTGGCTCACGAAGATCAGGTTGCGCCGGAGGTTCGTCGCGTCGGCCACCACGAGCGCGGCCTCCGGCGCCGGGCCGAGTCGAATCTCGCCGTTCAGGTACTCGCGGCACGCGCGCGACTCGGGCCGATCGAGGTTGAGCCCGTACAGTCCGGGCAGGTCCACGAGCTGGCACGTGTGCTCGCCGAGCGTGCAGCGTCCGATGCGGGCCTCCACCGTGCTGCCGGGGAAGTTCGCGGTCTTCGCGCGAATGCCGCACAACCGGTTGAAGAGCGTCGTCTTGCCCGTGTTCGGGTTGCCGAGCAGGGCGAAGCACGCCGGCGCCGCGATCGTCGCCACCGCGGTGTCCATGGCGTCGTCGGGGGCGGGGAACTCGGCGCCGGGAGTATTCATCGCGAGGCGGCGCCGGGTCAGGAGTCGACGGTACCGTTCTCGACGGTCACCATGATCCGTCGAGCCATCGCGCGGGAGATGCCGAGCCGCGTGCCGCCAACCTCGATGATGCACGGCTCACCGCTGCGGCAGACGCGGAGCGTGCTCTGCTCGCCCATCCCCATCGCGCGGAGCAACTCGCAGTCATCGCAGCAGAGGTCCTGGGCCAACACGCGGCCGCGGTCGCCGGGTCGGAGCTGGCACAGGGGGACGGTCCGGCCGTTGTGTTCGCTGGGGGTGGATGCTGGATCCCGCACTGGGGTCTCCGGACGGTGCCGCGACGTCGTTGAGAATGCGTCTCAACACGATGCTAGCACGCAGGCGGCTCAGGGGGGCGGGGTCGGATTCCCCTTTTTGGGGATGGCGGGGATGGCTGGGATGGCGGGGATTGCGGGGATGGCTGGGATGGCGGATCGCGCAATCCGACATCTCCGCCATCCCAGCAATCCCCGCCATCCCCGCCAT
>JAAELP010000045.1 GCA_024226535.1 Planctomycetota bacterium | reverse complement strand
ATGCCCTTCTCCCGCTGGCTCGCCGCCAGCCCCGACCCCGTTCCCGACCAGTGGCGGGAATCCGTGAGAGCCCACGATGCGTGGCGCCCACGGCTGGCCGAGCTCGGCGCGGAGCGCGTCGTCGGCACACGTCCGATCGTGAACGGCGGCCGTCACTACAACGAGGCGTTCGCGTGGACGCGTGAGCCCGACGCCTGGATCGCGGCGCATCGCAAACGGCACCTGCCGGACGAGGAGGGCTTCTGGGAGTCGTCGTGGTACACCCGCGGAGACGATGACTCCGAAGTCGTGGACGCCGCCGGCGTGCGCATCAGCTTCGCGATCTGCACGGAGATCTGGTTCCACGGCCACGCCCGGGCCTGCGGCCGGCGCGCAGCGCACGTGATCGCATCGCCGCGGGCGACGTTGGCGTCGTCGACCGACAAGTGGATCGCCGGGGGACGCACCGCGGCCGTCGTGTCCGGCGCCTTCTCGCTGTCGTCGAACTTCCGAGGGTCGGCGGGCGCGCTCGGGCGCTGGGGCGGCACCGGGTGGATCATCGATCCCGAGGAAGGCGACGTGCTCGGCACGACGTCGCCGGACCGGCCGTTCCTCACGCTGGACATCGATCTCGCGCGGGTGT
>JAAELP010000044.1 GCA_024226535.1 Planctomycetota bacterium | reverse complement strand
GGTCCGCACGCCGTCACCGTCCGGGTCGAAGACCGCGGGATCCTCCTGGGCGATCGAAGCGGCGATCGCGTCCTCGAGCGGGGAGTCTTCAGTCTCGGCGCGCCGCGCGAGGTCCACGGCGCCCCACGGCAGCAGCCGCTCGACGATCGCGGGCAACTCAGGCGGTCGGCTCGAACGCGAGAACAAGAGAACGCAGACGATCAGGGTGACCGCCGTGGCCACGATCATGCCGAGCACGAAACTGATCAACCGTTTCACGTCGCGCCCTTCAGTTCGACGGCGAGGTTGCGCACGATCGCGGCGAGGGCGTCGTTGAAAGCCTCGACGATGCTCGCCGCGTCGCGGCCATCGGCCGGCTTGATCTGTTTGTACCTGCGCGAATGCACGACGCGTCCGCCGGGATCGAGCAGCGTGGCACGCAGGCCGACCACGGCGCGCGGTTGATCGCGGTTCGTGACGTCCGCGTAGAGCGCGGTGACGTACAGCTCCAGCACGCGGGCGTCGGCGGCCACGCTCGTGTCGTCCACGACGGCGCGGAACGTCTGGTTGGACGCGAGCGCCTCGCCGACGGCCGCGGCCACCAGCGCGCCCGGATCGTCCGCCCAGTTCTCGTAGTAGTCGGCCTCGTACCGGCTCGGGCCGGTGCGGTACTGGAGCGACCGCGAGCCGAACGGTGCCGCCACCCGCGCCCGCGCGACACGCACGGTGACGTCGCGCGCCGTGCCGTCCGACTCCAGCGTCGGTGCGGCGAGCGCGTAGAACGACTTGTCCGGGTCCGGACGTTCCAGGCTGCACGCCGCGAGGGGCGCGGCGACCACGATGACGAGCAGGGCACGGATCACCGGTCGTCTCCTGGTGTTCGTCGCTCCGGCGGCTGGCCGAAGAGCAGACGCGACGGGTTGGCCTGGGCATCCTCCAGCAGCGCTTCCAGTTCCAGCGCGGCGCGGCGGAGGCTCCGGATGGTGTCGGCGATCGCCGCGTCGTTGCCGTCGATGAGGCGCTGGAGCCGGTCGGCGAGCAGCGCGAGGTCGCGGCCGGCCGGCCCCAGCGCGTCGGCCATCGCCCGCACCTTCGGCACGAGGTCGCTCGTCTGGACCGTCTCGACGAGCCCGTCCGCGGAAGCGGCGGCGCGCTCCAGGGCATCGGCCATCGAGATCAGTTCGGCGACGAGGCCCTTGACGTCCTCGCGTCCCTCGTCGAGGAACGACCGCGCGCTCGCGAGCGTCGAGGTCGTCGCGTCGAGCAGGACGTCGATCCTCGGATCGGCGAGCAGCTCGCGCAGCTCGGAGCTGGCGGCACGAAGCTCCGCGAGCGACGTGCTCGCCGTCGCGAGCACGTCGTCTTCCTCGAGGCTGTCGACGAGACGCGTGATCGCCGGGCCGATGTTGCCCAGCTCGCCGAGCTTGTTCACGACGTCCGCCTCTTCGAAGTCCATGAGGACCGCGGCGAGGGCGTCGATGATCGAGCGTACGGTGCTCGGCGCCGACGGGATGTACAGGTGCTCGGGCGTCCACGGCAGGTCCGGCGCGGGGAACCGCTCCGGGTCGAGGTAGTCGACCTGCACGAACGCGGGACCGCCGATGCCGCTGGTGGTGATCCGGGTCCGCAGGCCGTCCGCCACCGCGCCCTTGAGATGTTCATCGAGCGTGTCCACGTCCAGCTTCAGGTTATCGAGCCTCTCGGCTCCGATCACCATCTCGACATACACGATGCTCCCCGACGACTTCCCGGCTTTGATGCCGGGCGTGTCTCCGTACTCGTACTCGACGAAGCCGACGTTGCGCACGCGCCCGAACGGCACGCCGCGAAACCTGACCGCGGCGCCCGGCTGGAGCCCCTCGATCGGCTCGAAGAAGTACGTCTCCATCGTGACGCTCGGCCGGAAGCGGTCCAGCATGCCGAGCAGGACGAGCATGAGCGCGAGCAGCGCGACGCTGGCGATGACGAACAGCCCGAGCTTGAAGTGTCCCTGGTTCACGCGGCGGCTCCGGCGGTGAGGAAGTTGCGCACCCACGAATCGGGGCTGCTGTCGCGCAGCTCCGCGGGCGGTCCCAGGGCGACCTGCGTCTTGCGGGCGGCGTCCAGCAACAGGAGTCGGTCGGCGATCGAGAAGATGCTCCGCAGCTCGTGGGAGACGATGACGAACGTCGTGCCGAGAAGCCGGCTCAGCGTCGCGATGAGCTTGTCGAGATCGCTGGAGCTGAGCGGGTCGAGCCCGGCGCTCGGCTCGTCGAAGAACACGAGCTTCGGGTCGAGCGCCAATGCGCGGGCGACGGCGGCGCGCTTCTGCATCCCGCCGCTGATCTCGCTGGGGAGCTTCGACGCCGCGTCCTCCAGGCCGACGAGGGCCAGCTTCGAGAGCCCGACGCTCCGGCGTTGACCGGGCGTGAGGTCGGTGAACTCCCGGAGCGGCAGGCAGACGTTCTCGAGGATCGTCATCGATCCGAAGAGCGCGCCGCCCTGGTAGCTCACGCCGATCCCGCTGAGCAACCGGCGTCGGTCGTCACCGGTCACCCCGACGGCGTTGTGGCCGTCGACGTAGATCTCGCCGGCGGCCGGCGTGTGGAGCCCGACGATGTGCTTGAAGAGCGTGCTCTTCCCGCAGCCGGAGTTGCCGCCGATGAAGAAGATCTCGCCGCTGCGCACCTCGAAGGTGAGATCGTCCATCACGATCTTCGGGCCGAACGCCAGCCGGAGGTTGCGGACCTCCACGGCGGCGACGTCGTTCTGGGCGGGTGGGTCGGTCACGTCAGTACCCGAGACTATAGAAGATGGAGCTGAGGACGCTGTCGGCGACGAGTACGGCAACGATGCCCGCCACGACCGCCCGCGTCGCGCTCGCCCCGACCGACGTCGCTCCGCTGCTCGTGCGGAGCCCGTGGAAGCAGCCGAGGGCCGAAACGATGAAACCGAAGGCAGTGGCCTTCACGAGAGCCTGGACGAGGTCGGCCAACACGACCGAGTCGATGACGCCGGTCAGGTACGCGCGCAACGTGTAGCCCTGCCCGAACATCGGCAGCGCGCCGCCGAGTACGCCGCAGGCGATCGAGAACAACGCGAGCAGCGGCGTCATGAGAACGCCGGCGACGACGCGCGGGAACACGAGGATCACCATCGGATCCAGGGCGAACGTGGTGTACGCGTCCAGCTCCTCGGTGACCTTCATCGTGCCGATCTCGGCGGCGAACGCGGAGCCGGACCGGCCGGCGAGGATGATCGCGGCGATGAGCCCGCCGAACTCGCGCAACGTCGCGAAGCCGACGACCATCGGCACCAGCGACGTCGTCCCCATGGGCTCCAGCGCCTTCACGGACTGGACGGCGAGGATCAACCCCACGAGACCGCCGAGCAGGCTGACCACCGGGACCGCGTCGGCGCCGACCTCGGTGCACTGCCGCGAGATCTCCTTGACGCGGGCCGGTCGCAGCGTGAGGAACCCTCTCGGCACGGCGACGGCGAGGTCGCCGAGGAACGTCACGAACGCCCGGGTCGTGTCGAGCAGGTCCGCGGTCGCGTTGCCGATCTGCGTGACGAGCCCCGGTCGCGCCGGCTCGCCGGTCGTGTCCGGTGCGAGACGCGCCATCCGAAGCAGCTCGGTCAGCTCCTCGGAGCCGCCGCGCACCGTGGTCTCGGCGCCGGCCGCCCGCGCGCGTCGATCGGCCTCGACGAGCAGGCCGACGCCGGCGCCGTCGCATGTCGTGACGGCGTCGAGGTCCAGGACGAGCGTCGATCCGGGGGCGTCGGCGGCGGTTGTTGCCTCGGACCACAACGCGGGCGTCGTCTTGACGTCGAGCGGTCCCCGGAAGGCCAGGATGAGCGCGCCGCCGGGATCGCGGTTGACCGATAGACCATCCATCGCGACGCGGATTGTACCCCTAATGCCCGATCAGGCCGCGCCGACGCGGAGTCGGGGCCGCACCTACATTAGTCATTAGCGAGCCTTGGCCTAGCAGTCCTCATTTTCGCTAATGACTAATGTAGGTGCGGCCCCACAGGCGCCTCGCCCGCGTCAGTCGGGCACGTACCGCGGGTACGTGCTCTTCGCGGCGTCCGCCCGCGCGAGATCGATGTCCAGCGTGAGGAACGGCCGGTCCGGCGACGTCGTGCCGAGCACGTCGCCTTCCTCGGGATCGATGATCCACCCGGTGCCGCCCCAGCGCCCGAGCGCGCCCGCCGATCCTCGGAAGTTCGACGACAGCGAGAAGGCGCCGGACACGACGGCCGCGGTGCGTCCCCCGGCGATCCACTTGTCGGTCGACGACGCCAACGTCGCCCGCGGCGACGCGATCACGTGCGCTGCGCGCCGGCCGCAGGCCCGGGCGTGGCCGTGGAACCAGATCTCCGTGCAGATCGCGAAGCCGATGCGCACGCCGGCGGCGTCCACGACTTCGGAGTCATCGTCCCCGCGCGTGTACCACGACGACTCCCAGAAGCCCTCCTCTTCGGGCAGGTGGCGTTTGCGGTGCGCGGCGATGCAGGCGTCCGTGTCTCGCGTCCACGCGAACGCCTCGTTGTAGTGACGGCCGCCGTCCACGATCGGACGTGTGCCGACGACGCGCTCCGCGCCGAGCTCGGCCAGCCGTGGGCGCCACGCATCGTGGGCTCTCACGGATTCCCGCCACTGGTCGGGAACGGGGTCGGGGCTGGCGGCGAGCCAGCGGGAGAAGGGCAT
>JAAELP010000043.1 GCA_024226535.1 Planctomycetota bacterium | reverse complement strand
CGCGATGATGACACAACCTGACCGATCAGAGACTCGCCGAGGCGGGCGGCGGTCGAACTGCCTCCAGATCCCCGGCCGACCGACCGGAGAGAACACCAGCCGCACACGCTTGATCTGGGCCTAGTAGCGGGCGCTGTTGCACGTTCACACGTATGCCCGCACCACATTGACCCCCGGGTAGTACCACTCCAGGATCGCCTCGAAGCTCTTGCTGTCGCGGGCGAGCGTCTCGGCGCCGTGCTGGCACATGCCGACACCGTGACCGTGACCGTGGCCGTCGAAGCGCACGGTCGTGCCGTCGATCGTGACCGCCATGGCCGCCGACCAGAGACGCTTCGCCGGACGCGGCAGGCTTGCGTCGGCGTAGTCGACGGCGGAACGGAGCGACTCCGCTCCGAGCACGACGGGGTCGGCGCCGGCGCCCGACGCGATCGCGTAGCTGACGGGCCGGCCGTGCTCGTTGACCTCGTGGACATCGATCGCGCGGACCCGGCGGAGGTTCTTCAGCGCCTCGTTCTCGCGACGACGCCCGTATGCGACGAGGCGGGTGACGACCTCGTCGTGCGGGCGCTCGATCCGCCAGTCGAACAACGGCGCCTTGACGCACACGTCCAGGGGCCGTCGCCCGCGGAGCGGCGCGACGTCGTTGAACGGATGCATGCCGAACGCGTCCACCGCGTTGGCGGCGCGCCCGCCGCAGCACGCCGAGTAGTAGCCGGGAACGAGCCGCCCGTCGTGGGCGAGCACGACGCCGCGGGTCAGCCGGGCGGACTCGAGAGCACGCTCGTGCTCGGTCGTCCCCTCGTAGACCTGCGAGCGTTGCGTGTTCGTGAGGTCGTAGTGGGAGTGACCGCGGTACGAACGCTCGGCGCACGCGTAGCTGCGGGCGGCGACGGCCTGGGCCGCGAACGTGCTGGGGTGCCAGTGGCGGTACAGCTCGCCGGCGACCACGCCGGGCAGGTACGACTCGAGGGCGACGTGGTTGACGACGTCGTACCCGTCGGCGCCGCTGCCGCCGCGTCCCACGAGCTGCACGAACCCCGGGTACGAATGCCCGTCCACTTCGAGATCGACGCCGTCGGCCGCCTCGGCGAGGCTCAGCTCGATCAGCTCCATGCCGTCGACGGTGGGACGGAAGCCGCGGGCGTCGAGGATCGACCACCCACCGGTTCGCTGCGAGATCGCCACGGGCCCGTGCAGCACCACCGTGGTGGGACCGCGGCCGGGACGCGCCGACGTCGCGTTCGCGCGGTCCGGGGCCTCTTCGTCGCCGGGCGTGCGGAGCGCGATCCACTCGCCGGGTCGCCCGATCTCGATCCGCGTGGCCGGTTGCCGGACCTTGCGAACCCGAACGCGCACGAGCGGCTCGCTGCCCGGCAGCGCGGGGCGCGGGTCGTCGGCCGCGGGCGATGGACCGTCATCGGAGATCTCGTCATCGGGCACGCGAGCCCGGTCCGGCACCTCGGCCGGATCCGTATCGCGACAGGCCACGATCACCGCGGGTGCGGTGACGATCGTCGTGAGTCTGGCCAGGAAAACGCGCCGCGACGGCCTCCCGGAATCCGTCCAGTGCCGGCTCATGCGCGGATTCTATCCCGGTGGCCCCTCGGGCACGCTATTCGAGCGTGCGAAGCTCGAGGTTGAACTCCTTGAGCTTGGCCTTGATCTCGTCGAGGCTCGTGGCGCCGAAGTTCTTGATGCCCATCAGCTCGGCCTCGGTGCGCGTCGCAAGATCGCCGATCGTCTGGATGTTCAGGAGCTGGATCGCCTTGCGGGCCCGGACCGAGAGATCGAGCACCGAGATGGGCCGGTTCAGCACCGACTCGGGCGCCTTGCCACGCAGCTCCTCGTAGATCTCCTTGCGGGCGCGACTGTAGCTGCCCTCGAGACCCTGACCCAGACGCAGGCCCTTGGCGGAGAGCATCGACTTGATCTCCACGAGCGAGGTCTCGCCGAAGTTCTTGTAGCTGAGAAGCTCCGCCTCGCTGATCTTGAGCAGGTCGCCGAGCGTGCGGATCTGCATCTTCTTGAGGCAGTTGCGGGCCCGCACCGACAGCTCGAAGTCCGTGACCGGCGTGTCGAGCAACGCGTTGTGCTTGGCGAGGTCGCGGGCGTGCTCCTCGTCGTAGTACATGTCCTTGGACGCCTCGACGTCCTTCCAGAACAGGCGCGCCCGCTCGTGGGTGGGGTTCGTGTCGAGGACCTGACGGAGGCACTTCTCGGCCTTGCCGATGTCGCTGCGGTCCTCGTACAGCACCGCGAGGTTAAGCAGCGCGTTGACGTGGGGCTGGTCCCCGTTGGCGAGCTGCTCGTAGAGCGCGATCGCCTCGTCCTCCTCACCGGCGAGATCGAGCAGGTACGCGAGCTTGAAGACGTGCTCGGGATCGCCGCCGAGTTGCACCGCCTGCCGGTACTCCTCGATCGCCGTCATCCGCTCGAGCTGGGACTCGGCCTCCCTCCCGGCCTGGAAGTGCCGCTGCGCCGCCTGCGGATCGGAAGACGCCTCGCCGGCGCCGATCATGGTGTCGAGGATATCGGGGGTCACGGGAGGTCTCCGGAGGAGGTGTGGGGAATCGGGGAGTCTATTCGCGGCCAGGGTGGGCGACAAATTGTCGCCGATTTTCGCCCTCGCCATCATCCGGGGCCGGGGCCCGCAAGCTCCTCGGCGATATCCCGCACGGCGGCCTCCGCCTCGCCCGGCGGCAGGCCCGGCCCGAGCGGCGCCACCCTCGCCGCCTCGCGCTCCTCGGGCGCCAACAGCTTGATCGACCGCCAGCGGCCCGACTCGAACCGCCACGCCATCGTCACGCCGAAGACGATGATGTACACCGCGGCCGCGATCCACGGGCCGACCGACTCCCACTCGGGCCGCAGGCCGACCGCCAGGTAGCCACCGCCGATGATGAACACCCAACTGAAGATCACGGTCACGATGCCGGGCCAGACGGTGTCGCCGGCCCCGCGCAGCGCGCCGTTGTAGACGATGCCGAACGCGTCCACCGTCTGGAACAGGGCCGCGCAGATCATGAGCTTCGCCCCGATGTCGATGATGTTCCGCGCCTGCTCGGCGTCGACGCGCTCGCCCACGAACACCGCGACGAGCGGCTCGCGGAGCACGTAGAACACCGCCGCGCACACGGTCATGTATCCGACGGACATCAGGAGCCCCAGCCGCGCGCGGGCGACGCCGACGTCCGGGTTGCCGGCGCCGATGTACTTGCCCACGAGCGACGTCACGGCCACGGAGAACCCCACCGCGGGCATGAAGCTCAGGTGCATGTACTTGAGGACGATCCACGCCGCCGTCATGTGGTCGGGACCGAACGTGCCGACGAGCACGGTCATGAACAACGCCCAACAGACGATCTCGTTGCCGAACTGGAGCGCGCCGGGCCAGCCGATGCGGTAGAGATCGCGCATCGGTCCGAGCCGCGGGCGCCAGGCGCCGCGTGTCTTGAGTTCCGCGTTCAACCGCGGCCCGAGGAACACCGCGAACGGAATCGCCAGTTCCACGAACGACCCGAGCACGGTGCCGATCGCCGCCCCCCGCAGGCCCAGCGCGGGCACGCCCGGAACGCCGGGCAGGTTCAACAGGGGCAGACCGTTCTCGCCGAAGATCAGCACGTAGTTCGCGAGGATGTTCACGCCGTTGCCGACGATCGCCGAGAGCGTGACCACCTTCGGTCGGTGCAGCCCGAAGAAGAAGTGGTGCATCCCGCGCCCCCCGAGCGTGAAGATCGCCCCGAGCATCAGGATGCGTCCGTAGTCGGATTCCAGCGCGATGAGCCGCGCGCTCTCGGGCCCGGCGTCGGCATGGATGATCTCGAACAAGCTGCGCAGTCCGAGGGCCATCGGCAGCAGGATGACGATCCACGCCGCGAGGCTGATCCACAACGCGGCCCAGGCGTATTTCGGGCCGTTCTCCGGCTTGCCGGCGCCGAGGTTCTGCGCGACGTACGTGTTCACGACCGTGAGGAAGCCCATCGCGACCGCGATCGGCGTGAACACCCAGATACCGCCGTTGCCCTGCGCGGCAACTTCGAGTGCGCCGACCTGACCGACCATGAGCGAGTCGACGAACTGCATGACCGTGTAGCTGGTCATCGTCAGCACCGTCGGCCACGCGATCGACCACACCTCGCCGAAGGCGGCGAGGGAGAACGGGGCGGGCGAAG
The DNA here is from genome assembly GCA_024226535.1 of Planctomycetota bacterium. Classification (GTDB taxonomy): domain Bacteria; phylum Planctomycetota; class Phycisphaerae; order Phycisphaerales; family SM1A02; genus JAAELP01. Next base: position 12,994 of record JAAELP010000043.1, on the reverse strand, counting down.
GCTGGAGGGCGGCATCGGGCACGGGGCCCGTACGGTAGTTGGCAACCCGCCGAACGGGAACATCCGGGCGTTTCGGGGGGTCCGAGTACGTGGGGCTCACGGCTTCCGTTAGATTGAGGCCCGGAGGAACCCATGCGATACGCCATCGTCGTCCTGCTGGGGGGGTTGATCGTCGCGACCGCCGCCGCACCGGTGTCGGCGCAGCGCACGCGCCCGGCGCCCGCTCCGCCGGCGATCGACGAACCGTCGAAGAAGGCCGACGCCCCCGACCGGAAGTGGCTCGACCGTCTCGACAAGACCGATCGCGCGCTGCTCGACGATCTGATCGGCTTCGCCCCCCCGCCACTGCCCGAGGACCTCGTCTGGGTGCGCCCCGGTACCGGCACCGAGCCGCTGCGCTGGGTCGATCAGCGGGGCAAGGTCGTGCTCGTGCAGTCGTGGAACAGCAAGTCGGGATCCGGTCGCAAGGTCCCGGTGCGCGTGGAGCGGATGCTCAGCGATCTCGCCGCCGACGACCTGACGGTGATCCTCCTGCACACGCCCAACGGCGCCGACAAGGTCCAGCCGTTCCTGGAGAGACGACCGCCGAAGTTCCCCGTGGCCATCGACCGCAAGGGTGCGTTCTGCGACGCGCTCGGCGTGTACCGCCGGCCCGTCAATGTGCTCATCGACAAGCAGGGTTCGGTGCGCTACGTCGGCCTCAACGCCCGCGGAACACCGGCGGCCCTCGAGAAGCTGCTCGCCGAGCCGTTCGATCCGGACTTTGCGGTGCCGGTGCGCCCCAAGCCCGAGACGAAGGAGGCGGCCACGTTCCCGGAGATCGTCGGCACGATGTCCGACGCCGACGACCTGCGCGGCAAGCCCGGGCCCGAGGTCGTCGTGAAACGCTGGATGACCCAGCGGCCCGCGCATGCGCCGGTGGTCGTGATCCTGTTCTGGTCGACCACCTCGGCACCCTGCGTTCCGCACCTCCGGCGGTTCGCGGAGCTTGCCCACGAGCAGGGCGGAACCGTGTCGGTCGTCGCCATCAGCGACGAGGACCGCATGGACTTCGAGGACGGCATCGACCACATCAAGGATGAGACCGGCATCCGTGTCGAGCAGCTCGGCTGCGCGCTCGGGATCGACAAGGAGAACCGGATGCGCCGCGCCGTCGGCGTGCGCCGGGTGCCGCACATGCTCGTCCTCAGCCGCGACTGGATCGTGCGCTGGCAGGGGCACGCGAGCGCGCTCACGCCGCCGCTGCTGGAGCGCATCGTCGCCGCCGACCGGGCCGCGGCCGACGAGGGCACGGAGCGCGATCCCCGGAAACGCTGGACGTCCGGCGGGGGCCGGCGCCGCTGAGCCGTCAGTCCCCGGCGTTCGACGACGTCGCCGCGACGGTCTCCAGGCGCCACCGGGCCAGCTCGAACTCGTTCATGGGGAGCGCCGGCGTACTGTCCGGATCGAACTGGACGCCCGTCTCGACACATCGCTCGAACCAGGTGCGCGCCGCGCCGGTTCGCCGCGCGAGCAGGCATGCCTCCCCCGCGTAGTAGTACGCCTCGCAGAGCTTCTCCAGGTCGTCGCGTGCCGTGCCCTCGGCCACCAGCTCCTCGGGGGTGATCCGACCTCCCAGGCACCGGAAGACCTTTCCCAGCCAGGGATCGGTGACGTCGAGCAGGGCCGCCTCCAGCACCTCGTCGGCCTCGCCGTCTCGGCCCAACTCACGCAGGATGACGAAGCGACGCGCATCGGAGTAGAAGGCGTGGCCGAGAAGGATGCGGACCCGGCGATAGTCCTCGAGGGCATCGGTCCGGCGCCCGAGGATCCACAGGGGCGTGGCGCGCTGGTAGAGCGACCAGACGTCGGTCGTGGTCGGCCCGCTGATCTCGATCGCTCGGTCGTAGTCGGCGACGGCGTTCTCGTACCCGCCGAGCCACCGGTACGCGTGCGCCCGCGCCAGGTACGCCTTCGCGCCCGACGGTCCCATCTGCATCGCGCGTGTGTACTCGGCGACCGCCTCCTCGAAACGACCTTGCGTCGCGAGCAGGCGCCCGCGAAAGAGCGTCCAGTCGACGGGATCGGATCCCAACGCGATGAGCCGGTCGGCGGCCAGCAGCGCGCCGGCGTGGTCGGCCGTGTCACGTCGCAGCACGGCGAGGCGTCGCCACGCGAGGACATGGGACGCATCGCGTTCCACGGCGCGGACCGCATGCCGCCGCGCGTGTTCCCGATCGAGCGTGGCCAGTGAACGCAGGTACCAGCCGTCGGCCGTGTCCGCCGCTTCATGCTCGACGCGCTCGGCCAATGCGCGGGCGCGCGCGGTGTCGCCGGTCCGCTCGTAGATCTCCGCCAGCAGTGCGGCGGCGTACCAGGCGGACTCGTCCGTCTCGATCAGACGCTCGAGGAACAGGATGCCCGACGCACGCGTCTCCTCGACCCGGTACTGAGCCTGCGCCCAGGCGAGACGAGCCTCGGGGAGTTCGCGATGCTGATCGTGCAGCGCCTCGATCGATCCGAGCACCGAGTTCGTCGCCGCGCGCTCCAGGGCCTCGTGGCGGGTCAGCGCCGTGTGCCGCGCGACGGCAAGCTCCCGGCGCTCGCCCCTCGCACGAACGATCAGCCCGCTCACGACGACGGCGAGGGCCACCATCGACAGCGCGATGGCGATGCGGTGCTTGCGCGCCTTCTTGCGGAGCACGTAGAGGCTGCTGGGTCGTCGGGCGTGGATCGGCTCTCCGGCCAGGAGCCGATGCACGTCGGCGCCGAGGTCCGCTGCCGATTGGTACCGCCGCTCCTGCTCCTTCTCCAATGCCTTGAGGATGATCGTCTCCAGTTCGCTGCTCACGTGCCGGGAACGCTTCGACGGCGCCGGGGGAGCCACCTCCTGGATCTGGCGGACGATCTCGGTGGGCCGGTCCGTGGCGTCGAACGGGAGCGATCCTGTCAGCGCTTCGTACATCATGACGCCGAGCGCGTACACGTCGGTGCGAGCATCGATCTCGTCGATCCGGCCCGCGGCCTGCTCCGGCGACAGGTAGGGAAGCGTCCCCATGATCTGCCCGGGTATCGACATGCGGGCGGTGACGGTCCCCTCCGCGGCGGTCTCGCCGATCGCTTTGGCGAGACCGAAGTCCAGGACGTATGGCTGCCCGCCGTCGTCCACCAGAACGTTGGCGGGCTTGAGATCGCGGTGGACGACGTCGTGCCGGTGCGCGTACTCGACGGCATCGCACACCGACGCGAACAACGCCAGCAGGGCGCGCACGTCAGGCTCCTGCCCGCACACGTGCTCGTCGAGGGGAACACCCGACACGAAGTCCATCGCGTAGTAAGGCTGGCGCCCGGCGCGGCCGCTCTCCAGCACGCGCACGATGTTGGCGTGTCGAAGGCGCGCGGCCAGCTCGATCTCGCGCTCGAAACGGCGCCGGGCTGACGGCGACGCGAACGGGCCGGCGAGCATGACCTTCACCGCGACGACGCGCTTGGTGGAGCGCTGGATCGCCCGGTAGACGACCCCCATCCCGCCGCGACCGATCTCTTCCAGGATCCGGTACCCATCGATGGCCGGCAGGTCCGGCCCGGGATCGACCGCGTCGAGATCGTGCTCCGCGTCGGAACGGATGCGCTCCAGCAGCGAGAAGCCCTCGAGATAGGGGCGCAGGTCCTCCTCGAAGTCGCGGTGCTCGGCCGCGAAGGCCTCCGGCGACAACTCCTCGCCGGCCTGCCGGCGTTCGAAGTACTCGTTGATCAGCGCGTCGATGCGCTGATGGGGCTCGGACTGCCCTTCCGGGCGATCGGCGTCCATCGTGGCCCCCCTGACTGCGGCACCTGCCCGCGAATCCGCGGCGGTTACGTCGGGACCGAACGTACAATAGCGGCGACCATCATCGCAGGAAACGACGATGTCCGGCGACGATCACGAGCGGACGTGGATCGACGCCGCCCAGCGCGGCGATCATGTCGCCGTATCCAAGCTGCTCGCAAGGTACTACCCGGTGCTGCGGGCCCGGGCCGAAGCGGGCATGCGTCCCGCGCTGCGTGCCCGGTTCGCGCCCGAGGACATCCTCCAGCAGGTGTATCTCGACGTCTTCGAGCACATCGACCGGTTCGAGGACCGAGGCCCCGACTCGTTCCTGAACTGGAGCCTGACCATCCTCGACCACAAGCTCGTGGACGCGTGGCGCGCCGCGCACCGCCGGCGCCGCGACGCGGGACGGGAGCGCCGGGCCATCGTCTCGCGCGGAACCGAGTCGTACATGAACCTGCTCGACGAACTCCACGCGCACTCCGTCACGCCGAGCCGGATCGTCCGGCGCGAGGAGGCCGTCGGGGCGATGCTCGCCTGCCTGTCGCGCCTCTCGGAGGATCACGCGGAGGTGCTGCGGCTGCGGTTCCTCCAGGGGCGACCGTTGCCGGAGGTGGCGAAGCGTCTGGAGAAGTCCGAGGGCGCCGTGGTCGCGCTGACCGGCCGCGCCCTGCGGGACCTCGCCACGCACATGGAGCGCGTGGGCGAGGTCACACGCTCGGCGTGAATCCCGATTTTCTCGAAGAAACCGCGTCGTCTCCCATCGGCGTCGTCGCTTCCCGTGATGGAGACGCCTGACGGACCCACCGTGGGCTCCCGGACGAGCGTCCCGGAAAGGGGCACCATCATGTACAGCCCGATCAACATTCGAAAGACGGGCAGGAACCTGGCCATCGGTCTCGTCGGCGCGGCGGCGATGCCGCTGGGCGTCATGGGCAGCGGCTTCGTCTTCATCCCGCCGGAGGCCGACTCCTGCGTCGTTCAGACGATGCCCGACACGAACTACGGCAGCGATCCGAATCTGCTGGCGGGCGATGTCGTTGGAAGCTACTGCTACAGCTACCTGCGGTTCGACCTGAGCGGCATCCCCGAGTACGCCACGGTCACGTCCGCCGAGATCTACCTCTTCTTCGGCTCCTGCGGGCCTCCCGGCGAGACGAGCACCGTGTACGCGTATGAGACGCAGGGGGCCTGGGCCGAGAGCACGGTCACGTGGACCAACCGGCCGACCCATGCGCAGCTCCTGGGCGACATGCAGGATTCCTGCGGAACGCCGAGCGCCGGATACCTCTACCTCGACGAGCCCGCCGCGAACGGGTTCCTGAGCACGCTGCGCGACGCCGGCCAGCCCTTGTCAGTGGCGCTGTGGACCGGCGACGGACCGGGGCACTACAGCGGCATCTACAGCAAGGAGTGGGGAACTCCCGGCGAGCGGCCGCAGCTTCACGTTCACTACGCCGCCGCGAACGACGAGCCGTCCACGGCGAAGGCGATCGGCAACGTCACCGCCCTGCCGTTCGACACTTCGATCGCCACGAGCGGCGGCGGCGGGTGCACGACCGGCCCGAACGTCTGGTACTGCTACACCGCCACGTGCCAGGGGACGGCGCGCGTCTCCCTCTGCGGCAGCAGCTACGACACGATGCTGGCCGCCTACGAGGAGTGCGGAGCCCCCCTGGGCGTCATCCTGGGGTGCAGCGACGACGACTGCGGCGCGCAGTCGGAGCTGGCGTTCCCGGTGGAGGCGGGTGACCAGATCATGATCGAGGTCGGTGGCGACGGCGGCGCGAGCGGGCCGGGCGCCCTGACGATCGAGTGCACGCCGTGCCCGAAGGACGTCGATCGCGACGGCGACGTGGACTTCGGCGACATCCTCGGGGTGATCGGGAGCTGGGGTCCATGCCCGACCGGCAGCCATCCCGGGCTCTGGCTCGAGGAGTACGTGGGCGAGGGCTGGGTCCCGAACGGCTACCAGGGGCTCACGACGTACCGGCTGAGCGTGAACCTCGACGCCCAGGTGCTGTCCGTCTTTGGCTTGGCGGGCACCCCGCTCACTGCAAGTTCATCGGACGGCTTCTTCCACAACGACCCGTTCGGCGATCTCACCGCGCCGTTGGACCTGACGGGTGTTGGCATCTGGTCGAACCAGTGGGACACGTACGTCACGATCGGCGCGACCAGTTCCGCGGGAGACGCCACCGGTCTGAGCTCCGGATTCCAGCAGGAATGCAACAACCTGGAGTGGAGCTTCAGCTCGGACTCCGCTGGGTGGTTCGTGACCCCGGATGATGCACAGAGCCAACCCGATACCGACGGGAGGGTTCTCGTCGCCCAGTTCGTGGTTGCGGAAGGCGCATCGATCGACGGTGTCGTGAACGTCCTGCTCGGCGACGACACGATGCTCACGGGGCTGTACTTCAACTCGGTCGCACCGCCATGCCCCGCCGACGTCAACGGCGACCACACCGTCGACTTCGGCGACATCCTCGCCCTGATCGGGGCGTGGGGACCGTGCCCCTGACCGGCGTTGGTCGCGGCCGGCGTCCATACGAAGCGGGCACCATCGTTCGACGATGGTGCCCGCGTTCTGCTGTTGCTGCGCCCGGACTCTACTGCGTCCAGTTCGCGATCAGCACGAGGATGTCGCCGAAGTCGATCATCCCGTTCTGGTTGAAGTCGCCGACGGCGCAGTCGCCGAACGGGCACGGGCCCCACATGCCGATGAGCGTGAGGATGTCCGCGAAGTTCACGACGCCGTCGAAGTTCACGTCGCCGGTCACGGACGGAACCATGACCACGTCGAGCTCGACCTGGCCGCCCACGGTGATCGTCACGGGGTGGGTCTGGGTGTGGTATCCCGGCGCGCTGAACTCGATCGTGTACACGCCCGACGGGTAGAACCCGTAGTACCGGCCGTACGCGCCGCCGCTGGTGTTGGTCTCGCCGTTCGTGTACGTCAGCGAGACGTTGGTGATCGTGGCCTCCATCGGGTTCCCGAGGACCGAATCGGTCACGTTGCCGCTCAGCGGGATCGGGGCCTGGAGCATGTGCAGGATGCCGGGCCAGACGGTGTCCGCCTCGGTCTCGGCGTCGACGAAGGACGGTTGGAAGCTCGTCGCGGTCTCGATGAGGAATGCGTGCGCCCCGAGTTGCCCGAACTGCCACTGGTAGTGCTCACCGTCGGCGCTCGGCAGCCGTTCGTCACCGCCGTAGCCGGACGCGTTGGACAACGCGATGGCCTCGCTCAGCCACCACGCGTCGAGCGGGTGCGAGCGGCACGACGCGTATCCCCACAGCACTTCCTGGCCGGAGGAGTGGTAGTCGATCACCTTGGCGAAGCGCTCGGCGAGCGACCACGCCATCATCGTCTGCGTCTCGACCTCCGATGCCGCCTCCGGACCCTTGTATGTGTTCGACCCGGCGCTCGTGCTGCCCGAGCAGGCGGTGTTCCAGCCGAACGAGTAGTTGCGGTTCAGATCCACACCCGTGCCGTCGACGAAGACGCGACGGTTCTTGCGCCAGTTGAAGTCGGTGTCGAAGACGTACTGGTAGCCGTCGGGGTTCCAGACGGGAACGATGAAGATCTCCGTCGAGTTCACGAGCGTCGTGACCGGCCCGGGCAGACCCCAGGTCTGCGTGAGCCGGTCCATCGCCTCCAGCGCGATGACCGGCGTGACGATCTCCCGCGCGTGGTGAGCGCTGACGATGAGCACCGCCGGCTCGTCCTCGTCGATCGCGGGGTTGTCGCTGATCTTCATCGCGTAGATGTGCCGGCCATCCACGGTCGTGGGCATGCCATAGTCCGTAGTGAGGTCGACGACCCGCGCGATGGGCGGGAAGTTCCCGGCGATGACGTTCATCTGGGCCACGATCGCGTCGTAGTCGCCGTACCCGGACGGCACGCCGTCGGCGGCCTCGCGCTCGGCGAGCACGTCGCGCAACGGGCGTCCACGGTTGATGATCTTGACGTCGAAGCCCCGCTCCCGCAGCGCCGCGAGGTCCGCGTCGGTGACGATGACGTCGAGCGTGCTCTCGCCGGCCGCGCCCTCCAGGACGTCGAAGCCCTCGCGCTCCAGCCGGCCCTCGAGGGCGACCGGATCGTTCGTTTCCACCCGCACCCGCAACAGCGGTCGGTCATCCGCCGCCGCCGCCGTGCCGCCAAACCCCGAGAGAATTGCCGCGCTCACGCAGGCGGCCATCACCGATCGGCTCGTCATTTTCGTCTTCCTTTCACCGATCCCCGCTCCATGCTTGCAGGGCTGCGTGACCAGATCAAGCGGAATCACCGCTATCATCGCTCTCCTCACGATGAATGGACCTCCATCGATGCTTCGACCAGCCCTCACGATGCTGTGCATGCTGGCGGTGCTCGCCGGCTGCCGTTCGCCGCGGTTCGTCAGCCCGGGCTTCTCGGGACCGGAACGGGTCACCGACGATCCGAGCCCGGAGACGGCACGCGAGCTTCCGATGTACCACGGCGCCGACGGCGCCCCGGTGGGCTGGGAAGACCTGCTGGACGCGGTGGCCTGGGCGGACGTCATCGTCGCCGGCGAGCAGCACGACGACGGCGTCGGACACGCCGTGCAACGCGCGCTCGTCGAGGACGTGCTCGAACTGTGGCCGAACTCGGCGCTCGCGATGGAGATGCTCGAGCGCGACGAGCAGACGAAGGTCGAGGACTTCCGCGAGGGGATCATCGACGGCGAACAGCTCGCGAAGCTGACGAACTCGCAGGGCTGGGGCGGCAAGGACAAGTGGGAGCTGTGGTACCAGCCGATCGTGGATGCCGCGCAGGACCGCAACGGCACGATTGTCGCCGCCAACGCGCCGCGGCGCTACGTGCGTCTGGCGCGCACACGCGGATACGACCGCATCGAGGCATTACCCGGCGCCCGCCGGCGCTGGGTCGAGCTTCCGAGACGCATGCCGACGGACGGGTATCGCGACCGGTTCTTCGATCTGATGGGTGGGGGCGATCGGCCGGAGGCGATGCCGGAGCCGGAGGAGGCGGAGGCCGGGGTCGAGGCTGAGGACACGGAAGCGGATACGGACGCGGATACGGACGAGGACGCGGACACGGAAGCGGATACGGACGAGGACGCGGTCGCGGACGCGGACGACGTGGACACGGACGCGGTCGCGGTCGCGGACACGGACACGGACACGGAAGCGGACACGGACGAGGACACGGACGAGGACACGGACGAGGACACGGACGAGGAAGAAGAAGAAGAAGAAGAAGAAGCACCCGTCATGCGCCGCATGACCCCGGCGGACATCGAGGCCCTCTTCCGAAGCCAGCTCGTCTGGGATGCGACGATGGCCGAGTCGGTCGCGCGGGCGAGCGACCGGCACGACAAGGTGGTCCTGCTCATCGGCCAGTTCCACTCCGACCGGGAGGGCGGCGTCGTGCAGGAGCTTCGGCTCCGACGTCCGCAGGCGCGGATCCTGGTGTTGAGCCTCCAGCGCGAATGGCCCGCCGCCCTGCTGCCCGACGACCTCGATCGCGCCGACTTCGTGATCTACACGGGAGAGCGTCCACCGCCGCCACCGGAGGAGGAAGAGGACGAAGACACGGACGCGGACACGGACGCGGACGCGGACACGGACACGGACGCGGACACGGACGCGGACACGGACACGGACGCGGACACGGACACGGACGCGGACGAAGTGCCGACGTCCATGCCCGATGAACCGGAACCAGCGCCGGCCACCACCCAACCCGAACCCGAGTAGCTACGCCGTCGCCCTGCGGATGCGATCCACGATCGCCTTCCAGATCTCGTTCGTCTCCGGCGGGCGTTCGATGACGATGCGCTCCACGCTCATGCGGTCCGCCTCGCGGAGCGCGTCGTAGAGCTGCGCCGCGTACGTGCCGGCGCCCTGCGGCATGGCGATCGGGCGGTGCGGGCTCGGCACGGCGTTCGTGTCGAAGCAGAGAACGGCGACCGGGTGCGCCGTCTCGGCGAGCATCGCGACCAGTTCTTCGGTTTCGACGCACACGCACGGTGTCCGCGGGGCGTAGTGACGCATCGACGTGCCGGGGCTGGCGGCCTGGGTGTCGATCCGCAGCACGCGCACGGGGCCGAGCACGCGGCCGAGCGCCTCTTCCGTCACGCTGCCCGGACGCAGGACCACCGGCGTCGCGCCGGTCAGGTCGAGCACCGTGGACTCCAGGCCGATCGCGCAGGGACCGCCGTCGAGCACGAGCAGGTCGGCGACGTCCGCGAAGTCGTCGGCGACGTGCCGCGCGGTCGTCGCTGAGACGTGCCCCGACCGGTTCGCCGACGGCGCGGAGATCGCCGCGCCGTACGCCGCGAGCAGATCCACCGCGACCGGATGACGCGGCGCGCGGACCGCGATCGTCGCGAGCCCGGCCGTCGCGCGGTCCGGCACGTGCGCGGCCTTCGGCAGCACGAGCGTGAGGGGCCCGGGCCAGAAGCGCTCGACGAGCGCGTCGCAGCGCGTGTCCCAGCGCGTGACGAGCGCCCGCGCGGCGGCGGCGCCCGCCACGTGGGCGATCAGCGGGTTGTCGTCGGGGCGACCCTTCAGCGTGTAGACGGCTTCGAGGGCGGCGGCGTCGAGCGTGCCGGCGCCGAGGCCGTAGACCGTCTCGGTGGGGAACGCCACGGGATGCCCGGCGCGCAGGCGGGCCGCGGCGGCCTCGATCGCGTCCGGTGTCGGATCAACGACCCGTGACATCGTCGGTGCGCCGGAGCAGGTCCTCGACGTCCTCTTCGCCGACGACCTCGACGTCGATGCCGCGCATCTTCAGGCCCGTTCCCATCGCCCGGTAGAGCTTCGACAGCGCGTTGTTGTGGTTCGCCAGCGCGTCGATCTCCTCCTGGCGGGCGAGCGCCAGGCGATCCTGGCGGTCGAACTTGAGGTTGAGGAACTCCGGCGTGAGCCCCTCCATCGTTTCCTCCCGAACGAGCAACGTGCGCAGGTTCTCCGCCTGCGCCACGCGGAAGGCGCGGGTCGCCTGGATGAACTCGTAGTTCGCGACGACGTCGCGCAGCGCCGACTTCACGTCGAACACGATGAGCTGCACGGCCTGGCGGTACGCGAGCAGCGCCTGGTACCGACGCAGGCGCGCCTGGCGATAGCCGGCCTCGGCCCCGCGGTTGCCGAGCGGGTACTCGAAGCTGAGGGCGAGCACGTAGTCGATGAAGTCGTTGTCGAGCGTGTTCGAGTACGCGTCGCCGGCGGAGGTGTCGAGGCCGACGTAGGCGATCTCGCCGGCGAGGTCGAGCAGCGGCAGACGCGCGTTGTCGGCCACGAGCTGCCGGATCGACGCGTCGTCGATGAGCAGCAACGCCTGCTCGATCTCGGGACGGTTGTCGAGCGCGGTGGAGATCGCGTCGCGGAGGTTGTACGCGATCGGCGAGTCGAGCTGGAGGAGGGAGGGATACAGCACGGCCTCCGAGCCGATGATGAGCTCCGGATCGTTCAGGAGCAGCTTGAGGCTGTCCGACCCGGCCCGCACGCTTCGCCGGCCGCGGATCACCCTGCTCTTGCGCTCCTCCACGCGGGCGACGGCATCGGCGTACTGGGCCATGTTCGCGTCGAAGTCCCGCCGGCCGTCGAGCACGTCGCGCACCTCGATGCCCTCCTCGACGAGCCACTGGAGGATCTCGAGGGCCTTCCAGCGCTTCGCGAGTTCCCAGTACGCGTTCTCCGTCTCCTCGGCGAGATCGAGGAGCTGCGTGGTCAGCTCGGCCACCGAGCTTCGCGCTGCGTTGTCGGCGAGCCGGATGGTCGCGGTGTTCACGTCCTCACCGAAGCCGCGGAGCAACGGCTGCACGACGCCGAGCCGGAGGTTGGCGGTGTAGGCCGGGTCGGGCAGGAACGCGAAGCCCGGGGCCTTGTTCTCGAAGCGGTCGAGATCGGTGGATAGCTCGACGACGGTGCCCGAATGGAACCGCTTGGTGAGGCTCGTGTCGAAGCGGTAGTTGCTGCTCGCGTTGATGGGCACGCCGATCGCCTGCCCACCGACGAACGGCGTCGCGCGCGGCTGATCGGTCCGCGTGAGCGCGGCGCTGCCGCCGAGCACGAAGTCGAACGCGGCCTCGGCGTTGATGACGTCCTCGCGGTTGATCGCCGGTTGGAGCCGGGCGATCTCCACCACGAGGTTGTTGTCCACCGCCGTGATCATCGCCTGGTCGAGCGGGATCGAGATCCGCTCCTGGTCGGCTCCCGTGAGATCGGGGCCGAGCGTGACCGGGGTGCGCCGCGAGGGCGTGGCGGGGCCGATCGCCTCCAGCTCGTCGCGGTGCTCGGCGAGGGTCCTCTCGACGTCGCTCGTCTCCCACTTCGTGACGAGGTTCGCGTCCGGCGGCAGCCCGGCGATTTCCCGGTCGACCGCGGCGTCGATGAGCGAGGTGAGGTCCGGTTCCACCGGCCCGGTGAACGGCGACGACTCGCAGCCACCGAGCGCCACGGCGGCCACCCAGAGCGCAAGGAGTGCGCAAACGCCCGCCGGACGGGCAATGCGCGTCGAACGAGTGACATCTTGTCCACACATGGCGCGCAGCGTACCACCGCACGGACTATCCACACAAGGGCCGCGCGCCCCTTGCCGTGTGCATGGCGTGGGGATACGCTCGCGCCGTGACGGCGGCTCGGGTCGCCGAGCCCATTCCCCACGACCCACACCCACCCGAACCAGGGAGAGGTAGTCATGACGACGGAGCGACTGCACCTCGGGCATTTCCGGTTCACGAGTCTCTGCGGAATCGCCGCCGCGGCCGCGCTGGCGATCGCCGGAAGCAACCCCGTGAACGCCCAGCAGCGCGGCAAGGGCAAGGAAGCCACGAGCACGAAGGGATCCCTGGCGGTGGTAACGCACGAGGACGTCTTCGTGCGCTCGAACCCCGCGGACTCGTACTACCCGTTCGGCAAGCTGAAGAGGGGCGACGTCGTCCTGGTCACCGGCGAGCGCTACAAGTTCGCGCGCGTCCGGACCACGGGCCCGGCGTTCAAGGACTTCTTCGGGTACATCCGTTACCCGCGCGGGAGCACCTCGCCGCTGAAGCTCGCGCCGAACGGCAAGACGGCCCGGACGCTCGGCAAGACCGACGTCCTCGCCCCGAACCTCAACACCAACTACAAGCCCAGCGACAGTTGGAAGCGCATCCTGAGCCTCCCGCCCGACGCGGAGGTGACGATCCTCCAGACGATGGAGACGGATCGGAACGTCGT
>JAAELP010000042.1 GCA_024226535.1 Planctomycetota bacterium | reverse complement strand
TGGCAGGCGGAGACCCGGGCGTCAGCCGAGCACGCGTTCGACAGCTTCGTGGACGATTTCGAGGTGAAGTACCCGAAGGCTGTCGAATGCCTGACGAAAGACCGCGACGTCCTGCTCACGTTCTACGACTTCCCGGCCGAGCACTGGAAGCACCTTCGCACGACGAACCCGCTCGAGGCGACGTTCGCCACCGTTCGACTTCGCCACCGCCGAACGAAGGGCAACGGCAGCCGCGCGGCATGCCTGGCCATGGTCTTCAAACTCGCTCAGTCAGCGGAGAAACGGTGGCGCCGGCTCAACGGTCACCAACTCATCCCGGATGTCATCCGTGGCGTTCGGTTCATCGACGGAATCAAGCTGAAGGTCGCCGCCTGATCATGCGCCCCATCCACAACAATTGACAATAGCTCTAACCCAAACAGACGAACCGTCGGCTCCGAGCGGTGTGTGAGCACCGGGCGGCGGCGCACGGTCCGACGACGGGTCGAGTCGTTCCGGCTGCGAGTCAGCCCGCAGGGAAGCCGGGAAGCCGTGGGTCCGCGCGGCGTGCGACGGGTCGATTGTCGCGGGGAGCTTAGTGGTGGGTGCGCGCGGAGCGGCAATCGCGGGCGGAAGTTCCACACGGAATGCCTGTCCATTCTCTTCCCGTAAACGGCTTCGGGGCACCGTGGGTGTCGGCGGCGGCGTCGACACGGGAACGACGAAGTTCGGCGACAACCCGCTGCTCGTGACGTGTCACCCCGCTGCCCGCCAGCGCATCGACAGCTTCTTGCCAGTGCTCGCACACTCGCGCAAATAGAGGTTGATCAGCGTCTGGTACGGAATGCCAGTCTCCTCGGCGAGCTCCTTGAAGTACCCGAGCGTATCGGCATCGAGGCGAATCGTGATCTGCTTCTTGAGACGCCGGGCGTACGGATTTCGCTTCGCCTTGGAGAAGTCATAGTGTTTCTTCATTGTCCTAACCTGCCGTTGTATCCCTCGCGCTCCTGCTTGTTGGCCCTTCGCGCTGAGATGAGCCGGATTACATCGTCACCGCTGCGGTAGCAGTGGCAGACGACCAGGATTCGCAGTTTCGAGCTCAAGCCGAGCATGATGAACCGATCCTCGGCTTCGGAGTGCTCGGGATCTTCGATCAACAAAGCGTGTTCGTCGAAGAACACGGTCATCGCTTCATCGAACGCAACGCCGTGCCGCCGCTGATTCGCGCGGTCCTTGCCCGGGTCCCATTCGAATCGTAGCCCATCCACACTCATCATTGTACCTACAATGTAGTGTCAGTCAAGGCGCCGCGGTAGGAATGACTCCGCCCACAACGACCCCGACTGGAAGAGGCCGATCGCCGCCCAGGTAGTAGTCCCTGCCGCAGCGCCGCCAACCGCACCACCCGAGACACATGCCTTCCGAGCTTAGCGGTGGGTGCGCGCGGAGCGGCAATCGCGGGCGGAAGTCCCACACGGAATGCCTGTCCATTCTCCCATCGGAATGCCTGTCCATTCTCCCACCCATTCTCCCAGGAATGCCTGTCCATTCTCCCATCCCAGAATTCTGTAGGACAGTAATGTTGGACGCGGGACGAGCGCGGGTCGCACGGGCCTGACGCTGACGGCCTGAACGCGCCTACCGCGCGTACGACGTGTTGTCGTGGCGTTCGCCGTGACACATCAGCGTGCACGTGCCGGCGCGCTCGCCGAGGTCCTGGAACTCGAGCAGCCCCGTCACGGGATCTGCAGAGACGACGGTCGTGTCGAAGTTGATGAGGTGACTGTTGTTCATCGCCCGGCCCTGCGCGGACGCGATTCCGTGCGGGTCGTGGCAGACCGAGCACGGTGTGTCCGCGTCCTCGACGTGCTTGCTGTGCTCGAACGTCCGATCCCGGAGGACCCCGTCGGTCCCCTCGCGCTCGTGGCAGCGGTAGCAGAGGGCGTAGGCGGAGCGGCTCTCGGGGGTGAAGTCAGTCGTCTCGTACCGCGCGACCAGGATGGGCTCGAAGAACGAACCGTGCACGCCGTCGGGGCCGTTGCCGCCGATCTTCGTGCTGTTGTCGGAGCCGTGACAGTCGCTGCAGTAGACGATGCTGGCCTCCGTCCACGGCGGGCGGAGGCTCGGGACGTCCGGGTTGCGTCCCGTGGTCGCCACCGGGTGGAACGACACGGCCGTTGGATCGAACTCCAGCCGCGTGTTGATCTGCGTGAGTTGGCGCGAGACCCACGAGGCGTCGGCGACGTTGGTGTCCGCGTGGCACCGGTAGCAGACCTCGTACTCGAATGCGGCCTCGATGATCGCCGTGCCGGAGAGGTTGACGCCGGGCACCTTCCCGAACGAGGGATGGATGTTGGGCGCGGTTCCGGATCCGTGCTCCATCGTGTGCGGATCGTGGCAGTCGGCGCAGGTGGCGTGGTCCGGCACCGGGTTCGGCGGATCCACGGGGCTGTCCGTGTCGTGCGCGTTGAACTTCTGGATGTCCGTCGCGATGTCCTTCGCCGGAGGCGCCGAGCCGTCGTGGCAACGCAGGCATGTGCTGCGCACTCGGTCGCCGGCGAGGAGGTACGGGCCGCTCGGCGCCGTGTGCGTCTGATGGCAACCGGCGCAGGTCTCGTGCCCCATGACCGTCGTGGTGGAGATCTGGTGACACGCGACGCAGAGCGCCGAGCCCTCGTTCGACATCACGAGGAACTCGCCGAACGAGTTGTCGTGGGCGTCGTGACACGCCGTGCACTGGAGTTCCTGGTTCTGATCGAGCCGGATCTCGCTCGTGAGCGCGGCCGGATCGGTGAGCTTCAGGTCGGTGGCGACGAGGCTCGCGTCGTAGGGAAAGGAGATCGGGTGGTCGTCGGAGAGATCCGTCCCCAGGTTCGACGACCCGGGCGGAATGGTCGTGATGCCGCCGGCCATCTGGATGCTCTGATCCTGCGACACCACGCTGCCGAGAGCGATCGTGCCGTCGTGACAGGACAGGCACATCTTGGAGGTGCCCGTCGGCTGGCCCGGTATCGCGTCCAGCGCATTGCTCGTGTAGACGGTGTAGGCGTTCGCGGGGTTGTCGCGGTTCCACAGCGGCGAGATCGGCCGCGCGCTGTGCGGCGTGTGGCAGAAGATGCAGACCTTCTCTTCGCCGGTGGCCCGCACCGCGGACGGTCCGGACGCGGAGAGGTTGTGCGGCGTGTCGATGACGCTCTGCTGCGCCATGAGAAGAGCGGCGGCGGCCAAGGCGCCGACGGCGGCGATCGGCACCGCGATCCGTGCGGTGGTCATGGCTCGGGCTCCGGAATGTACTCGAATACCTGCACCCGTCGATTGTAGGAGTCGGCAACCCAGATCCGGTCACGGTCGTCGACGTGGATGCCGTTGGGCAGCCAGAACTGCCCGGGGCCGCGCCCCTCCTCCCCGAAGGAGAGCAGCAACCGGCCGTCTGCGTCGAAGACCTGCACCGCCTCGAAGTTCGCGTCGACGACGTAGAGGTGATCCGCGCTGTCGAGCGCGACTCCCTTGGGCCGCGAGAAATAGCCGGGCCGATCGCCCTGGCTGCCGACCTGGCCGACGAGCGCGAGGTCCCGGCCGAACACCTGGACGCGGAAGTTGAGCGAGTCGCTCACGTACAGCCGACCGGCGGCATCGAGCGCGACGTTCGTCGGAAAGTTGAAGCGCCCGGGCTCGCTGCCGCGGGAACCGATCCGCTGCAGAAGCCCGCCGTCCACCGCGAGCACCACGACCTGGTGCGTCCCCGTGTCCGCGACGAAGATGCGGCGCGTCACCGGATCGACGACGAGACCGCACGGACGTAACAGGAACTGCGAGCCCATCGGTCCGAGCGAACGCCCGCGGTCGTCGAACGCGAAGATCGCGCCGGCGACGGGATCGGAGACGAGCAGCCGGCCCGCGGGGTCCCACGCCACGGCGACGGGCTGGCTGAACCCCCCCGTCCCTTCCGCCCCGTCCGTGTCCTCCTCGGGACGCCACTGCTCGTAGCGACGTTTCTGAAGGTCGAAGACGTGGACGACCTGGGCGTTGCTGTCGGCGACGAACAGGCGGTCGCGCCCGTCGACGCACAGCCCGTGCGGGGTCAGCATCGAGCGCGACGGCTTCTTGCCGAAGATCGTCTCGCCGAGACCCTCGCCGAAGGACCGCCCCGGCTTGAGGTCCTTCTCGTTCTCGATCGTGCCGACGTAACCGATCCGCGGCGCCGCGGGCGGCGCGGGCCAGCGCGGCGGTGAGTCGAGCGGCTCGAAGAGCGCGCCGGGCCCCTGGCATCCGGTGAGCACGACCAGCAGTCCCGCCAGCGTCGCGCACGCGCATCGCGCGCCGCGGCGCCGGTGGTTCGATCGATGCGTTGCTCGGCTCCGGCTCACGTCAGAACTCACGGCGCACGCCCGCCTTCAGGGTCACGAAATCCGTATCGTTGATGACGGTATCCAGCGTCCGCCACCGGATCGTACCGTACACCGATGTCTGCCGGTAGTTCCAGCGCACGTCGAACTCCGTCTCGAAACCGTCGGTGTCGAGCGTGCGGTTGTCCCGGTCCCTGCGCCACTGGAACAGCAGGTTGGTCGTCAACCGCGAGGAGAAACGCTGGGTCCAGCGCCCCGAGAACGTGAAGGTCTCGCTGATGATGTTGTCGTCGGGGCGGTCCACCTCCTGGTAGAAGGTGCTGAACGTCAGGCCCCCGCCGCGCCCGATCGGCTCGTAGAACCTCGCCTCGAAACGCGTCGTGTCCTGCGGCGACAACGTGCTGTCGCGGGAGCGCCACTCGGCGATCAGGTTGAGGTACCCGGTGTCGTACTCGACGCCGTATACCACCGTCTCCACGTCGTCGGCGGCGCCGAGCAGCGGGCTGTCGCTTTCGCGATCCTGGTTCTGGCGTCCGTAGCGCCCGTAGACGCTGAGCCCGTTGAGCGGTCCCTCCTGGATGCTGTACCGGCCGCTGATGGCGAAGACACCGGTATCGGTCGTGTTCGCCGGCTCCGGCCCGATGAGGTAGTCGACCAGCACGGTCTCGTTGGGGGCGATGTTGCCTCCCAGGACGCGCCGGATCTCGGTGCGGTCGCCGAACGACTCCACCGTGTAGTCGATGCCCTCCGTGTAGATGATGAACCCCGTAGCATCCGTGACGATGACCGACTGATCGATGACGTTGCGCCGGTTGAGCGTGACGGTCAGCGACGGATCGAAGGTCTCGGACTGGTCGCTGACGGGGATCGGCGCGCTGCTGTCGGTGTCCTCCTGCCGGCTCAACGATCCGAGGATGGTGGCCGAGAGCACGCCACCGGGGACCAGCTTCTCGTAATCGAAGCTGAGGTCGCCGGAGTACAGCGTGCTCTCGAACCCGCTGTCGGTCTGTCGAAGCTGGCTCGCGCCGGCGAAGAAGTCGGTCGTGAGGCTGTCGAACAGCCGGTGTCGGAACCCCGCTCCGCCCTGCATCAGCTCCTGGTCGGCGATGGGGCGGTTCTGGGTCTCGAACGTGTAGTCGGCGCGGTACTCCATGCGTTGCGTCGGCCTGATCCGCAGACGCTCGTCCACGCGCACACGGTCGACCGGGAACAGTCCGGTCTGGCTGTACAGCGTCACGCTCGAGCGCAGGTTGCTCCGGAGGGTCTCCCCGAAGGGCAGGATGTGGACGGCGAGGCCGTCGTGACGCTCGAAGGAGTTGGGGAGGCGCAGGTTTCCCGATTCGTCCACGTTGTCGTAGGAATACGTCCACGTGAACCGCTGGGCGTCCTCCAGGTTGAGCTGCGTGAACATCTCGAACGTGTCCTGCACGACGTGGAAGTCCTGGCCGATGTTGCCCGTCTGGTCCTGGATCCGGTGGTAGTACTGGAAGGTGCTGGGGGCGAAGTCGGAGCGGACCCGGAGAATGGCGCCGTACTGCTCCGTCGTGGCGTCGAGCGTCTCGCCGAACTCCCGGTCGATCATGGTCTCCGTGCGCCGCGCGTACAGCTCCAGCGGCGTGGTGCTCTCCCGGAGGATCAGGGCGCTGCCGTCGAACTCGTAGATGTCCTCCGGGTTGCGCACCCGCGCGACGTTCGACTCGTTGTCGATGTCGCGATCCTCGAGCTGGAACCGGCCGAGCAGGTCCAGCTCGACGAGGTTCGGATGGCCGATGAAGCCCTCGCTGCGGATCTCGAGGATGCCGCGGAGCAGGGTGTCCCGATTGACCGTCTTGGTGCCGTTGACGAGCGTTCGTTCGTCCTCCTGGTAGATCCCGAGCAGCTCCAGCGCCACGCGGATGTTCTCCAGACGCAGCGGCACGAGATCGGCATCCTGTGTAACCACCACCGGGCCCTCGTCCTGGGCCGGCGCCGAGCCGGGGGTGCCCGGCCCCGCGAGGACCGCGACGGCGAGCACCGCGCGGGATGTCGCGCGTCTACCCGACACCTTGGGCTTCCGGCGGCTCGGGCTCCGCATCACTAGCAGGTTGTTGAGGAACTCCGGCGCGACCGAGATCGAGCGAGCTTTCGTCCTGAGCGTGCCGGCGATTCGAAGGCATATCCCCTGTGATACGTCGAGAATCGACGGTGCGGTCAGGGCGGAAGCTCGCCGATGTCGGGCCGTCGGAGTTTCTCAACAGCCTGCTCGTACCGATCTCGTCGGGCTCGGTCTCCTCGGGCTCGGTTTCCTCGGGCTCGGACTCCTCGGTCTCGGTCAGCTCGCGGAGGAAGTACCGGGTCCGTCCGCCGTGGGCATCGTGGCAGTCCAGGCAGTCGCGCTCGAGATCCTCGTGCGGCCCGCCCGCCTCGGACCGCATGCTGGTGCCGTGGCAGTCGATGCACAGCCGGGGCGTCGGTGCGGTGAGCAGGTGCTCGTAACGTGACACGTGCGGCTCGTGACACAGAATGCAGCCACCGATGGCGACCGGACCGTGAAGGAGCGGGTGTTCGTCGAGCACGCCCTCGTGGCACTCGAAGCACACGTCGGCGTCAACGCTCGAGTAGCCGCTGAAGGTCAGGCCGAACGTGCCGGCGCCGACGTGGCACGTCGTGCACGCGCCCTCCTTGAACGGGGGGTGCGTGACGGACGGCCGCCGCGGGCGGCCCGAGCTGTCGGGGGCCAGACCCTCGGGAGCGTTGGGGTCCGGGACGCCGTCGAAGAAGAAGCTGAGCAGCTCGTAGTGCTTCTCGACACTGCACCCGAGCCAGAGGGCCGCGAGTCCCGGGAGCATGGCCGCTGAGAGCACGAGGCCCCCCCGCCCCCGAAGCCCGCCCCGAGTCGCTCTGGCGGTGGTTCTCGTCAAGGTTTGACGCCGGAGTCCTCCGGGGAGCCCTCTGCTTCCCAGGAGGCACCAGCCCCCGGTGGCGGGCCTTCGGGCACTCCGGTCGGAGCCTCTTCGTCCTCACCGATGAGACCATCACCCACGGGGACGACGCTGCCGGTGAGATCCTGGGGCGTCACGCCCTCGCGGAGCTGCCCCATCGCATACACGGAGACCTTGTGGACCCCGAACTGATTGGTCACGAGCACGAGACGCTCGGCCTCGAAGTCGGGATGGATGTACGACTCGAACAGATCCAGATCGCCTTCGTGCACACAAACGCCCGCGGGGAGCTGCATCGCGCCCGGGTGCCCGCCCGCCGATCCGAAGTACGTGAGGAGCTGGTCCTCGGCGTCGAAGATCTGGACGTTGGCGAACCCGGCGTCGACGACGAAGACGCGCCCCTCCGGATCCACGGCGACGTGCTTCGGCCGCACGAACGAGCCGACGTTCGCACCGACCTGGCCGAACGCCGTGAGCAGCTCGCCGTCGGGGCTGAAGCGCCGGACACGGCAGTGCATCACGTCGCTGATGTAGAGGTTCCCTTCAGGATCGACCGCGATGCCGAGCGGCCACTCGAAGCGCTCCTGGTGATCGGAGTCGAAGCCGATCTCGCGAAGCTGGGTGCCCTTGTAGCGATCCAGCACCTGCACCTTCTTGGAGGCGAAGTCGCACACGAACAGCTCGTCGCCGGAGACGGCGACGCCGGTGGGCTTGAACCCCGGGAAGCCGAACGTCGCGATGTTCCGCTCGTTGGCGTCGTAGACCCCGACCACGCCACGCTGCGCATCGGAGACGTACATGGTGCCGTCTCGCGCGATGGCGATGTCCGTCGGGCTCGTGAGCCGGCCGGTCCCGGACACGCCCATGAGCCGCGTCTCGCGCTTGCGGAGATCGAGCACGACGACGCCCGCGTTCTTCGTGTCGCAGACGTAGATCCGCCCGTTGGACATCTCCAGGCCGTACGGCTTGGTGATCGGCAGGACGCGCTTCCCCTTGCCGTAGATGATCGCGTCGAGGCTGCCCTTGGGCGGCTCCACGTCCTCGCTGAACCGATAGGAGGTCAGGAACTGGAGCCGCGGCTCGTCGGGAAACTGCGGCCAGAACGTGTAGTCCGTTCGGTCCGTGGTCGCCTTCTTTCCGCTGCTCGCGCAACCCGTGCCCGCGAGCGCGACCAGGATCCCGAGCAGGAGCCCGGTGGCCGCGCCTTGGTGGTGACGAGTCGTGCTCGAACTTCCGTTGGTGGGCATTCCCGTCACCCTCGTGTTGATCGTCGGACCATCTCCGCGACCATCAGAATAGACGACCCCGGGACATCCGGGGCCGTCATCTTGGTCGGTCACCCAATGGTCGCTCTTTAAACGAGGAGCGGGCCAACCGCGTTCGGCCGGCCCGTTTCTCGGAACGGCGTGGGCCGTTCTTGTGGGGGGGCTACTTTACTTGTTGTGGCAGGTCAGGCAGAGGGCACTGCCGGCGTTGTCGACCCACAGGAAGTAGTCGAGGTTGTTCCTGTTGTGGGCCTCGTGGCAGGTTCCGCAGCCCACGACCGGAGTCGGCACGGTGTCGATGATCATCTCCTTGAGATTGAACCCGTGGCCCGCCGTATCCTCCCACAGGGCAGGATCGACGAAGCCGCCGTGCGAGGGATACTCGCCGGAGCGGCCGACAGGATGGTCGTCGGTCAGGTCCGTTCCGAGGTTGGAATCGCCGGTGATCGTGAACGAGCCGGTGCCACCGCCGAAGGCGTCGACCGCGACCGTTCCGTCATGGCAAGACATGCAGAGGATGCTCCCCTCGTCGAGGGCCTCCGCCGTCGGATACGGGTTGCCCGGATCCGGTCCGTAGACCTCGTAGCTGGCGGTCGTGACCGCGTGATTCCACAGCGGTCCGGCCCCAGGCGAGGCAACACTGTGGGGCGCGTGGCACGGGAGGCAGATCTCGCCGTTGGCCCACACGGACCCGCTGAAGTCGTGGGCCGAGCCGGTGATGTCGGCGAGGCTCGCAACCGTGAGGTAGGCAGTCGCAGCCGCGGCGACGCCGATGATCGGGGTGATTCGTCTCATCTCGAGATCCTCCTAATGGTCCCGAAGTTCCAGTGAACCGAACGGGTGAGGGTCCGTCGGATCGGACGCTGATCTCACCTCGAACCACTAGAGAGAGAGCAAGACCCGTACCAGCGGGCTCCGGCCGGCAACTCGGCCCAGTCGCCCCGGAATCGCTGGTCTTCCGGGACGTCGCCCGTCAAGCCATCTCAGCGATGAGAACGGTACTCCCGGGGCCTTCCCGCCCGTCGGAGCGACCGCCCCCGATTGGCCAAGATCGGGCGAAGGACGATCCCCGCGCCGCCGATACACCCGGGGGGCCTGAGCGGGATGATGTCCCGCCGCCCCACGGGGGGAGAGAAGGCTGTGGGCGGGAACGATCAATCGACGCGGAATCCTCGCGGATACCGGACGTGGCATGCCGGCGGCGGCATCGCCGTGATGCTCACCGTGTGCCTCGCCGTGGCGACGGCCGTGGCCGCGAACCCCGGCCCGGTGGCCGCCAGGCCGGCCGCCAGAGCACCCGCAAGACCGGCCGCGGATATCTCGCCCGGGCTCGACCGGCCGAAGGGCCGCTGCCAGCAATGCCACCAGGTCGAACCCGACTTCTCCCATCCCGTCGGGTTCGTCCCGTCGCGACCGCTGCCCCCGGAGTTCCCGACCCCGGACGGTCGCCTCGAGTGCGTGACGTGCCACGAGACCCCGGCCGAGTGGGTGGGACAGGAGATGACCCAGCACGGGCGGCTGCGTGGCCCGCGTCGCGCCCCGGCGCTCTGCCACCGCTGCCACGATGCCCGCAGCGCACGAGACGGCCATGCCGCGACCCACCTGGCCAAAGCGCATCTCCTATGGCCCGACGACCGGGCCCGCGACGACGGGGCGGACGCCTTCGGCGGTTTCGACGCCGAAAGCACCGTCTGCCTCGGCTGTCACGACGGAACGGTCGCGGGGGCCGGCTTCGGCCCGGCCGGCGGGGCCTATCACGGCCGCGGAAGTCACCCCATCGACGTCGCCTACGGACGCCAGGGCCGGCGCCCGGAGTACGACGGTCTCCGCCACCCCACCCTCCTCGATCCTCGGGTGCGGCTGTTCGATGACCGGATAGGCTGCGGCTCTTGCCATAGTCCCTACTCCGACCGCGACAGCCTGCTGGTCATGACCAACGACCGCAGCACGCTGTGCCTGTCCTGTCACGACTACTAGCCTCACGGACCTCAACCCGGTCCCCGCGACTTCGGAATCCGCATTGCGGAATCCGCAACCCGAAACCCCAAGTCCTTGATCCTCAATGCTCAATGCCGCGATTGGCATTGGGGCATCGGGGATCGAGAACTAAGAATCTGGGCTTGCGGACTCTGGATTCCGCAATGCGGATTTCGGACTTGGTGGCCGCTTTTCCCGGTGACAAGACGCACGCCCAGGGGCCCTCTCCCAATGCCGGGAGCCGGTAGCCCCGATGGGCTGCGGCACCCGACGCGTGGGCGTTTTCGGGCGTTCCCCAGCCTCCATGTTTGGCACCCTTCTTGCCACTGTTCTGGGGGACACCCCCGCTCCGAGGAGGCCGCCATGACGCACATGAGAACCAAGCTGATCGTGGCCGGCCTGGCGATCACCGTGGCCGTGAGCATCCTCGCGGTGGCCGGGGTCCGGGAGGGCTGGGTGTACTACCTGCCCGTCGACCAGTTCGTGAGCGGCGCGTCGTATCACGACCAGCGCGTGCGTCTGCACGGAATGGTGTCGGCGGAGAACCTGGACGTCAGCACCGGCCTCCTCGTGGCACGCTTCGACCTGCTGGGCGAGACCGAGCGGATCCGCATCGAGTACAGCGGGGTGGTCCCGGACATGTTCGAAGCGGAGCGCGAGGTCGTCATCGAGGGAACTCTCGACGAAGCGGGCGTCTTCCAGGCGGACACGCTGCTCACCAAGTGCGCGAGCAAGTACGAGAGCGACGGGGAAGCCCCCCACCCTGAATCCCAGTCGAAGGACGTGCGGGAATGACCTCGATCATCGGTGATACGAGCCTCTGCGCAGCCATTCTGGTTGCCGCAGGAGCGGTTCTGCTATCCGTAGCCGGAGTGCGCTTCGACTCGCCGGGGTATCTGCGCGCGGCCCGCTGGTCGATCGGCATCTTCGCGCTGCTCATGACGCTGGCGTCGGCCGCGTTGCTCACGGCGCTCCTGCGCAGCGACTTCCGCTTCGAGTACGTCGCCGGCTACACCGAGCGCGCGTTGCCGGTCGGATACAAGTTCGCCGCGTTCTGGGCGGGACAGGAGGGCAGCCTTCTGCTCTGGGCGTGGATGCTGGCGGTCATGGCCACCATCGCGTTGCCCGGTCTGCGGCGTCTGAACCCCGTCGAACACGCGGGCGCGGTCGCGGTGCTGGCGCTCGTCTGCGGCTTCTTCGCCGCGCTCATGCTCTTCGCCGCGAACCCGTTCGTGATGACCGACGGGCCCGCCGTCGCCGATGGTCGCGGACTCAACCCGATGTTGCAGGACCCGGGGATGATCATCCACCCGCCGGTGCTCTTCCTCGGGTACGCGGGGTTCACCGTGCCGTTCGCGGTCCTCGTCGGCGTGCTCATCGCCAACCGCCACGCCAACCACTGGATCGCGGTGACGCGGCGCTGGCTGCTTGCGTCGTGGCTGTTCCTGACCGCGGGCATCGTCATCGGTTGCTGGTGGGCGTACATCGAGCTGGGCTGGGGCGGCTACTGGGCGTGGGACCCGGTCGAGAACGCCTCGCTGCTGCCGTGGCTGACCTCCACGGCCCTGCTGCACTCGATGATGGTGCACCAGCACCGGGGCATGTTCAAGGTGTGGACGGCGGTCCTCATCGCGCTCAGCTTCATCCTGTGCATCTTCGGCTCGTACCTGACACGCAGCGGCGTCATCAGCTCGGTGCACGCCTTCGCCCCGTCGCTGATCGGGACCTTCTTCCTGGTCTTCCTCGTCGTGCTCGTCGCGGGCACCGCGGGCCTGCTTCTCTGGCGGCGCAGGGCGCTCGCTCCCGAGCATCAGCTCGAAGGGCTCATCAGCCGCGAGGGCGCGTTCCTGCTCGGCAACGTGCTGCTGTTGTTGATGATGGCCACGACGCTCGTCGGCACCATCTTCCCGCTGATCAGCGGGGTCTTCGTCGACGAGGCGATCACCGTCGGCCCGCCCTTCTACAACCGCGTGGTCGCGCCGATGGGCGTGCTGCTCGTGGCGGTGATGGCGCTCGGCCCGGTCCTCGCCTTCGGCCGCTCGGCCGCGGGCAAGATCGCCCAGAGCCTTCGCGGGCCCGCCACCGGCGCCGCGATCGTCACCGCGATCGTCGCCTTCTCCGGCACCCACAGCGTGTGGGCGCTCGTGTGCGTGGCGATCACGGCCCTGGGCACGTTCGCCGTGATCGTGGACTTCACCCGCACCGTCTCCGCCCGCCGCCGGAGCACGGGCGAGACGTGGCCGACGGCCTCGGCGCGTCTGATCGATCGTGATCACCGGCGCTACGGCGGCCGGCTCGCCCACCTCGGGCTCATGATGGCCGTGATCGGCATCGCCGGCTCGAGCCTCTTCAGCACCGACGACCTCTTCCGCCTGAAGCCCGGCGAGACGACGCGGGTCGGCCCCTACTCGATGACCTTCGCCGGTCTCGAGCAGCTTCGCATGGCGAACTACACCGCCTTCGAAGCCACCGTGAACCTGACCGACAACCGCGGCCGGACCGTGACGCTCCGCCCCCAGTGCCGGTTCTACGACACCTGGTCGGAGAAGCCGAACACCGAGGTGGCCATCCGGAGCACGCTTCGCCACGACCTCTACGTCTCGGTCGTCGGCTGGGAGAACCTCGGCGCGATCACCGCGATCGAAGTGCGGATCAACCCGCTCGTCATGTGGATCTGGATCGGGGGCTTCGTCGCCGGGCTCGGCGGGTTGTTCTGTATGCTGCCGCGTCTGCTGCCCGATCACCACCGCGCACCGGTCGTGGAATCCGGTCGGGCCTCGAGGCCGAAGACCCTGCCCGCCGCGGCGACGCCCGTTCGCACGGCGCGGCTCCGCGCGGAGCGATCGACGTGAGACGCACGACATTCATCGCCGTTGGCGCCGCCCTCATGCTCGCGGGCGGCGGCGCGTTCCATGCCGACGCCGCCTCGGTTCGCGGAATCCCCCCGGGCCCCACCACGCTTCCGGACGGGCACCCGCCCCTCGACGGCGGCACGTTCCCCGGCCCCGAGACGACCGCCGAACGCGGCGCCGCGGCCACCGGGAGCATCTCCGTGCAGGTCGTGCAGGGCACGCCCGGCGGACCGGCCATCGGAAACTGCGAGGTGGCTGTGGAACTCCTCCACCGCGGCATGATCCTCGACACGCTCTTCGCGCAGCTCGACGAGACCGGGACCGCGTTCTTCACGGACATCCCGCTCGACGTCAGC
This sequence comes from Planctomycetota bacterium, assembly GCA_024226535.1. GTDB lineage: Bacteria > Planctomycetota > Phycisphaerae > Phycisphaerales > SM1A02 > JAAELP01. Next base: position 9,104 of record JAAELP010000042.1, on the reverse strand, counting down.
TTCGAGCCGGTGGCGTACGTGGAGCACGCGGGCGTCACCTACCAGCAGGCCGGAACCGCCGCGGACGCCGCGCACCCGCAGCAGCGGATCGACGTGACGTGCTTCGAGGTCGCCGAGGACGACGCCGCCCCGCCGTGGTGGGTCCGCATGCGGCACGTGATGATCAGCCTCGAGCCGGAAGGCCTGAAGCTCACGGAGATGATCCAGGTCGAGAACCCCGCGGACCGCACCTGGCTCGGGACCCGTGAAGGCGACGGCAAGAAACCCGTCACGCTTCGCTTCGTGCTCCCGCAAGGCTCGGACCACCTCATGCTCGGGGCCGGTTTCGAGAACGGCTCGTGCACGCTCGACGACCGGGTGCTGAGCAATCACCTCCCGCTCGTGCCGAGGGTCTCGGAGCTTGGTTTCACGTACGTCATCGATCCCGACGGCGGCACGGCGAATATCGAGATCACCGCCCCGGCCGCGGTCGACCGGATGATGGTCATCGTCCCCGAGGCCCTGCACGTCGAGACGGCGGAGGGACTGAGCCCCGGCGGCTCGCGGCAGATGGGTCAGACCTCGGTGCGCTTCTACCTCGCTTCGGACCTCGGCACGGGCGACGTCGCCCGGATGAGGCTGACCGGGCTCGACGCCGTCGCTGCCGCCGCTGCCGCCGAGGCGAACGGCGCGACGCCGAAACGCGGCGCGCCCAACATGTCGAAGATCGTCGCCGCGATCGGGGGCGGGCTGATCATGCTCGTGGCGATCGCGATGATCCTCCTCCGCTCCTCCCGCGCCGCCGGTCAGCCCTGAGCGCGAGAGACCAGACGCGTGCACGCCACCCGAACCAAGCCGATCGCCCACACCCAGACGAGCGTCACGCCCGTGATCCGCGCCGTTGCGCTCGGGAAGGTCATCGACGAGAAGCCCATCCTGGTCGACCTCACGTTCGACGTTGCGCCGGGCGAGTTCCTGACGCTGCTCGGCGCCAACGGCGCGGGGAAGAGCACGCTGCTGAAGATCCTCGCCACGCTCGTCGGGGCCAGCCACGGACGACTCCAGCTCTTCGGCGAACCCCTGGGTCGTGACGCCACCGCGGCGCGCCGACGGCTGGGGATGATCGCGCACGGAGCGATGCTCTACCGCGATCTCTCGGCGCTCGAGAACCTGGTCTTCTTCGGCCGCCTCTACGGCCTGTCGAGCGCCCGCGACCGGGCTCGCGACCTGCTCGCGTCCGTCGATCTCGCCGACCGCGCCCACGACACCGTCAAGACCTTCAGCCGCGGGATGACCCAGCGGCTGTCGATCGCCCGCGCCCTCATGCACGATCCGGAGGTGCTGCTCGCCGACGAGCCGTTCGCGGGCCTCGACGCCCCCTCGCAGCTCATGCTGGAGCAACTGCTCCGGCGTCTGCACGGTGAGGGCCGGACGATCGTCCTCGCGAGCCACGATCTCGATCAGAGCCTCGGCCTCGCGGAGCGGGCGCTGGTGCTGCGCCGGGGGCACATGGTCATGCATCAAACGACGGAGACGCTCGACGCCCGCGCCGTGCTTTCGGAGATCGTCGACCCATGACGGGACCGCTCGGCCAGATCGCGTTGCTCGCCGCCAAGGACCTTCGTATCGAGGCCCGGGGCCGGCAGACGATCGGGCTCGTCGTGATGCTCGGGGTGCTCATCATCGTGGTGCTGGGCATGGGGCTCGGCGCGGGCCGGCCCGTCAGCGGCTTCAGCGCGACCGCGATCCTCTGGGTGGCGTACCTCTTCGGCGGAGTTCTCTGCTTCGAGAAGACGATGGCCGTGGAGCGCAGCGACGACGCACTCGCCGGCCTGCTCATCGCGCCGATCGATCGCGGCGTGATCTACGCGGCGAAGCTCATCACGAACCTGGTCCTCATGATCGCGCTGGCGATCGTGGTGACGCCGGTCGCGATCGTGCTCTTCCGGTTCGACCTCTCCGCCCATCCGATCGGGTTCATCGTCGTGATGATCCTGGGAATGACGGGGTTCGCCGCGGTGGGCACGCTCTTCGCGGCCGCCGTAAGCTCCAGCCGTCTCCAGGGTGGCCTGCTCGCGATGCTCGTGTTTCCGCTGACGCTCCCGGTCGTGGTGATCTCGACGCAGATGATGCGTCGGCTCTTCGAGCAGGGCGAGGCGATCCACGGAGCGGGTCTCGCTACGCTGATCGCCTTCGACACGATCTTCCTGGTGGTGAGCTGGCTCGTCTTCGAACTGGTCCTGGAACCGTAGGGAGGCGCCCATGGACACCGGACGCAGATTCCTCGTATACGGCTACTGGCTCCTGACGGTGGTGCTGTTCGCCGCGTGCATCCTGATGATGCTGAACTACGCGCCGGTCGAGTCCACCATGGGACCCGTCCAGAAGATCTTCTACCTCCACCTCCCGGTGGCCATCAACACGTTCGTCGCCTGCTTCGTCGTGTTCGTCGCGAGCGTCGGCTACCTCTGGCAGCGACGGCTGTGGTGGGACGACCTGGCGGCGGCGGCGGGCAAGGTGGCGGCGGTCTTCTGCGCCGTGCTGCTGCTCACCGGCATGATCTGGGGCAAGAGCGCGTGGGGTCAGTGGTGGACCTGGAGCCCGCGGCTGACGTTCAGCCTGGTGCTGTTCCTGCTGTACGTGGTGTACGTGATGATCCGCCCCACGATCGAGTCGGCGCAGCGCCGCGCGGTGGTCGGAGCGACCTACGGGATCGCCGCGTTCCTCGACGTCCCGCTCGTGTACGTGTCGGTGAAGCTGATGCCCGACATCCACCCCACGTCGATCGAGCTTGCCCCGGCGATGAAGCTCACGCTGATGGCGTGGTTCGTTCCCGTCACGCTGCTGATGGCGGGCCTGGTGACGGTCCGGTACAAGCTCAACCGCCGGCAGCGGGCCGCCGCCAGCCTCCTCGCCGTCGATACCCCGAACGCGGCCCTCGGAGAAACGACATGACCGGCAACCAGTACCTGCTGCTCGGGTATGCAGTGAGCATCGGGCTACTCTGGGGATACGCGCTCAGCCTCTGGCTGACCTCCCGCGCGCTGACCCGCCAGGCCGAACGTTCCTCGCAGTCCTCGGAGAATGGAGCATCACGATGATCAAGGCGACGCTCGCCCTCGCATGTGCCGCCGCCGTCACCGTCACCGGCCTGTCGGCCGCCCCGCGACAGGACAAGCCGGAGCTTCCCGCCGGGCACCCGCCGCCGCGGCCCGCGATCCCGTCGGGGCACCCCCCCGTCCGCGAGCCGGCGACCACGCAACCCGGCGAGGCGAGCGCGAAGTCCGAGGACGTCCAGAGCGTGGACGCCATCGTCGCCGCCTACTACGACTCGGTCTCCGGACCGGCGGGCGAGGCGCGCGACTGGGACCGCTTCCGCTCGCTGTTCTGGACCGAGGCGAAGCTGGTCTCGGTCAACGTCGTCGGCGGTCGCGCGATCCCGATGGTCCTGACCCCGGACGGCTTCGCCCGCACCAACCGCGCGTACTTCGAGCGTGGCGGGTACTTCGAGAGCGAGGTCCACCGCGAGGTCAACGCGTTCGGCAACATCGCCCAGGCGTTCAGCACGTACGAGTCGCGCCGCTCAGCCGAAGACCCGAAGCCGTACTCGCGCGGGATCAACAGCTTCCAGCTTCTCAAGGCCGACGGCCGCTGGTGGATCGTGACCGTCACCTGGGACCACGAGCGCGGCGGCAAGAACCCCCTTCCGCCGGAGTTCCTGCCCGCGGCCGGCGGCTGACGAAGAAGGGGCTCGTTGCGCGGCGACGCGGGAGGGCGAAGGCAGCCCCTGGACGGCTCATCGCCTGATTGTCCTGGGACTGCCTCCGCCCTCCCGCTCGAGTGTCGTCGATTCGTTCGTCCTTGCTCGAAGCAGACCGGGGGTAGTCACCCGGGACAATCAGGCGCTGAGCCGTCCAGGGTGGCTACCCCCGGTCTGCGCCACCGGCGAAGAAGAGCGTGGCCACAGAAAAGCGGGACGCTTACGAGTTTGAGAACCCATAAGCGTCCCGCGTGTCTTCGCTCTCGGTTAGAGCTGACGCTCGGGGCTAGCAGGGTCCCCAGGCCGCGATGATCGCGAGGATGTCGGCGAAGTCTGCGTCGCCGTTGCCGTTGAGGTCCTCCGGGCAGCCCGGGCACGGTCCCCACACCGCGATGACGGCGAGGATGTCGGCGAAGTCGACCTGGCCGTTGCCGTTGAGGTCCTCCGGGCAGTCCGCGCAGTCCGGATCGTCGGCGTCGTAGAGGTTGTCGCCGTCGTTGTCGAGACCGAAGGGGTTGTTGAGCGTCCAGTTCTCGAGGCCCGTCGTGTTGCACGGGTCGTCGGCGTTCGTTGTCACCGTGCCGTACCAGAACGGCAGGACGTTCTCCGGCAGCGGAGCGGGATCGCCGTCATGGCACGGGCTGCACGACATGCCGTTGTTGACGTGATGCAGCCGCAGGCCGACGCCGCTGTTGCCGATCGCGCCGCCGTAGTCGCGTCCGTGACAGCCGACGCATCCCGGCCCGCCGCCGGCGGACTCGTTGAGCAGCGGGTTGTCGCCGATGTTCACGTGGCAACTGTCGCAGTCGGTGTCCATCGCCCCCGAGTTGCGGTGCATGTCGTGCTTGTCGCCGCCGGGGAACAAGCTGCCCTGCGGCGACACCCCGTCTTCGAAGTCCCCGTGGCAGGTGTTGCAGCCGTCCGTCCATCGCGGCCAGGCCATCGTCGAACGGTCGAGCGTGGCCGCGAGCACGGCCGCGGCGACGATGCCGCCGGCCACGATCCACGAAGCTGCTCCTCGACCTCTCATTCGGTCCTTCATGATGAGTCTCCTTCCGCCGCCACTCGGCAGCCATTTCCCCGAATCACGATGGGTCCCGCCGCACGGTGCGCGTGACCCCTGGTCCGATAAGGGCAATTCCCATACCAAAGGGAGGCCCCGGAGGCCCGGCCGGATACAAAAACAAAAAAAACGGCGCCGATGATCGGAATGATCACCGGCGCCGTCACGCGCTCCCTGGGTCGTCACGTCGCGGAAGGCGACGCGGTCAGATCACGGGCACGGTCCCCACGCGCCGATGATCACGAGAATATCGGCGAAGTCGACCTGGCCGTTGTCGTTGAGGTCCTCGGGACACGGCACGCCGCAGGGGCCCCAAGCCCCGATCACCACGAGGATGTCGGCGAAGTCGACTTGGTCGTTGCCGTTGAGGTCCTCGGGGCACGCCGGCTCGACGATGACCGGATGGGCGTCGTGGATCTTGAACGAGAACGTGGCCGCTTCCTCGATCGTCAGGTCGTCGAAGTCCATGTGGCAGCCGAGGCACGCGTAGTCGAGCGTGACGTACGCGGCGCCGGTCTCGTCCTGGTTCCAGAACGTGGAGCCACCTTCCTCGTAGGTATTGTCAGCCGCGGAGATCGGATCGGTCATGATCCGGAAGAGGTGACCGCGGATGTCGCCGGTGAACGCGTTGGACGCGGTGGCCGACTTGCCCATGTACGGCATGTGGCAGTCCTTGCAGTCGAGGAAGTCCATGCCGGCCACCTGGTAGAAGCCGTTGTCCTCGTCACCCGCGTGGCACGAGGTGCACTCCGTGTGCAGCCCGCCGAGCTGGTACACGGTCGACTTGTGCGGGTTGTGGCAGCTCACGCATTTCAGTCCCGACGCGTGCGGCGAGTGGATGAAGTCCTCGGACTGCTGGTGGTGCCGCATGAAGCCGCTCTTCCAGGGCATCCGGAACTGGGTGTCGCGGTAGTGGCACTCGTCGCAGCTCTTGCCGCCCGGCGGGACGATCCCGGTGAAGGCGTTCAGGACATGGTCCTCGGATGGACCGTGGCACGCCTCGCACCGCACGCCGTCCTCTGCCCACGTGCCGATGAGCCCCGGCAGGCCGAGCTGGTTGCCTTCCGGCTCATAGCCCGTCGTGTGGCAGCGGCCGCAGTTGTAGGGCTTGTCCGGTTCACCGGCGTGATACGCCACGAACTCCTGGGTGGCGATGTTCCACTGCGTGGTGTCGCCCGCGTCACCGATGTAGATGAAGCCGTCGGGGCGGATGTACCGGGTCTTCCAGAAGTAGTTGCCGATCGTGAACTCCACGTCGGACCACTCGAGCTGCGTTCCGCCAACCGTGGGCAGCGGCGGCACGGGCGTGAACGGCCAGGTGGCGGGATCAGGTACCTGTCCACCGGTCTGGTAGAGCTTCCACGGGTGGCCGGAGTTCATGTAGCCCTCGAAGAACCCGGGCTCGGGAATGCCGGAGTGGCACCCGGAGCACGCCTGGTCACCCATGTACGCCGGCGGCGGGAAGCCGCCCTGCACGTACGCGCCGACGTCCGCCGCCTCCTGGTTCGTTCCCCCGTTGAGCAGCCAACTCGGCATGCCCGTCCCGGGCTGACCGATCCTGGCCTTGTGGAGGAACTCCCACGGGTTGCCGGTGGCGATGTCCTCGAGGTACACGGGGTCCCCGGGCGTGCCGAAGTTGATCTCGGTCCCGTCGTCCCCGTGGCACTGCGCGCACGCGTAGAAGCCGCCGAAGTTCTTGTAGCCCAGGCGGCCCTCGGCGACGTCGCCGGTGAAGACGCCGGCGTCGATGTACGAATCCGTGTCGATGACGTAGTCCTGAACGAACTCGACGACGTCGTCGATGTCGTCATCGGACATGAACGCCCCGAAGCCGTGGCCGTTGGGGATGCCGTCGAGCTTGATGAGATCGAACATCTCCTCGGCCGTCAGGGTGGACCCGAAGACGCCGATGATGCCGGTGAAGTGTGAGCCGGAGCCGTAGGCACCGTCCACACCCTTGTAGTCCCAGCCGTGGCACTCCTTGCAGCGCCAGGTCGTCGAGCCCGTCTGGGTGCCGGCCGGCGGGTACAGCGGGTGATCACCGACCGGTTCCGGATCGCCGGTCACCACCCACCACTTGTCCCACAACTGGCCGCCACGCACCCCGTCGATCAGGCTGGTGGCGATGCCATCGCCCGCATCGCCCGGAGCCGGGGCCGTGAACGTACCGACCAAACCCGCCGCAACCAGAGCGGCGACCACTGGCATGGCCTTCCGGGTGGTCATTTCTAGCTCCTTTCGGTGTCTTTCTCGGCCTACCCCGACTCACCCCGAGCCCAAAGTGCAGGCGCGCACCGTTTGTAATGGGCCGCAACACCGATGCCAGTCGGAGGCTCGGGGAGCGGAAACCCGGGGTGGGGGCAAGAAAAACGGCGCCGGTGACCTCGGAAGGCGATCACCGGCGCCGTCGCGCGCTCCCTGGGTCGTCACCTCGCGGGAGGCGACGCGGTCAGATCACGGACACGGTCCCCACGCGCCGATCACGGCGAGGATGTCGCCGAAGCCGACGTCGCAGTCCCCGTTGAGATCCTCCGGGACGGTGGGCGGGCACCCTTCGTACGGACCCCACGCACCGACGATCCCGAGGATGTCGCCGAAGCCGACGTCGCCGCTGCCGTCGACGTCCTCCGCGCACACCGGCTCGATCTCGTCCGGGATGGACGGGTGGGCGTTGTGGATGTTGAACGCGAACGTGGCCGCCTCCTCGATGGTCAGGGCATCGAACTCCATGTGGCAGCCGAGGCACGCGTAGTCGAGCGTGACGTACGCGGCGCCGGTCTCGTCCTGGTTCCAGAACGTGGAGCCGCCGTCCTCGTACGTGTTGTCGACCGCAAAGACCGGATCGGTCATGATCCGGAAGAGGTGAGCACGGATATCGCCCGTGTACGCGTTGGACGCGGTCGCATTCTTGCCCATGTGCGGCATGTGGCAGGACTTGCAGTCGATGAGCTCCATGCCCTCGACCTGGTAGAAGCTGTTGGACGCGTCACCCGCGTGGCAGTCGGTGCACTCGGCGATCAGCCCGCCCAGCTCGTACACGGTGGACTTGTGCGGGTCGTGGCAGGTCGTGCACTGCAGCCCGGCCATATGCGGCGAGTGGACGAAGTCCTCGGACTGCTGGTGGTGCCGCGTGAAGCCGCCGCTCCACGGCATCCGGTTCTGGGAGTCACGGTAGTGGCACTCGTCACAGCTCTTGCCGCCCGGCGGGACGACCCCGATGAAGGCGTTCAGGACGTGGTCCTCGGATGGACCGTGGCACGCCTCGCACCGCACGCCGTCCTCCGTCCAGGTGCCGATGAGCCCCGGCAGGCCGAGCTGGTTGCCAGCCGGGTCGTAGCCCGTCGTGTGGCAGCGGCCGCAGTTGAACGGCTTGTCGACCTCGCCGGCGTGATAGGGCACGAACTCCTGCGTGGCGAGGTTCCACTGCGTGCTGTCGTCGGCCTCGCCGGTGTAGATGAAGCCGTCGGGACGGATGAACCGCGCCTTCCAGAAGTAGTTGCCGATCACGTACTCGACGTCGCCCCACACCAACTGCGTTCCGTCAACCGAGGGCAGCGACGGGACCGGCGTGAACGGCCACGTGTCGGGGGCCGGAACGGTCTGCGCCGTGCGGAAGACCTTCCACGGGTGGCCGGAATCCATGTAGCCTTCGAAGAAGCCGGGCTCGGGGAAGGAGTTGTGGCACCCGGAGCATGACACGTCACCGACGTACGCCGGCGGCGGGTAGTCCGCCTGCACGTAGGCGCCCATGTCCGTCGCTTCCTGGTTGGTGCCCCCGTTGAGCAGCCAACTCGGCATCGCCGAGCCGGGCTGACCCACCCGGGCCTTGTGGAGGAACTCCCACGGGTTGCCGGTCGCGACGTCTCCGAGGTACGTGGGATCACCCGGCGTGCCGAAGTTGATCTCCGTTCCATCGGGCCCGTGGCAGGACTCGCAGTTGTAGAAGCCGCCGGTCAACTTGTACCCCAGGCGGCCGTCGCTCCCGTCGCCGGTGAAGAGACCACCGCCGTCGATGTATGAATCCGTGTCGATCACGAGGGTCTGGACGAAGTCGACGACGTCGTTGATGTCGTCGTCGGACATGAACGCGCCGAACCCGTGGCCGTTGGGTGGGTCCGGGAGCTTGATGAGATCGAACATCTCCTCGGGCGTCAGGGTGGACCCGAACACGCCGATGATCCCGGTGAAGTGCGAGCCGGAGCTGTAGGCACCGTCCACACCCTTGTAGTCCCAGCCGTGGCACTCCTTGCAGCGCCAGGTCGTCGAGCCCGTCTGGGTGCCGGCCGGCGGGTACAGCGGGTG
>JAAELP010000041.1 GCA_024226535.1 Planctomycetota bacterium | reverse complement strand
GACTCGTCGCGGCCGGTCACGGGGCCGCGGGCGTCTCGGCGGGCTCGGTGGGCTCGGTGGACTCGGCCTCGGGCGTCGTCTCGGCGGCGGCACCGGCGGCGTCCGCGGCGTCGTCGCCATCCTCGACCTCGGCGGCTTCCGCGGCCTCATCGTCCTCGGTTTCGAACATCTCGAGCAGATCGTCCGCGGCGGGGACCGTGAAGGCCTCCTCTTCGCCGACCGCGACCACCGGGAGATCACCCTGGTTCGGAAGGCTCGCGTGGGCGCTGATGCCGTCGAGGTTCTCGAGGCGGGCGGTCGCCTGTTCAGCCAACGGGGGATACTCGGGCGTCGAGATCTTGACCACTTCCTGGAGGTGCGTCCGCGCATCGTCGAGTCGGCCGGCGCTTTCGGCGACCGCGGCTCTTCCGAAAAGCCCCGCGATCATCATCGGCTTGCCGGCGAACCCGGGTCGGGCCGAGGCGAGCTGGACGGCTTCGGCGAAGAATCCGTCGGCCTCCTGGAGCGTGCTGGTCTTGTCCTCGGCCGTGAGTTCCGCGCCTTCGTCGCCGGCGGCGAGACCGGGGCGAAGGCCGGTGCGGGCCGACTGCAGCAGAATGTCGCCCGCGGTGAGGAGCGAGAGTTCCGCGACACCATCGACGGAAGCGTGGGTGTCGGCGACGCCGCGAAGGGCCGCCGGACTCGTCGCGGACGAGAGTTCGGTCCACGCCGTGTCGATCGCTTCGTCCTGCTTGCGGTTCCACCAGTCCCACGCGAGGAACGCGCAGGCGACCAGCAGCAGCATGAGCAGGTAGTTCATGCCCGACGTCTTGAGCCAGGCGACGAACTCGTGATTGAGGCGGGAATCGGTCAGGTCGGTGGTCTGGACCTGCTTGAGACGATCGTCCATGGTCGGGGAGCTCCACACGGTGTCCAGTCCGTCGACCGACGACGGTTCAGGACCCCGCATGGTAGCAGGCCCGCCGCCGGGTACGAGCGGCTTTCGAGATCGCGGAAACACCGGTCCGGAGACGCGCCGAGGGGCCTCAGGCGAATCGCCGCAGACCCCGCTCCAGATGATCGAGGGCCGCATCGAGGTACGCCGGCACGCCCTCCGTCCTCAGGAAGGCCGGGGCGCACGCGGCGAGGAGGATCCGGCGCAGATCCGCGAGCCGGGGGTGATCCTCGTCCACCTCGAGTCCGAGCCGGCGTCGCGCGGCGGCGAGCAGCCGGACGGGACTTCGCCCCTTGAGTCGTTCAGGTCGGGCCCAGTGCAGTCGTTCGAGGTAGACCGCGTCCTCCACCCAGTGCCCGGGCCGGACCTCGGCGAGATCGATCAGGACCACCGGGCCGGTGCCTTCCTCGTCGCGGACCATGCCGTTGGCGAGGTGGAGGTCGCCGTGGATCCAGGCGATCGGAGCGCGGCTTCGCCATTCCTCGACGATGGCATCGAGATGTCGAGCGACCGATTTCAGGATCTTCCGCCATCGAGTGGCCTGGCTGATCTTCTGGCCACGTACCGCCTCCCGTGATCGCTTCAGCAGACCTTCCCAGTCCTCCTGACGACTTTTTCGATCGATGGGGTGTCCCGCCGCCGCGGCCTGGAAACGGGCCACGGCATCGGTCATGCGAAGGATGTGATCGTCTTCCCAATGCGTGCCGAGCGGCCCGAACGGCAGGTGCTCGATCACGACCCAGGCGAGGTCGTACCCACCGAGCACGTCCCCGGATGCCACGAGCCTCGGCACGGGAAGCGGCGGGGCTGCGTTCTGGAGCCGGCCGAGCCAGCGGTACTCACGTTCGCTCACCGGAAGTTTGATCACGACGTCGACCTGTTCGCCCGTCGGTTCGCTCCAGCGTGCCCGACCGGTCGCGGCCCCGCTGCGTTGCCAGTCGGTTCGGAACCATCGGATGTCCCCCAGCCGGCCCGACAGGGTCTCCTGAAGCACCGGACCGAGGGCGTGGCCGAGAATCGTCCGGCGTTCGTCGGTTGGAACCGAGGCCGAGGTTTCTTCCGGAACCGTCGTCATCAGCCTCAATCCTACCACGCGTCAACGTCGTTTCACCGCGGTGGATCCCGTATGCTCCGACGACGCCCTTTTCGTGTCCGAATGACCGCCCCACGCACCATGAAGCCCGATCTCATCGCCATCGACCTCGACGGAACGCTGCTCACCCGGGGGGGCGTCACGGATACCGACCGGGCGGCGATCGACGCGGCCCGTGCCGCGGGCGTGGAAGTGGTGATCGCGACCGGAAGATCATGGTCGGAATCGCTCGAGGCGCTGCAGCCCATCGAGGCCACCGGACCGATGATCGCGGCGGGCGGCGCGCTGCTGCACGACGCCGCGACCGGTGAGACGCTCGAACGAAGCGTGGTGCATCCCGAGGTCGCCTCGGCGGTGGCGACCAACCTGCGTCGTCACGGCCACGTCGTCCATCTCCTTCAGGACGCCCCGGAGGCCGGATGCGACTACTGGATGATCGGGAACGATGCCGTCAGCGAGGCGACGCGATGGTGGTTCGAACGGCACGATGTGAACGCCCGCTGGGTCGAGCATCTGGCCGACGTCCCGACGTTGGAGCACACGGTCCGCGTCGGAACGACCGCGGTCGGTTCCGTCCTCGGTCACGTGGTCGAGGAGATCCTCGAGGAACTCGGGGATCGCGTGCTGCTCCAGGCCTGGGAGGCGGTCGTCGAATCCGAGGTGGCCGGTGATCGCATCCACCTCCTCGAGGCGTTCGATCCCACCGTCGACAAGTGGACGATGCTCGAGGGGCTCGCCCGGCGGCGGGGGTTCGCGACCGAGGCGGTGGTGGCCATCGGCGATGGATTGAACGACGTGGGCATGGTGGGGAACGCGGGCATCGGGATCGCGATGGAGAACGCCGATCCCCGCGTGGTCGCGGTTTCCGATCGACGAACCGGGCCGCCGGGCACCGGGGTGGGGGACGCGATCCGTCGACTGCTCGAGGACGACTGACCCGGGCCGCGATCCGTACAATCAAGCCGTGCTGGAAGCCCCGAGACGCTCCCCGATCGTCGACGCCGAGGTGTTCGACCGCGCCGAGGGGCGTGAGCTCATGGACGCGCCGGCGGTCGTGCTCAAGAGCGTGCTGGAATCCGAGGTGGTGATCGGCGGGCTGCTCGTCGACGTGGGCGGGGCGTTCGATCGCCTGCTCGCGGCCTCGGAGGATCCGGTGATCGCCCGGGTGTTGAATCGACATCGGCTCGCCTTCGTCGCTCGACGAAGTCCGGAGCGACGGCTCGTCGAGGCGGGACGCCTCGCGGATCGGGGGGCCGCGGTCGCGATCGTCGCCACCCACGAGATTCCCCGGGCCGTCGACGCGATCGGCCGTGGCGGCGACGCGGCCCGCCGTGGACTGGTCGTGATCGCGGTGGACGATCCGGAGTCGGCGCCCGGAACCCCGGCACGATCCCTGCTCGCCGGTCTCGGAATCCCGGTGCTCGAGACCACCGACCTCGACGACCTCCGCTTGAAGATCGAACACGCCGCGCGACTCGCCGACGTGTCCGACGGACCGGCCGCGATCGTCGTCGACGCGTCACTGCTGTCCGTGGCGGTCACCATCACGGTCCGGGCCAACCGGATCGTCGAGACCATCGACACCGCGGCCTCGTTGCGGCGGCGGCGTGGTCCGAGGCTGACCGGCGGCGAGGATCTCACTCGACTGGGACGTCGTCTCGAACTCGATTCGGCGACCGGAATGCCGAGTCCCGGAGAACGGGAGACGGTCGCGATCGTGGCTTCCGGCCTCGCGTCCCGCTCGGTTCGTCACATCCTCGAAGAGACCCGTCTCACCGGACGGGTCCCCGCGATCCACGTCGGACTCGTGAATCCGCTCGACGTCTCCCTGATCGAACGTCTGCTCATTCGTTCCCGCACGGTCCTCGTGATCGAGACCCGGCCCGGACTGCTCGCCGCGCCGGTGATCGAGATCGCGGAACGACTGCGGCGTCGCGGCGAGATCGTCGCGGAGGTCGCGTGGCGACGCGTCCCCGGCAGCAGCGACGCGGTCATCGAACCGGGTGACGCGAGCGATCCGTCCACGCTCGCCACGAAGCTTCGCGACGTCCTGCTGGAGATCCGGCCGACGCTCGAGCTTCCCGGAAGCGAGTCGTTCGAATCCGCTCCCGACGCCGAAGACCCGTCACGACTGGTGCCGGTGCGGAGCGGGCAGGTCGGTCGAGGACTGCTGCAGACGGTTCGACGGGCCTCCGTCTCCGCCGACCGGATGCTGCGTCGGGTCGTCGAGGAGGGCGAGGAGCCGCTCGCACTGGCGATCAACGGTCGTCCACCGGCGGGATTCACCGGTCGCGTCGTCGCGGTCGAGATCGTGGAACGTCGACGGCTGCTCGAGGAGGCGGTGCTGCTCGCCGCGGCCCGGGACCTCGGACGTCCCTGGGTCACGATTCTCGTCGACGACGGTGGCGGCGACGAACTCGACGCCGTGCGCCTCCTGTCCGCCGCGATTCCCACTGCAGGCGAGAACCCCGCGCAGGTCCGTCTCCTCGACGTCGCGGACGAAGTGTCGCTGCGGAAGGACATCGGCGAGGCGGTCCGGGCCGTCCACCCCTCGGTCCTCGTGGTCCGTCGCCGCGAAAAAGGCGTCGCCCGCGATCTCGAGGAGATCGACCGGCTCGGATATTCACCGCTCCTGCGGGTGAAGACCAGGATCGACGACGCCTGCGGCGTCCGGCCGTTCGCGGAGCCCACCGTCGACAGTTCGCTTCCGCGGCCGGACGATGTCGAGGGTCGGTACCGCTTCGAACCGGTGCGAAGCCGGCTTCGGCGATCGTTCGTCCTCCGGGTCGGCCGGCTGCTCGAGATCACCGAACTCGTCCGGCAGCGGAGTCCCCAGGTCGCCACCCCCTTGCCGCAGGATCTCGGCATCACCGTGCCGACCCTTCGACATCGGGGGCGAGGTCGGTGGCGTTTCCACGTCGCCGGCGTGCGTGGCGTCTCGCCGGGCGGTGCGGCGAGTCTCGTGTCGCTCGCCGGGCGGATCATGGGCTTCGACGTCCGACTCGCCAACCTCGGCGCCACCCGTTCCTCGAATCCATCCGCGTGGTCGCAGGTGCTGTTCACGCGACCGGCCCGGGAGGACGTCGTCGACACGCTGGTTCCGTCGATCCCACCGGGAGAGGCCGACGTGGTGCTCGGCGTCGATCCGATCGAGACGCTGCGGGCGATCGCGACCGATCCCGGACTCCGGGTCGCGACGCCGGGGCGAACCGCCCTCGTCGCGAACACCGAGTCTCCGCCGGACGAGCGGGCGTCCGTTCCCGACGTGGCGGCGACGCTGCAGTCCGAAGCGGCGCGACACTGTGGAACGCGCGACGACCTGGTCGACGCCTTCCTCTCGAAGGTCATCCAGCAGTTCGGCAATCGTCGCCTGCTCGACGTGGTGCTGACGGGGATCGCCTACCAGCGGGGGCTCGTGCCCGTCTCGCTCGAGGCGATCACCGAGGCCGCGCAGCGACTCGAACGGGTCGGATTCGGTCGCACCGGCGAGGCGTTCCGGTTCGGTCGACTGCTGGCCGCATCGCCGCAGGCCGGCGGGGGATCGACCTCGGCGAGCATCGAACCGTTCGCTCGGCGTCGGCGGGAGATCGTGCTGGAGACGCGTCTGCATCGCGGAAACACGTCCGCCCGCTGGCTCGATCAGCGGATCCAGCGTCTCCTCGAGACGGTCCCCGGCCTGCTCGAGACCGAGGCCGGACGCGTGGCGCTCGACGATCTGCTGCTCGCCGTCGCGAGCCTGTTCCGGCGGGGCGGCCGGGCCCTCGTCGATCAGTACCTCGACCGGATCGGCCAGCTCCACGCCGCCGACCGGGGCGATACCGGTCGGGAACTGACGCGCTTCGCGATCCTCCCGCTCGGCGAGGCGATGCTGGCCCGGGACGTCTTCGCGCTCGCGGTCGCTGCGAGCAGTCTGGATCACCGTCGGCGTCTTCGACGACGACTCGGGGTGCGACGCGCCCGTGGTGACCGGATCGAACGGGTCTACCTCGCCCGCGTCGACCTGGTGGCGTTCGACCGGAGGATGCGGGCGGAGATTCCGGTTCGCGACTGGCTGCCGCCGATCATCGCGAAGATCGGTCGATTCGTTCCCGAGTCCCGCCGCGGGGATCGGGAGTCGAGGGCTCGTCGCGTCGCGATCGAAAGCGGCATCGACCGGGCGATCCGGGAGATCGGTGATCCGATCGCCTACGCCCGCTGGTCCACCGTGCTTCGGGCGTGGCACGACCTCGCGTCCGACGGACGGTTGCACGAGACCTCGGTTTCGGTGCTGGTGCGGCTGGGCCGCGAAACGGACTGACCGGATCAGTCGGTGCTGCACGTCGCGTGCGCATCGCGTCCGCCCTGGCGGCGTTCATGTCGAAGCTGGCCGCACGCCGCCGCGATGTCCCGTCCCCGGCTCGCGCGGATGTGGGCGTTCACCCCTCGGCGTCGAAGTTCCGCCTGGAATCGATGCACGTCGTCGGAGGACGGGCGCTGGAAGGGAAGGCCCGCCACCTCGTTGTACCGGATCAGGTTCACGTTGCACCGAAGTCGGCCCGCATGGGCGGCGAGTTCGCGGGCATGTTCGACCCGGTCGTTGAATCCGCCGAGCAGGATGTACTCCACCGTGATCTCGCGTCCTGAACGACGGAAGTACTCCTGGCACGCTTCGAGGAGTTCGGGCACCGTGGAATAGGTCGCCCACGGAATGATCTCCCGGCGGAGATCGTCGTTCGGCGCATGCAGGCTGAGGGCCAGCGTCACCGGAAGATCGAAGGTCGAGAACTTCCGGATCGCCGCGGGCAGGCCCACGGTCGAGACGGTGATCCGCCGCGCAGAGATCCCGAGACCCCACGGGGCATGCAGCGTTCGAATCGCGTCGGTCACCGCCGACAGGTTGGCGAGGGGCTCGCCCATGCCCATGAAGACGACGTTGGTGACCCGTCCCGAGTCGGGGAGGCGACCGAGTCGCCAGGCCTGTTCGACGATCCGGCCTCGCGTGAGATTCCCTTCGAGGCCGCCCAGTCCGCTCGCGCAGAAGCGGCAGCCGACGGGACAGCCGACCTGGCTCGAGATGCAGGCGGTTCGCCGATCCTCGGTGGGGATCATCACGCATTCGGTCTGCTTCTCGGGTTCCTGTCCGAGCACGGGAAGCGACCCCTCGGTCGCTTCGTCGGGATCCGGCCAGCCGAGCAGGATCTTCCGGGTGCCGTCGCTCGCGACCGGGGCCGCGAGTTCGACGGCCTCGCCGAATCGAAACGACTCGAGAAGAAGCTCGCGTCCGCGGCGGGAGACGTCGCTCATGAGCTTCGGATCGATCACGCCACGCTCGTGAACCCAGCGAAGCACCTGGTCGCCCAGGTAGCGGGGGAGATCGTGTTCGGCCGCCCACTGGCGGAGCGATTCCGGATCCTGGTCGAAGATGCTCGATCCGCGTCGCTCCGGCGACGTCGAGGCCGCGTCGCTCATTCGGACGCGCCGATCGTGAGGTCGATCGTCCGGTGCGGAATGCCGTGTTCGTCGAGCAGGCGATCGAGGTCGCCGGCCCCGTCCACGGTGATGGTCCGTTCTCCGGGATCGATGCCGCGGCTTCGCATCAGCTGTTTCAGCGAGCCGGGGAGGCCGAAGACGATCGTCTCCCGATCGATGTCCCGCTGTTCGACTTCGCCGCCATGGGCCTCGATCAGGTGGAGGACGAGATCGTTCACGAGATCCTCCGGCGCGCTCGCCCCCGCGGTGATGAGGACCGTCTCGACGCCGTCGAACCATTCATCGACGATCTCGCTCTTGTCGTCGAGCAGGCGGGCCGGCGTGCCCACGTTCTGCGAGATCTCGGTGAGGCGGACGCTGTTCGAACTGTTTCGACTGCCGACCACGAGCACGAGGTCGCAGTCCGGCGCGATGGCCCGGACCGCGTTCTGGCGATTCGTGGTCGCGTAGCAGATGTCCTCGCTCGGCGGCGCCTTGATCGTGGGGATCGCCTCCTTCAAGGCATTGATCACCACGT
>JAAELP010000040.1 GCA_024226535.1 Planctomycetota bacterium | reverse complement strand
TCGCGAAGTCTCGCCGCGAGCACCGGGTCCTTCACGGGAAAGGACTTCAAGCCCTCGTAGATCACCCATTTGACGTCGGCGTGCTTGAACTCCTCGCCCTTCGGAAACTCGTACTGGGCGGGGGTGTAGGTGATCGGCCGCGCGGGATCGTCCGGATTCTCGGCCACGAGCACCGTGCACTCGATCCCGTCGATGTACTCCTCGATCAGCGCAGCGCCGTGACGGGACATGATCTTCTTCGCCTGGATGCGAAGACCCGCCGGCGTCCGCACCCGTGATCGACGACTGAGGTCGACGCTGGCGTAGCTGCTGTAGTGCTTCACGAAGAGCGGGAACCGGAGCGTTTCCGCCGCCCGCTCCACGTCTTCCGGCGTCGATGCCACGACGTAGGCCGGCGTCGCGATCCCGAGCGCTGCGCACGCCTCCTTCATCTCGACCCGGGTCGGTTCGTAGCATTCGGAGGTCGCACCCGCGAAGGGCACGCCGTGCTTCTCCAGGGTCTCGATGACCTCGATCCCGGGGATGTTCTGATCCGCGGCGCCATCGCAGAGATTGAAGAAGAGGTCGAACCCTCGCCTGATCAGACGCTCGACCTGACGGACCGATCCCTTCTTCCCCTTCAGGGTCGCGACATGCCATTCCGCCTCGGGCATGAAGGGACGTGGATCGCACGGCCAGTCATCCTCGGGGAAAGGGTCCGCATCGAGGTTCTGGGTCGTAAGGAGGCAGATTCGCAGTGGTGGATCGTTCAAGTCCGTCACGCGGCGGATGCTAGCACAAGCCGATGTCTCCACCGATGAATGCGGATCGTCAGCGAGGTATTCTGGAGCCATGTCCGCCCTCTACCTGGTCATTCCGCTCGCGCTGCTGTTCGCGATGCTCGCGATCGGAGCCTTCGTCTGGTCGGCACGAAGCGGTCAGTTCGACGATCTGGACGGCCCCGCGGAGCGGATCCTCCACGATGACGACGGCGAGCGCGACGACACCCGCTCGAACTAGGGGGAATCACCCCGTCTCTGGAAACGTCACATCACGAGCCCGCTCGCTCGCATAGACTATGGTGTCGGCGTTAGGCTCCCCCGATCGACCCAGTTCGATCGACGCCGATCAGGAACCGGTCATGTATACGCGACAGACCGAGACAGCGATCGCCGCGGCCTCCCGACTGGCCGAGGTATGGGATGATGGAAAGACGAGGCTCTCGGTCACCGAGATCGCCGAATCGCGAAACCTCCAGCGTCCGTTCCTCGCGAAGATCCTCACCGTGCTCTCGCAGGCGGGGATCGTCAGTGGCATTCCCGGTCCGGGTGGCGGGTTCATGCTCGCCAGGCCTCCCCGGGAGATCCGGATCTACGACATCTACCGGCTGTTCGAGACGGAGAACGTCTCCCACACCTGCCCGTTCGGCGGCGGCATCTGCGGCCAGGGCGAGCCGTGCCCGCTCCACTCGGAACTCGTCGACGTCCAGCATGCGGTCGATCAACTGCTGTACGAGACGACCTTGGAACGATTCGTGGGCGTGGAAGCGTCACCGTCGGATGGCACGGACGATGAGTCGACCCCGGCCAGTCGCCGTCGCTCCTTCCGCGCGAGCACGGGGCGACTGAGCAGGTGAGGATCGCCCGCCGCTCGCCGCGATGATCCCCCGCCGTGTTCACCACGCATCCTCCGCAATGACAGCATCACCACGCTGGCGCTGCTGATCGGCATCAGGATCGCGGCCAGGATGGGACCGATCAGCCCCGAGATGGCGAGCGTCGCGAAGAGCGTGTTCCATCCGATCGACACCGCGATGTTGACGCGGATCCGCCGCATCGTCCAACGGGCGAGTCGAAGCAGGTCCTCGACGCCGTGCAGTCCGTCGCGGGCCAGGCAGACGTCGGCCGTCGACAACGCCGCCTCCGCACCGCCGTGAACCGCGATGCCGACGTCCGCGGCCGCCATCGCCGCCGCGTCGTTCACGCCGTCCCCCACCATCGCGACCGGGCGTCGCGCCACGCCGGAGACCACTCGAACCTTCTCCTCGGGCGACGCGTCCGCATGCGTGCACGACGGCTCGATGCCGACCGAGGTCGCGACCGCATCGACGATCGACTCGATGTCGCCGCTGAGCAGCCCGACCGTCCAGCCGTCGTCCCGGATCCTCGCGACGACCCCCGGAGATTCCGCGCGGACCGGATCGCCCAGAAACACCGCGGCCACCACGACGCCATCGACCGCCACCCAGACCGGAGCGGTCGCGTACGTCGATCCCCGGGTGGTCACCGCTTCCCGGTCGAGTGCGAATCTCGCGTCAGTCCCCTCCATGAATCGTCCGGAACCGACTCGAACCCGACGGCCCTCGACGTCGCCCTCGATGCCCAGCCCCGGATGTTCACGGACGTCTTCGGCGACCCGACCGTCGCCGAGCTCCGCGATCGGACGTCCGATCGGGTGCCGGCTCGAGGTCTCCACCGCCGCGGCCATCGCCAGCGCATCGGCGTCGCCCTCGGTTCCGACCACGTCCATCACGCCCGCGGTGATCGTTCCCGTCTTGTCGAGCAGCAGCGTTCCGCTTCGCGACAGTCGCTCCAGCGTCTCACCGCCCTTGATCAGCATGCCACGAGCCGCCGCGTCGCCGATCGCGGCGACCATCGCGAGCGGTGTCGCCAGTCCCAGTGCGCACGGACAGGTCACGATCAGCAACGCCACGGTCCGATCGACCGCGACGTCCCAGCCACGCCCCCACCAGACCGCGAAGGTCACGCCCGCGAGCAGGATCACCGCCGACACGAACCATCCCGCGAGACGATCCGCCATCTGCACGATCGGTGGTCGCTTGCCGGCGTGTTCCGCGACGTCGTTCATGATCGCCGCGATCCGCGTCGAATCGCCCGCGGCCTCCACCCGCATCACCACCGTGCCGGAGAGACACGCCTCGCCGGCATGGAGGACCTCCCCCGCCTGGATCCGGATCGACCTCGATTCGCCGCTCAGCAGCGACCGGTCGATGCCGGCCCCGCCCGACTCGCAAAGGCCGTCGGCGGGAACGAGATCCCCGCTTCGAACGAGAACGCGGTCTCCGGGCACCAGCGAATCGCTCGGAACCTCCTCCAGCCCGTCGTCCGGGGACATCCGCATGGCGGTCGACGGCGAGAGGCAGAAGAGTCGTTCGACCTCGTCCTGCGCCTTCCGCTGGCTTCGATGCTGGAGCCAGCGACCGACCAGCAACAGCAGGATCAGCATCGCGACCGCCTCGAACCAGGTCTCCGCGCCGTCGACGATCGTCGCATGCAGGCCCGCGGCGGTTCCGAGAAGCAGGCCGAGCGCGACCGGCTGGTCCATGTGGGTGGTCCGCGCCCTGAGCGCCGTCCAGGCACCCTGCAGGAAGATCCGACCGGGACCGGCGAGATCGATCACGACGAGCGCGAAGGAGACGATGCGGAACATCATCCGATGCTCCGGCGCCATCCCGGTGAACATGCCTCCGTAGAGGGCGAAGCTGATTCCCATCACGTTGCCGGCGATCGCGGCCGCCACCGCGATCCGCACCAACCACGCGCGAGCCGCTCGATTGCGCGATGCCTGGTCGCCGGCCCCTCGTGACGGCCGGACCTGATACCCGAGCCGTTCGATCGACACCGCGATCGCCGACAGACGGATCTTCGTCGGCGACCATTCGATCT
Source organism: Planctomycetota bacterium (assembly GCA_024226535.1). Lineage (GTDB taxonomy): Bacteria > Planctomycetota > Phycisphaerae > Phycisphaerales > SM1A02 > JAAELP01. The sequence continues at coordinate 2,448 of JAAELP010000040.1, read as the reverse complement.
CCAGCGTGCGGCGGGTGAGATTCACACGGACCGAACGAAGTCCGGGCACCGCCCTCGGCAGTCGTTCCAGCAGCCAGACGCACGCGCCGCAGTGAAGCCCGTCGATCCCGAGTTCGACCCGGTGGAGGTCCTCACCGATCTCGCGGGCCGCTTCACGCTGGAACGCGTCGGCGTCGAGGATGCCGTGACCGCGTGCGGTCCCGGCCGGGGACGACTCGGGACGAGCGGCCCCTCTTCGCCGGTAGTAGTCCTCGAGCCCTCCGCCGGTGATCGCCGCGTGGATTGCGCGGCAACCGGCGCAACAGAACTGCAGCGCATCCTCGACGCGGCGTTCGCCTTCGGGCACCGGCAGTCCGCAATGGGCGCAGTCCTCGTTCACTCGGCCTCCACCGGTTCGGCACAACAGGCGGGGGTCTCCCGCGCGACGGACTCGACCGCATCGGCGAGCGAGGCCTGTCCGAGCACGTCGACCTCGATCGCACCGCGGACCACCGCGTCCGCGTGCGGGAGTCGGGTGAACGCGGTGAGAACGCCGATCGCCACCAGCAGGACGCCCATCGTCGCGGGAACGAATCGACGGACCATCGGCGAGATCCGGTGCGCGCCGATGCCGATCGCCAGCAGCACGGGAACCGTGCCGCTCCAGAACGTGACCATCACCAGGATGCCCTGCACCGCGCCGCCGGAACCGGCCGCGATCGCGAGGAACGCCCACAACCAGCCGCAAGGCAGGAGCGGCGACATCAGGCCAACGACCAGCCCGCGTCGCCACGGACGCTCGCCCGCGGCGCGGGCGTAACCCGCGTCGATGATGCGCTGGAGTCGACGCGGCACTCGTCCCCGCAGTCGTCTCATGCCGAGCACGCGGGCGATCATCACCGTCCCCATGCCGATCAACACCGCCGCGGCGAACCATCCGGCCACGGTCTGGATGCCCACGAGTCGCCCGCCGAGATCGAGGAAGCCACCGAGGGCGCCGAGCAACCCGCCCGCGATTCCGTAGGCGACCAGTCGCCCGCCGTGATAGGTGAGATGGACCGGCCAGCGTCGCGTCGTCCGGTCCGAATCGATGCCGCAGCAGAAGAGCACGAGGCCACCGCACATCCCGGCGCAGTGGAGGCTGCCGAGGAGACTGGCGACGAAGACCGCGACGAGCGTCTCAGTCATCACCGAGCCTCGAAACCGGTCGCAGGATCCGCTCGCAGCGATCCGTGTAGGTCGCCTCCCCGCGGACCACGCGGGTTCGGATCTCCCATCGGCCCGGAGGTCCCGACGGCCAGTCGGCGACGTACCGTCCCGGTGCCGTCTCCCGCGCGACGAGCCGATGCCGGTCGTTCGGCCGAAGGGCGGGAATCAGCTCGATGTCGACTTCGGCGCCGTCGATCCGCACGCCGTGCTTGTCCTGCACCGAGACGTCGAGTCGACCGGCGGCGAGCTCCGGCGTGACCCGCCAGCGCAACTGGTCGTTGCGGGCGAATTGCGCCCTTCGTTCGTCCCAGCGAATCGCCTCGTCGTAGTAGTCCGGCTCCGCCACCATCGACTGGTTCGTGATCGCGAGCGTCACGGTGATCGTCGACATCGCCAGGCACAGGCCGATCAGGGCGATCGGCATGAACATCCATCGGTTCGCCCACATCATGGATCTCCTCGTCGTGGTATCGACCCCAGCGGGCCGAGCAGGTCGAATTCACACACGCGATCGAACGTCTCGCCGTCCGCGACCCTGATCCGGGTCACGCGTCTCCCCCGCTCGAAGCGCGAGGGGTCGCTCCGCGCGACGATCTTCAGCGTCTCGGACCCGCCCTCGCCGACGATGATCGGATTCGACGGGAAGAGGAGGTCGTCGCCGTCCACCGCGGTCAGTTCGTAGGCTCGCTCCGTCCGTCCTCGATTGTCGATCCGGATTCGGATGACGTTCTCGATCGAGCCGTCGTCGAGGATCCTGAAGGGCGCGATCTGCGTCCGCAGGGCGACGACGTCGGCGGTCTCCCGGCTGAGCAGCATGAAGATGAAGGTCGACGCCACGATGCCGAGCAGGAGCGGATAGATGAGCAGCCGCCAGCGGATGCGGTCGCGGACCGTCTGTTCGAGCACGTCCTGCGTGCTGAAGCGAACGAGCCCGCGGGCCCGCCCGACCTTGTCCATCATCGCGTCGCAGGCGTCGATGCACTGGGCGCACTGGATGCACTCGAGCTGGAGGCCCTCGCGGATGTCGATGCCGGTGGGACAGGTGTTCACGCACGCACGACAGTCGATGCAGTCACCGGCCGGCGCCTCGACGACCGGTTTCGCCCCCGTCGAACAGCCGCTCGACGGTTCGTTGACGGGCGGCGGGGCGAGTTCGACCGAACCGGTCGGAAGCCCGATCGAGACGACCTTCCGCGATCCGCTGCAGCCACCACCGCACTTGCCGTCGCATCCGCCGCCCTCCTTCGCGGGCCGGCGGCG
>JAAELP010000039.1 GCA_024226535.1 Planctomycetota bacterium | reverse complement strand
CGAGGTGCTCGGCTGGTCGGAAGCCGACCGGCGGGAGGCGTTCACGACGTCGGCGATGAAGCGCGCGAGGCTGGCGATGATGAAGCGGAATGCGCTCGTCGTCGCGGGCAACGCGTTGGCGAGGAACGACGACCCGGACCTCCGGTCGCGAGTCGAGACGATCGCGGGGGACGACGCGGAGGACGAGCTCGTTCGCGCGACGGCGCGGACCGTTCTCGAGCGCTGACGAAGTGCCCGCGCTCAGATCTCGTGCATCTGGTACAGCGGCGCGACCAGGCTCACGAAGCAGTACAGCGTGACCGCCAGCGGCAGGAGCAAGGCGATCGTGCCGACGGTGAGGATCGAGCGGGGGGACCACGACGTGCGGAGCAGCGCGATGCCGCACAGCAGGGCGGGCAGCGCGAGCAGCGGCACGATCGCGCGGTGCTCGACCGCTGCGGCGGCGAGGCCGGGGATCTCGGACTTCGGGTAGGGGGGATCGACGGCCAGCTCGCGCAGCAGGTGCAGGGGCAGCCAGCCGAGCGCGCCGCAGGCGACGGCGCCGACGACGAGGTAGATCGCGGCCGCGGTGGACCAGCGAGGACGGCTCGCGTTCAACGATCGCTCGGGACGCCCGGAGCGCCCATGCCTTCGGGCATGCCGCCCATGCCCGCGCCGCCCATCATCTCCTGCATCATCGCCTGCTGGAACTCCTCGACCGAGGCGAACTCGCCGGCCCGAATGCGCTTGGCCATCCCGCCGAACATCTGGCCCATCATGGCGGAGACCATGTCCATCGACTGGAGTTCCTCCGGGGCCATGGTCGCGACCATCGAGTCGCCGTCGATGAACCACGCGTCGCCGACCTTCACGAGATCGAGCGTGGGCGTGGAGCCGTCGGGCTCGGTGTACTTCACGGTGACGACGTCGTCGGTGCGGTTGGTGATCTCGATGTCGTCGTACTGCGTGGTCATGCCGTCCATGCCCGGCGCCGACTGGAGCTGCTCGAGGGCATCCTCGCCGAACGTGTCGCTGATCGCGCTCATGAACTCCGACATCGGCTCGAGGATGGAGCGGAGGCCCTTGACCATCGACCGGCTCGTCGCGCTGGGCGTGTGGATCGCGTCGACCACGCGCACGGCCGCATCGAAGTCGGCGTCCTGTCCCTCGCTCATGAGGGCGATGATCTCGTCGGCCGACGCGAACCCGCGGGCCGGGGTGTTCGCGGGCGCGCTCGTGCGTCCGCCGGTCGACCGCTCCGCCGGCATCCGCTCCGGCGGCTCGACGCCGGAGAGGGCCGCGAGGTGGCGGTCGAGTCCGGCCACGACCTCGGCCACGTGCGGCCTGGCGTCCTTGCTCGTCACGCTGCCAAGGGTGTCGCGTGCTTCAGCGAGCGCCGCCTTCGCCTTCTCCACCGCCTCGTCCGCCGCGGTCGTCACGCGCGACAGCTCCGAGCGGTACCGGTCGGCGTTGCCGACTGAATCGCCGGCGTCGGCGAGACGCTCGAGGATCGCGGCCTGGCCGGTGAGGCCCATCGCTCGCGCGGCGTACATCCGTCCCTCCACCTCGTGGGCGCGGGCGAGGGCCAGACGCGCGGTGTCCTTGCCCTCTCGCGGGCTGCGGGTGAGGGCGCGGTTCGCCGCGGTTCGCGTCTTCTCCAGGTGCTGGAGTGTCTCGTCGTACCGCTCGGCCAGCTCACTGGCGGCGGTGGCGTCGATCTCGTTCAGACCTGCCTCGATGCGCTCGCGGAACTGGCCGACCAACTCACGCGTGGTGCGGATCTCGTTGGCCCGGATGGAGTCCTGCTCGTCGAGCGAGTTCTCGGTCGCGCTGACGGTCTGCATCATCTCCCGCGCGAGCTCCGCGCGACGTTCGGCGAGCTGGTGCTCGGGCATGTACTCGTATTCCAGCTCGTTGCGGCGCTGGGCGATTCGGTACTCGTACTGGTCGGCCTTGCGCTCGAGCCGGATCGCTTCCTCGTAGGTGCCCAGGCCGCCGGCGTGGCCTTGCCGGGCAGCCTCGCGCCGCAGGTCGTTGGCCTCGCCGTCGAGCCGCGTCGCCTCGCCGCCGTCCTCGCGGTTGCGCGCCCGGCGCTCCGAGATCGGTTCGTCGAGCTCCGCGAGACGCTGGCTGAACTGCGCGAGCCGATCCTCGCTCTTGTCGCGCTCGCCTTCCAGATGGTCGCGCGACCCGTCGCTGCTCAGGCCCTCCCGGGCCTCCGCGAGCCCGTCCAGCCGCAGCGCCGCGTCGAGCTGGCTGTGCAGCTCCGCGCGGCGGGCGCGGTGGTTGGTTTCGATCTGCTGGACCTCGGTGAGCCGCATGCCGGCAAGCCGGGAGTGGGATGCGGCGAGCAGTAGATCCGCGGCGACCTGCTGGCCCTCGTCGGCGCCGTTCAAGCGAGTGAGGCCGGTGACGATGCCCTGGAGCTTGCCGCGCGTCGCTTCGAAATTGTCGTCACCGGGCAGCGGCGACGAGACGAGGGCGAGTTCGAGGTCGTTCCCGGCGGTCTCGATGGCCTCCTGGGCGGCGGCGCGTTGCCGCGAAGCGTCGTCCTCGCAACCACCGACGAGCGGCGAGACGAGGGCGCAGGCGATCATCGGCGCGGTGATTAGGCGGTGCGGTCTCATGGGGGGCCTCGTGGGGGCTCGGGGGAGCCAGACAGTGTATCAGGCGGGGACGGATGGCTGGGGCGGCGGAGATTGCAGGGATGGCTGGGATGGCGGGGATTGCAGGGATGGCGGGGATGCCGGAGCGCGCGACTCCGATCATCCCAGCCATCCCCGCAATCCCCGCCATCCCAGCCATCCCCGCAATCTTCTACCGCGAACTCCGCTCCGGCGGATCGGCCCCAACCGGGGCAGCCGGCTCGACCGCGAACACCGGGGGCTCGTACTCGACCGGGTAGCCGAGCCGCGGCTGGAGCATGGCGTCCATCCACTCCACGCCCCAGCGCACCATGCGGTCCTCCAGCCGGCGGAAGGCGGGCGACCAGCCGCGCACCGGCGGGTGGGGGTGTCGGGCGATCGTGGTCGGCAGCCCGTACTGGATGATCAGCGACTCCAGCGGCTTCTCGAAGTTGACCAGCGGCGGCATCGTGTCGTCGAGCTTCGTTCGCTCCAGGATGAGCAGGTTGGTGTAGCGAACCCGCTCGTCGCGGTAGTTCCGACGGTGCAGGAAGAACCGCCCCGCGCCGGGGCTCCCATGGCAGCGGCTCGTGGCGCAGTTGTTCATGAGCCACGTGTTGTGGACCCGCTGCCGGAACAGGTTCAGCGCGTGCGGCTCGGTGATGACGTCGATGTCCTCGTACAGCTCCCGCGCCTTGAGCTTGAACATCAGGCGCACGATATCGATCGGCGGGGCCCGGTACAGCGCGGTTCGGTCGGGACCGAGGCTCTCCATCTCCTTGTCGGTGCTGTGCTCCTGGATCAGGTGGGCGATCGTCTCCTTGCGCACCGCGACCTTCGGCGGGTAGTTGAAGTCGATCTCGAACACGCGGATGAGGTTGACCTCCTCGCGGTTCAGCAATCCCCCGACCGTCTCCGGGCGGGGAAGGGTGTTCCTGGTGCGGTTGGGATCGGGTGCGGTCACGTCGGGGTTGCGAACGGGGTCGGGCCCGCGTTTCGTCGTCCGGGTGAGGGCGATCTGCGCCCGCACCATCGTGAGCAGCTCCTGACCCTCGGCGATCGGGTGATCGCGCAGCAGCGTGAGCAGCTCCTCCTCGGCGAGCGCGTACCGGCGCTGGTCCACGAGCCACTGGCACAGCGCGAGATGGCGGTAGGGCATGTCCGGACGGAGCATCGCCTTGAGGTGGGCGTACCGCTCGTCGAACGACGGCTCGAGGCGGACGTGGTCCACGAACTCGCGTTTCAGACGCGTGCGCACGCCCTCGATCTCCACCGTCACGTGCGTGAAATCGTCGTCGACGATGATGCCGTCGCGGGTCTGCCCATTGCGGAGCACGACCACGCCGCGCTGCCCGGGCGCGGGTCTGGTGAGGCGGATGATCTGCACCACCCGTCGCTTCGCGAAGCGCTGCATCGTGCCGTCGAGGGCGCGCACGACGATGACGTCCTCATCCTCCAGCTCCACGTGCCCCATGATCTCGTTGCGCCGGCTCTCGCGCACGATGACCCGCGCCGGGCCAGTGTCAGCGGGCGGGGCTTCGACCACGGGGGGATCGACCGCGGGGGCCGTTGATGGCGCGGGCTCGTCCTGGCCGTCGGCGCGCGGGCCGGCGAAGGTCATCACCGCCGCGGCAACGGCCACGGCGATCGTCGGAACGAGAAGGCGGGTGCGGTGCATTCGATGTACGGTATCCGGCTGCCACCTCTCGGGATCCCGTCACCGGGGCGTTCGGTCGAAAAAGAACCCACCGGTGGCGCCCGATGGCATTACATCGATGGAGACTCCCTTATGAAACTCGGTGTCATGGCCGCCCTGTTCGGTGGCATGCCGTTCGACGACGCTCTGACGTACTGCGCGGCGGTGGGCCTCGATGCGATCGAGATCCCCGTCGGCGCCTACCCGGGTCAGCCGTTCTTCGAGCCGTCGAAGGTGCTCGCCTCGGCCCGGCTCCAGGACGAGATCCGCGGCAAGCTGAAGGACAACGACCTCGAGCTTTCCGGGCTCGCCGTTCACGGCAACCCAGTGCATCCGAGCCGCGCCCACGCGAAGAAGGATCACCAGGCGTTCGTGACCGCCGTCAAGCTCGCGCCGAAGCTCGGTACGCGGACCGTCATCACCTTCTCCGGCTGCCCGGGCGGTTCGCCGAAGGACACGTGTCCGAACTGGGTGACGTGCGCGTGGCCGCCGGACTACCAGGAGATCCTCGAGTACCAGTGGGACACCGTGCTCGTGCCGTACTGGGCCCAGCAGGCCAGGCTCGCCCGCGAGCACGGCGTGCGCGTGGCGTGGGAGGCCCACCCCGGCTTCTGCGTCTACAACCCGGACACGCTGATCCGTCTTTCCGAGCGTGCGCACAAGGCGGCGAAGTTGCGCGGCAAGCCCGTCCTCGGCGCGAACCTCGATCCGTCACACTTCTTCTGGCAGGGGATCGACCCGGTGCACGCGGCACGCGTGCTCGGCGACGCGGGGCTGCTGTTCTACGTGCACGCCAAGGACACCGAGCTGGATCGCCACGAGGGACCGATCAACGGCTACCTCGACGCGCGCCCGTACGATGACCTCGCACACCGATCGTGGACCTTCCGAACGTGCGGCTTCGGTCACGGCGACGAGTTCTGGAAGCCGTTCGTGTCGATGCTGAAGCGCTACGGCTACGACGACGTGCTCAGCATCGAGCACGAGGACCCGTTGATGAGCATGCGCGAGGGATTCGAACGGGCGGTGGAGTACCTGAGCGGCGTCCTCATCGAAGAGAAGGCCGGCGCGGCGTGGTGGGCTTGACACCTCACCCCCTCATCGCAGCCCTCTGGGCGGCGCCGGGGGGGGTGATGCAGGCTCAACCCTCCGAGAGACCGAGGCACTTCTGGTGACCGCCCTCGGCGGCGCACTGGACGACGCCGTCTCGGATCTCCATCGCCAGCGGCGGCGAGATGATCCAGTCACAGCCCAGCGGCAGTTGCGTGTGGACGACTTCGGTCTTCGGCATGCGCCAGGGATTGTCGCCGTGGAGCAGGTTCTTCTTTGCCGGGATCGCGACGGCGGTTACTTGCCGCGCGAGACCGGGGTTCGACGCGAGGTCCTTCTTGAACATCTCCTCGCAGTGCTCGCAGGTGCTGCTGTAGAAGACGACGTAGTGCGTGCCTTGCTCGATGCCCGCCGGCAGATCGGGCACGTAGGTCAGCAGGTCGATCTCCGACCACGCCTTCCCGGGCCAGGTCTCGATGTCGGACACGTAGTAGTACGCGGGGAGTGCCGGCGCCGGGTTCCTGACGGGGGGTGCGGCGGGCCCGGTGTGCGGGGCGGGACCGTTGTTGCTCGTCGCGGTCTGGCTCGGCGGCGCCGGCGGTTCGTCGGTGCCCATCGGCACGACCCGCAGGAAGGCGAACACGCCGCCGGCGATGAACAGCGTCGCGACGGCGACCCGCGTCCAGGCCCGGCCGTCGGTCACGTCGAGGCGATGCGGCTTGAACGCGAGGACGCCGATCAGCATCACGCCGTCGATGGCGAGCATGACCCACGGTGGCGGCGAGACCGAGCCCATGCATCCGCAGCTCGGGCTGCCGGCGAGCATCTCCCGCACGAGGACGGCGCAGAAGACCGCGAGGATGAACGCCGCGGCGACCCGGGACACGCGTCCGATGAAGGCGATGACGAGCACCGCGAGCAGCTCGAAGCTGATGATCACCGCGAGCAGGACGTTCAGGTCGATCCCGATCGCGACGGCGTCGTCGAGCATCTTCTTCGGGAGCAGACGCGGCGACGACTCGATGAGCTTGGCTGCGACTCCGGTCAGGATCCAGAGCGGCACGACGACCCGGCAGATGATCGTGCCGATCATCGTGCGGGTGTTCCAGGCTTGCGATTCGTCGGTGGTCATCGATCCTGGCTCCTCTCGGCGCGGCCGCGCGATGATATCCCCCCCGCGCGCGAGGCGGTGATCGAGGACAACGCCCGAAGCGGTCGCCTGATTGCAGGCGGGGATCCCGGACCCCGCCGGCCCGCGACTCCGGGGCGGGGCGGGTCCGAGAACGCGGGTTCGCTAGCATGTCTCCCATGACCACGAACCGATGGATGCGTCGGCTCGCCGGCTTGCTGCTTGCGGCGGTCGGCCTTGCCGGATCCGCTCTCGCCCAGGCTCCGGAAGACGCGGCCGAGGCCGCGCCGCCGGTGAGGGTCCCTTCGGACTTCGACAGCCCGCTGTCCACGCTGCGCACGTTCATCGTCGCGATGGGCGCCGGGGACCGGGGCCGAGCGACCGAGTGCATGGATCTTTCCCAGGTCGAGCCGGAAGGCGCCCAGGACCGCGCGCAGGAGCTGTACCGCTGCATCAACCGCCTCGAGTTCATCGACTTCGAAGGAGACGAGTCGCTGCTCGCGGCGGGTCCGGACCGGATCGGCGACGAAACCCTGTGGTCGTACTTCCCGCGCGAGCTGCCGTCGGGCGCGCGGGTGTACGGCTCGCAGCGCTACCGCCTGCTCGCGCGGCAGGAGCGCTTCGATCAGGTGCGCCGGATCGCGCCCGACGCGGCGATCGAGCTGACGCGCGGTCCCGGCGGGCGGTGGTCGTTCTCCGCGGCGACGGTGAAGAACGCCCGCGCGTTCTGGGAGCAGCTCCAGGCCGCCAAGGTGCAGCCCGTGGCCGAGCTGGCCGGCAAGGAAACGCTGACGATCGCGGAGCGCTTCGAAAGCCTCTGGCCCGACGTCTTCGTGAGCTCCCGGTTCCTCACGGTCAAGGCGTGGCAGTGGATCACCCTGCTGGCGATCATCATCGTCGGGGTCCTGCTCGATTTCACGATACGCCTGTTCCTGACGCTCATATGGCGTCGCGCGATCCTGCGCCGGGGCGGGAAGGCGAAGAAGGAGACGCTCCGCAAGACCGTGCGACCGTTCGGGCTCGCTGCCGCGGCGGTGCTCTGGCTGTGGGCGATCCGCCTGCTCGGGCTTCCGGACGAGGCGCTGAAGATCCTCGTGCCCGCGGTGAAGTTCTTCGCGATGCTCGCGGTGGTCTGGTCGGCGTTCCGGGTGACGGACCTCCTCGCCGAGGTCGCCGCGAGCAAGGCGGAGCGCACGAACACGCGTTTCGACGACGTGCTCATCCCCCTGCTCCGCAAGGCGATCAAGGTCTTCATCTTCGTGTTCGGCATGATCTACATCGCCAGCGCGATGAACGTCGGCATCGCGCCGCTCATCACGGGCCTGGGCATCGGCGGCGCCGGCTTTGCGTTCGCGGCGAAGGACACGCTGGAGCACCTGTTCGGCAGCGTCACCGTCATCGCCGATCGACCGTTCGAGGCGGGGGATTGGGTGCAGATCGGCGACGTGGAAGGCACGGTCGAGGAGCTGGGCTTCCGCTCCACACGCATCCGCACGTTCTACAACTCGCTCGTGTCGGTACCCAACGGGAACCTCGTGCGAGCCGTCGTGGACAACTACGGCCGCCGCAAGTACCGCCGCTGGAGCACGCACCTGAACGTGACGTACGACACCCCGCCGGCTCGGATCGAAGCGTTCTGCGAGGGCATCCGCGAGATCATCCGACTCCATCCGTACACGCGGAAGGACTACTACCAGGTGTGGTTGCACAAGTTCGGGGCGCACAGCCTCGACATCCTCCTGTACGTCTTCTTCGAGGCGCCGGACTGGAACACGGAGCTGCGCGAGCGTCACCGGTTCATGCTGGACGTGCTGCGGCTGGCCGACCGGCTCGGCGTGGAGTTCGCGTTCCCGACGCAGACGCTGCACGCGTACCGAGAAGAGAAGGGCGTCGCGCACACGCCCGGCGAGGCGCCGACGACCGACACCGACCGGCGGGCGCACGCCGAGGGCCGGCGCGCGGTCCGAGCGATCACGTCGGCCGCCGAGTGGCGGGGGGGGATGCCGCCGCCGATGACGATCCCGACGACGTCGCAGGCCGGCGACGACGAGGAGACGCAGATCGAGTCGAAGGTCGCGGGCAGCGCGGGGGGGGAGTAGGTCCGCTATTCCAGCGTCTCGCAGACCAGGTGCAGGATGACCTGGTGGGCTTCCTGGATGTGCGCGGAGTCGGTCCCGGGAACGACGATCGCGTGATCGCAGAGACCGCGGCACGCGCCGCCGTCGGCGCCGAGGAACCCGACGGTCGCCGCGCCGCGATCACGGGCGACGGTCAGCGCCTCGACGAGGTTCGCGCTGTTGCCGGAGGTGCTGAACACGACGAGCGTGTCCTCCGGTGTGAGCAGGGCCTCGCACTGTCGGGCGAAGATCCGGGCGAAGCCGTAGTCGTTGGCGATGCAGGTGAGCGCGGTGGGGTCGGCGTTGAGACACATCGCGCGGATCGGCGCGCGGTCGCTCCGGTAGCGCCCGATCAGTTCCTCGGCGAGGTGCAGCGCCTCGGCCGCGGAGCCGCCGTTGCCGGCGGTGTAGAGCGTGCCGCCGTCGGCACGACGCGCGACGACGACCTCGGCGATCGCGGCGACTTCGTCCACGTGGTCGGCGACGAACTGTACGGCGTCGAGGCTTCCCCGGACGCGCTCGCGGAGCAGGGCGCGGAGCGTCATGCGCCGGCTCCCTCGAGCGTTCGAGAACCCAGCTTGTGAACGGCGTCGGCGACGTGCCGGGCGTCGTCGGCGGTCAGGAACGGGCCGACGCTGAGCCGGGTTGCGCCGCCGCCTTCGGTCGTGTTCATCATCCGGTGCGCTCCCGGCGCGCAGTGCAGGCCGCTGCGGGTGAGCACACCGAAGTCGCGGTCGAGCGTCGCCGACACCTCCTCCGGCGTCATCCCGTCCACCGTGATCGCCACCACGCCGCACCGCGCCTCGGCCCCGGCGGGACCGAGCACGCGCACGCCCGGCGTCGCGTCGATCGCGTCGAGGATGATCCCGACGAGGTTCGCCTCGTGGGCGCGGAGCGTCTCCACGCCGCGGTCGAGGATCCATCGCACGCCCGCCGCGAGCCCCGCGATCCCGATCGCGTTCGGCGACCCCGGCTCGTACTTGTCGGGCAGAACCGCCGGTTGGACGTCCTGCTCGCTGTTCGACCCGGTGCCGCCCTCGCGCAGGGGATCGAGCCGCGCCTCGAGACCGGGGCGGATGTAGAGCCCGCCCGTGCCGAGCGGGCCGAGCAGCCCCTTGTGACCGGGGAACGCGAGCAGGTCGATGTCGTCGTGCTCCACGTTGACGGGGCAGTGCCCGAGCGTCTGCGCCGCGTCGACGAGCAGCGGCACGCCGCGTCGCCGGCAGACGGCGCCGATCTCGGCGATCGGCTGGATCGCGCCGGTGACGTTCGAGCCGTGCACGACGGCGACGACACGCGTATCGGCGCGGATCGCGCGGTCCACCTGGTCCGGCGTGACGGTGCCCGTGCGAGGATCGCCCCCGAGGTGCGTGACCTGCGCCCCGTCGGTTCGCAGCGCGTGGTACGGACGCAGGACGGAGTTGTGGTCCATCCACGTCGTGACCAGGTGCACGGGCTCGCCACGCCGCCGATGGGGGCTCACGAGCCCCTTGATCGCCAGGTTCAGCGCGTCCGTCGCGTTCAGCGTGAAGATCACGTGATCGGGATCGGCGCCGTGCATCAGCCGGCAGATCAGCTCGCGACACTCGCGCACGATCCGGTCCGCCTCGCGCACCTCGGCATACGCCCCGCGCCCGGGGCTCACGCCGACGTCGGTCGCGTAGCGCACCATCGCCTCCAGCACCTCGGGAGGCTTGGGGAAGCTCGTGGCGGCGTTGTCGAGGTAGATTCGGCGCCGGGGCATGGCAGAACGGATTGTACGACGGCGCCGCGGGCCGTGTGGCCGTTCGTCACTCATCCCACTCGAACGTCTCGAGGTACGCCCGCAGGTGCCGCGCGGTGGGGAAGAACTTCGCCATGAGATCGCGGCGCAGGCCCCGGCAGACCGACTTGATCTCCGCCGGCTGCGACGCGTAATGGCGCTGGCCGCCGACCATGTCGTAGAGGATGCGGATCGAGTCGGCGACGTCGTCGCGGAGGTGGGCGGCGGTGGGGGCGCCCCAGTGGTAGAAGTCGAGGAGCTTCAGGTCGAAGTGGATGCCGCGGCGGCGCACGAGGATGTTGTCCTCGTGCACGTCGCCGTGGTACTCGCGAACCTGGTGGATCTCCTCGAGCCCGAGGGCGAGGGCGTGGAGCAGGTGCAGCGCCTGGAAGGGGGACAGGCGCCGGCCGCGCTGCCGCTTCAGGAAGTTGCGCAGGATCATCCCGTCCACGTACTCGCTGATGAGGCAGGTGACGGGCACGCCGCGGACGCGGATCGTCTCGGTGTGGACGTACTGGATCACCATCGAGCAGTTGCGCAAGCGCTCCAGCTTCTTCGCGTAGAACGTGACCGCGCGGTCGCGCACGTTGCGGTGGGGGAAGAAGAGCTTCGCGGCGCGGTGGATCCCGGTGCGTTTCTCGACGACCTTGTAGACCTCGCCCTCCCAGCCGCCGCCGAGCGGGCGATCGACGACGTACTTGCCGCCGAGCACGCGCCCGGGGTGCAGGTCGAAGGCGTCGATACGCGGCGTCTTGGCAGGGGTGGTCGACCGGGGCATCCGTCACCTCTTCGTGGCGCCGCGCCGGGCCTTGGGGTGGGGCCGGTAGATGATGAACGTGACGTCATCGGCCTTGGACGGGTGTCCGGGCCGCGGGTCGAGGATCCGTCGGCGACACGTGGCGGCGAGCGTGTCGGCGGCGACGGAGAGCGGTCCCTTGCGCACGCGGGCGACGACCTCCTCGATGTGCAGGTTGTCGAAGAGCCCGTCGCTGCCGAGCACGACGGTGTCGCGCGGCTTGAGCACGAGGGGCGGGCCGACGTCGATCCGCATGTCCGGGGCTCCGACGAAGTTCGTGAGCAGGTGGCGGTCCTCGTGATGCATCGCGGTCGCGGCGTCGAGCAGGCCCGCCTCGACCGCGTACGCGACGGGGGAGTGGCTGACGGTCTGGAGCTTCACGCGTCCCCGCTGCCCGACGGCGATGATCTCCGAGTCGCCGACGTGGTAGGGGCGGATCGTCTGCCCGTCGACTTCGAGGACCGAGAGGGTGGTGCCGCTGCCGGCCGTCTCGCTGGTCACGCGTCGGTTCGCCGACTCGAAGCCGTTGAGGATCGCGGTCCGCATCGAATCGGCATCGTCGTGGTCCGCGACGCTCCGGGCGATCGCATCGAGGGCGATCTCCGAGGCCTGTGCTCCTTGCGGCATCCCGCCCATCCCGTCCGCCACCGCGAGGATCGCGCGGTTGGCCCCGAGCGGGATGACCATCGCCCCGTCCTCGTTCGGCGTCTCCTTGAACGGGTTCTTGGCGCAGTAAACCACCGCCTGCCCCCGCGGGAGCGCGATCATCTCGCTGCGATCAGCTTCCGAGTTGACCACCGGTTCCTCGACCATCGCCCGATTGTAAGTCGTGCCGCCGCCGCTGCGCCGATTGGTGTCTGGCACCACTGCCTAATTGGTGACTGTCACCATTTTTCTCAGCGGTACTCGGCGGTCACTTCGGCGATCCGGTCGAACGCCTTTCCGAGGACCTCCTCGTCCGGCAGGAACACCACCCGGAAGTGCTGCGTGCCCTCGCGTTGCCCGAAGCCGTTGCCGGGGACGATGACCACGCCGTGCTCGCGGATCATCCGGGCGCAGAACTCCTGGTCGGAGACATTGCACTCCAGACGCGGGAAGGCGTAGAACGCGCCGTGGGGCGGGACGCACGAGATCCCGTCGATGGCGTTGAGACGCTCGACGGTGAGGTCGCGTTGGCGCTCCAGCCGCTTCATCATCTGCCCGAGGTGCGCCTGGTCGCCCTCGAGGGCGGGGCGGATCGCGTACTGCTCGGGGTGGTTGGCGCTGAGCCGGGCCCGCTCCATCTTGCGGATCGCTTCGCAGTACGACTCCAGTTCGTCGGGTGGTCCGCTGATGACGCCCCACCCGATGCGGAATCCCGGCACGACGTACGCCTTCGAGAGCCCGTTGAAGGTGATGATCTTCGCTCTCTGCGAGAGCGACGCCGTCGCGAGGTGCTCGCGGTCGTCGAAGAGCAGCTTGTCGTAGATCTCGTCGCTGAAGAGCACGATGTTGTGACGGATCGCCAACTCGATGAGCGCCTCGAGCGTCTCGCGCGAGGCGACCGAGCCGGTCGGGTTGTTCGGGTTGATCACGACGATCGCGCGGGTGTTGGCGTCGATCCGCCCGGCGATGTCGTCGATGTCCGGTTGCCAGCCGTTCTCCTCGTCGAGGTAGTACGCGCGGTTCTCCACCTCCAGCTTCGCAAGGACGGCGGTGTAGAGCGGGTAGCCGGGCGACGGGGTGAGGACGTTCTCGCCGCGGTTGACGAGGGCGACGAGGGCAAGCTCGATCGCCTCGCTCGCGCCGGAGGTGATGAACGTGTGGCAGATCGGCCGGATCCCGTTGCGCCGCGCCTCGGCGTTCACCGCCTCGATGGCTTCCGGGATGCCCGACGACGGCGCGTAGCCGTTGAGGTTGGCGCGCATGGCCTCGCACGTCGCCTCCACGAGGTGCTCGGGGGGCGCGAACCCGAACAGGTTGGGGTCGCCGATGTTCAGCGAGAGCATCTCGAGACCGCCGCGGGCGGCCTCCTCGGCGAGCAGGACAACGTCCCGCACGGCGTAGCGAATGTCACGGGTCCGCTCGGCGGGCCGGATGACGCGTGATGAGGTCGTGGTGCTCACGTCGGTCGCCTCCTGTTCGGACGAGCCCTGGTTCCCTCCCGAGTCGCGGGAGAGGGCCATCGTATCCGCACCCGGCGGGAACCATCGAGTCCGCTGGGCGTCTGACCGCCGTCGGGGCCACGGTCCCGGTGCGTCCCGGGGGCGGGGTGATCGGGGGTGGATATGTGCTACGATTTCCGGCTCCCTGTCAACGGGGAGCCCGCCCCGTAAGGAAGCCGCCGCCATGAAGTTTCCGCGTCTCTCGGTTCCTCGCCTGCTCGCGTTCGTCATGGTCCTCGCCCTGGTGCCGTCCGCGACCGCCGCTGACGCGCTGAAGGCCGTGCTGCGCGACCTCAACGCCACGCCCGCGGTCGTCGGCTCCGACGAGATCAAGAGCTACCCGGTGATCTTTGCCGCGTACCTCGAGCTGAGCCCGCCGCCGATGAAGGTGGGAGAGGACTTCAACCTCCTGACGATCCACCCGAAGATGGACAACTGGTCCACGGTGGCGGGATGGGCGGAGTCGAACGCCGCGATGGCCAAGGCCATCCTCGCCGTCGAGGAGAAGACGCTCTTCGGCCTGCCCTACGGCGCGGACAAGGTCAAGCCCGAGTTCCGCAAGGCGGGGCTCATCGCCGACATCGGGCGCGACGGGAGCCTCCGGGACAACCACTTCCCGTACCTCGACGCGATCGACACGATCGCCGCGTTCGCGACGGCCGAGTCGTACCGGCTCCTGGAGGCGGGGAAGGGCGACGAGGGCATCGACCTCGCGGTCGCGCTGGTCTTCCTGCTCCGGCAGTGCGCCGACCGCGCGTTCATGGTCGAGCAACTCCGCGCCATCCAGGCCTCGAGCCGAGCGTTGTCGAACATGCGCGACATGGCCTACCTCTACCAGGACAAGATCAGTCCCGACAAGTTCGCCGATGTCGCGATCTGGAAGCTGCCGTTCCTCCGGCCCGACCGGAGCCGCCTGCTGCTGCCGGAGGGTGATCATCGTGTCTCCCAGGCGCTCATCGACGAGGTCTTCGACACGCGCGGCCAGCCGCATCGCGAGAAGTTCCACTCCACGTTCGCCTCGATCCAGTCGAAGGATGTGCCGCTGACGCACTTCGGCGCCGCCAAGCGGTGGCGCATGATCGCCGACGTCCACGACAGCAAGGAGGCCTCGCACGCCCGCCTCACGCGCGTCTACGACGACTGGTTCCGCCGTTGGCGGGTGGCGGCCTACGACCCGATCCTGGCGATGCCCACGGAGTTCGAGCGCACGAACCCGGTTCGCTACGCCGCGGTGATCTACTCGACCCAGGACGTCGAGCAGCTCTTCGACGCCCGGAACAAGCTGATCGTCTCCGTCTACGGCAGCGCGATGTCCCTGGGGCTCAGCGGGTACAAGCAGCGCTCCGGGACCTACCCGTCGCACACCGACGCGCTGTATGCCACGTTCGTACGCAAGCGCTCCGACCACGACCCATTCGACATCGAGGGCAGCACGTTCAAGTACCGGGTCCTCGACCGGCCGTTCACCGTGGACACGCAGTACGGCCAGATCGAGGTCGAGCGTGGCCAGGCAATCCTCTACTCGCGCGGGCAGGATCACGAGGACGACCGCGGGGCGGAGCACCGTCTCGACGGCGGGTCCGGTGACCTCGTTGTGTGGCCTCCGATCCGGGCGCTGGCCCGAGAGCAGGGAATGTTGGACTGATCATGGCTGAGAAGCTCCTCATCATCGGAAGCGGGCCCGCCGGCTGGACCGCGGCGATCTACGCCGCTCGCGCGAGCCTCGACCCCGTCTGCTACGTCGGCGTGCCGCGGCAGAACCCGGCCCCGGTGCTCCCCGGCGGTCAGCTCATGCTCACGACCGAGGTCGAGAACTACCCCGGCTTCCCAGACGGCGTGACGGGGCCGGAGATGATGGGGATGTTCCAGAAGCAGGCGGAGCGCTTCGGGACCCGCGTCGTCGGGCAGGACATCGTCTCCTGCGACTTCTCCCGCCGGCCGTTCACGCTGAAGACCTCCGGCGGCGACGAGGTCGAGGCGCACGCGGTGATCATCGCGACCGGCGCGACCGCCAACTGGCTGGGTCAGGAGAACGAACTGCGGCTCGCCCAGTCCGGCGGCGGCGTGAGCGCCTGCGCCGTGTGCGACGGCGCGCTGCCGGTGTTCCGCGATCAGCCGCTGGCCGTCGTCGGCGGTGGCGACACGGCGATGGAGGAGGCGAGTTACCTCACGAAGTTCGCGTCGAAGGTGTACGTCATTCACCGCCGCGACGAGCTGCGCGCATCCAAGACGATGCAGGAGCGGATCCTCAACGCCGAGAACGCGGAAGTCGTGTGGAACAAGGTCGTCGAGGAAGTCATCGGCGACGAGAAGATCGAGAGCGTGCGTCTGAAGGACACGGTCGACGGCAGCGAGTCGACGCTGGAGGTCAAGGGCCTGTTCATGGCGATCGGCCACACGCCCGCCACCGGCTTCCTCGCCGGCAGCGGCGTCGAGCTGAACGACAAGGGCTACGTCGCGCTCCCCGGCCGGTCCAGCCACACCAACATCGAGGGCGTGTTCGCCGCCGGCGACGTCGCCGACGAGGACTACCGCCAGGCGGTCACCGCGGCGGGCATGGGGTGCCAGTCCGCGCTGGACGCCGAGCGGTGGCTGGCCGAGCAGGGGATCGAGTAGGGAGTATCCCGCCTACCCCAGCGCCGCCTCCATGTCTTCTTCCGTATCCGGCGCGATCCTCGTGATGATCTTCGCCCCGACCGCGTCGCCCCAGACGTTCACCGTCGTGCGGCACATGTCGACGATCCGGTCGACGCCGATGATGACGCCGATCGATTCCATCGGCAGGGCGTCGCGTCCGAGGCTCGTGTTCACGGCGTTGATCACGATGACCATCATGATCAGCCCTGCCGAGGGAACGCCGGCGGCGCCGACGGCGGCGAGCGTCGCGGTGATCACGACGATGAGCAACTCGCTGAATCCCAGATCGACACCGTAGAGCTGGAAGAGGAACACGACGGCGACCGCCTCGTACAGCGCCGTGCCGTCCATGTTCACGGTCGATCCGAGCGGCAGCACGAAGTTGGCCGCCCGCTTGGAGCATCCGCCCTCGTGCTCGGCGGTCTCGAGGGTGACGGGCAGCGTGGCGGAGCTGGAGTCGGTGCCGAAGGCGGTCATGAGCGCCTTGCGCATCTGCCACATGAACCGGAACGGGTTCTTCCGGCTGAACAGGTAGAGGATCGTCGGGAGCACGATGCAGCCGTGGATCGCCAGGCCCGCGAGCACGACGGCGATGTACTTGCTGATCGGGCCGATCAGGGTCTCGATGCCGATGCTGCCGACGGTGTACGTCATCAGGAGGAAGACACCGACCGGAGTGATCCAGATGATGATGAGCACGAGACGCATGATCGCGTCGAAGATGCCTTCGAAGACGCGGATGACCGGCGCCGTCACCTCCCCCCCGGCCGCGAGCGCGAGGCCGAAGATCAGCGCGAACACGATGATCGGGAGCGTGCGTCCCTCCGCCATCTCCTTGACGATGTTGCTCGGGATGAGCTGCTTCACCAGGTTGATGAAGGCGGTGCCGAGGCTCGCGGGCTTCTCCGCTTCCGCCGTCTCGATCGTCTGCTGGACGTTCGACCCCTGGTACTTGGTACTGGCGTCGGCGCGGAGGGCCGCCTGTTTCTCCGGATCGATGTCGCCCGGCTGGAACGTGCTCACGAGCGTTGCCCCGAGGGACACCGCAAGCAGCATCGTCACGAGGTAGTACAGGACCGTCGCGCCGCCGATGACGCCGAGCTTCGACGGGTTGCCGACCGAGGTGACCCCGACGATGACGCTGACGAACACGATCGGAACGATCATGAGCTTGAGGGGACGGATGAGGACGAGGTCGCCGGCGACCTTGCTGCCGTCGACGACGTCGCTCGCGAGCTTGCGGCGCGAATGCGCTCGATCCACGACGCGGGTGCGCTCCCCGTCCGGCTCGACCGAGGTGGCGGTCGACTCGTCCGGTGCGCGGGCGGTTCGGTAGAGCATCTCCCCGACCCCGATCCCCAGGAGCAGGCCGAGGACGATGAGCACGGTGAGGACGTTCGTGCGCTTGGCCATGCCGGGAGGGTACCGGGAAACAAGGGCAGCGGGGACGGGATCAGCCCGGTACCATGACCCCATGCAACTCACCCAACTCCTCGAGGGCATGATCGAGCGGAACTCCGGCGACTTGCATCTCCAGCCCGGCAGCCCGCCGATGGTCCGGATCGGTGGAGACCTCACGCCGCTCACCGACGACGTGATGACCGACGATCAGGTGCGCGACCTCATGCGGCAGATGGCGTACGAGGACGCGCAGATCAGGCTCGAGAACGATCGCAGCGCGGACTTCAGCTTCGAGATGCCGAACACGGCGCGGTTCCGCGTGAACGCGTTCTACGAGCGCGATCGTCTCTGCATGGCCTTGCGCCGAATCCCGATCGACATTCCGCCGTTCGAGGATCTCAACCTCCCGTCGGCGATCGGGGAGATCGCCCAGTCACAGCGCGGCCTGATCCTCGTCACGGGCACGACGGGCAGCGGCAAGAGCACGACGCTCGCGGCGATGATGGACTACATCAACACGCACCGCCAGGACCGGATCATCACGGTCGAGGATCCGATCGAGTTCGTGCACAAGTCGAAGAAGTCGCTCATCGCCCAGCGCGAACTCGGCACCGATACGCCGACGTTCATCGACGCGCTCCGCGTCGCCCTGCGGCAGGATCCCGACGTCATCCTCGTCGGCGAGCTGCGCGACGCCACGACGATGCGCACGGCGTTGCAGGCCGCCGACACGGGCCACGCGGTGTACTCGACGATCCACACGACGAACGCCTCGCAGACCGTCCAGCGGATGATTGCCCTGTTCCCGCCGGAAGAGCGCGATCTCCTGCTCATTCAGCTCGCCGCCAACCTGGAGGCGGTCATCAGCCAGCGCCTCGCCAAGACCGTCAACGGCATCGATCGCATCCCCGTCATCGAGATCATGCGGAACACGCCCGTGATCCGGAAGATCCTGATCGAAGGCGACCCGAGGATGCTGCCGAAGGCGATCGCGAACCAGGACCAGGGGATGCAGCTCTTCGACCAGCACCTCGCCAAGCTCTGGAAGGCGGAGATCATCTCCGGCACCGAATCCCTGCGCCTCGCGTCGAACCCGGAGGCGCTGAGCATGATCATGCGCGGGCTCTCGACGCGGGATCTCGCCGCCAGCCTCGTGGGATAAGTCGTTGGTGTACCAGGCCTACCGTCGAAACCGGTTCAAGGTCCTGCTCGCGGCGCTCGTGCTGCTGATGGTGGCGACGCCCGGCTCGCAGGTCCTCGACTCGACGACCTTCGCGCGGTTCGTCGTGAACTTCTCGATCATAGTGATGCTGCTCTTCGCCGCGCTCGCCGTCAGCTCGAGCCGCGTCCGAACAACCATCGCCGTGTTGCTCGTCGTGCCGGTGATCGGGTTCGAGATCGCGGACTTGTTCATCGGGGCCGAGGGATCGCCCCTCGTCGAGTCGACGATCGCGGTGATCGCGATCACCTACATCGTGGCGCTGATGCTGGAGCACCTCTTCCGGGCCGATCGCATCTCCGCGGACACGATCGCCGCGTCGCTCTGCGTCTACCTGCTTCTGGGCGTGATGTGGGCGTGGGCGTACTCCGTGCTGGAGCTGGTCCGCCCCGACTCGTTCCACTACGCGTTCCAGGAGTCGGGCGAGGAGCTGCCGCTGCGGTTCGGCGGCGCGGGATCCTCCAACGCGCTCTACTACAGCTTCGTCACGATGACCACGCTCGGCTACGGCGACATCGTCCCCGCCAACGCCGGGGCGCGGATGCTCGCGGCGTTCCAGGCAGTCATCGGCCAGGTCTACCTCGCCGTCCTCGTCGCCCGTCTCGTCGGTCTTCACATCGCGACGCGGGCCGCGGAGGCGGCGGAGGCGCGCCGTCGCTAGTCCATCTCCACGACGTCATCCAGCTCCGGCCGGATGTCCATCGTCTGGAGCTTGTCGGCGGTGAGCAGCTCCGTCTTGGACTGGAACGCGCGCTTGCCGCCGGTGACCTGCTCGCGTCGCTGCCGCTCGTACCAGCCTTCCTTCATCACGTGCAGGACCGGCGCGTGCAGCCGCTGGCTGTCGCGCTTCGCCTTGTACTCGATGTTGATGCCCTTGAGGTGGTCGTCCACGCCTTCGAGGAAGCGGCGGAGCGTGCCCGCGTCGACCGTCACGCCGAACTCGGTCCGCAGAACGTAGCGGCTGCGTTCGGCGTCCGCCTCGGCCTTGAAGTGCTGCGGGAGGACGCCGGTGTCCCTGGCGGCGTTCTCGACGGCGCTGATGAGCTGGTTCACGCTCAGCTTCTCGCCGGTGATGTTCGTCATGCCGCGGCCCTTGCGGAGGAAGACGATCTCCGGGTTCTCGTGGTAGTGACCCTCGACGCGGATGACGTCGTTGATGTCGTACCGGTAGAGCCCGCTCGTCGTGGTGACGAAGATGTAGTACTCCTTGCCCACCTCGACCTGGTCCGCGGTCCGGAACGGCCACTTCGTCGGGTCGTCGCTGTGCTCCGTCACCGCGTCGGGCTCGACGAACTCGAAGAAGTTCGAGGCGATCGTGAGCGCGCCCTTGCTGCCCTCGTCGGCGAGGGGGATCGAGCCGCGGGCTTCGCTGGAGAGGTAGCCCCAGTCGCGGGTGGGGATCGGCCGGCGCCCGTCGGGGTCGAACCACTGGCCGAACTTCTCGAGGTAGTGGCCGACGGTGCCGCCCTTCCAGCAGCCGATGAGGCTGAGGTCGGGCCAGTAGTCGCCCGGTCGAAGCACGCCGTCGCGCTTGCTCCGCGCCTGCTCCAGGGCCTTGGCACGGGCGGGGTCCGGACGCAGGTGGCCGGCGAGCTTCGCGCGGATCTCCGGCTCGATGTCCATCTTCTCCGAGAGCGTGCCATCGCGCACGTCCCTGATGATCTCTTCGCCGAACTCGTTGGCCTTCTCGCACATCTTGAGCACGGACGACGGGTTTGCCGTGGTCAGGAAGTGCGTGTCCTGGGGAAGCGAGAACCGCATGATCGCGTAGTACTTGCCGTTGTAGTCGGCGATCTCGAACACGTCGTACGGGACCGCGTACACGCGGGTGATGATCCTCGGGAGGTTGCGGTAGATGTGCCCGGAGGTCGAGCCGTACGGCAGTCCGCAGGACGTGTGGCCCTCGACCGCCGGCGACACGAGGCTGACGACCTTGCCCGAGTAGATCTCGGTGTGCTTCCGCTGGGCGTGCGAGAGCCAGGTGCGCATGACGTCGCGATGCTCGCGGCCGCGATCGGTCGGCGTGACGGGGATGAACTTCGGCGTGCCGGTCGTGCCGCTCGTCTGGGCGAACATCACCGGGTCCTCGGCCGTGAGGACGTTCTTCGCGCCGTCGGTGACGCGCTCCATGTCGTCCTTGATGTCGTTGTACGTGATCAGGGGAACGCGCTGCTGGTAGTCGGCGACCGTCCTGATGCTCGCGAAGTCGTGCCGCTTGCCGTACTCGGTGCCGGCGTTCGCCTGCACCATGCTCATGAGCTTGGCGCGCTGCGTGTCGCCGGCCGCGCGGGAGGCGGCCTCGAAGCGCTTCGCCGCGCGGCCGTTCGCGAACGCGATGATCTTCGAAGTGAGGCTCATGGCCGGCGTCCCTCCTGGTCCCAGATCCAGCGCGCCATGTCCGATACGAGCCGCTCCGGGGCGTCGAACTGGATCGAGTGGGTCTGATCCTCGTACGTGACGGTCTCGAGCAGGCCGTCGTCGGCGCGCTCGAGCACGTCGAGCACCGCATCGTTGTCGATGATCGTATCGTGACCGGCGAGGACCAGCAGCATCGGCACGGTCGCCCGGGGCATGCGCCGGTCGATGGTGCCGCCGAGGTGCTCGCCCTCCATGAAGAACCGGGCCGTCGCGTAGTGCAGCCGCAGCGGATCGGAGCGGATGGCGGCCAGGAAGCGGGGGGTCGTGGTGAACTGCTCCGGCTCGATCGGGGTCTTGACCGGGTCGCGCGGGTTCAATCCGGAGCCGAAGAAGATGCGGAGCTTGGTGGGCAGATCCACGTCGACGATCGACCGCAGGCCGGGCGTGATCATCACGAGCCCGTCGATCGTCTCCGGGTGCGTCAGGGCGTAGCCGAGCCCGAGCTTGCCGCCCCAGGAGAGCCCCGTCAGGTAGACGCGGTCGTAGTCGTCGTCGATCCCGTCGATGAACGCCGCGATGTCGTCGAGCAGGGTCTCGTAGGCGTCGACGTGGCCCGACGGGAACCCGCGGTTCTCGCGGTTGATGCCGCTGCCGCGGCGGTCGAGGCAGTACACGTCGAACCCGCGTCCGCAGAGCAGGTCCGCCGCGTGCTCGAACCAGCCGCCGTGGCTCTCGATGCCGTGCAGGTAGACGATCGCGGTTCCCGTGCCGCCGACGAAGGAGTGCGCGGTGTACGCGAGCGTCGCGTCGTCCCCAGTGGTGTACGTCTCGACGCGGCGCTGCGTGCCCGGGTCGTCGGAGACGTGGAACTCCAGCGGCGTGGCGTTCGGATCGACGGCCACGTCCGGCGGGGCGGAGCAGCCGCCGACCGCCGCGATGGCGCACACGAGAAGGACAGGAACGGTATGACGCATGAGACCCCGCATGGTGACTATGATCGTGGCCCGTTTCGCGGAGGATAGCAGATCACCCTTGCCCGAATCCCCATCGTGGCGGCGATCCTGGTCCTTGCGGCCTGTGCGCCCGTGACCAAGCGCGGCGCGATCGACCCGGCCGTGCTCGACCTGCCCGCGCCGCGCGAGCACGTCTCGGCGCCGCAAGCGGGCGAGCGCGTCCTCACGCCGGACGTGGGCTGGATGGGCGCGATCGACGTGCGCGACGACCTCGTCTTCGTCCGCGTCCGTCTCGACGACGGGGCGAGCGTGTTCGCCGTCGTCGTGACGTGCGATCCGGCGGCCGACCGGCTCGTGGTGCGTCCGTTGCCCGCGGACGTGACGCCGCTGGATCTTCTCGCCGACGAGCCGCGGCTGGAGCGATACCGACAGCCCGCGAGCGCCGGCCCGGCGGCGCTGGAGCTGTCGATCCGGGAAGTCGTCGCCGGGCGCCGGCTGGGCTCACCCATTCCGGATCCGAAGCGCGTCTT
This sequence comes from Planctomycetota bacterium, assembly GCA_024226535.1. GTDB lineage: Bacteria > Planctomycetota > Phycisphaerae > Phycisphaerales > SM1A02 > JAAELP01. The sequence continues at coordinate 31,174 of JAAELP010000039.1, read as the reverse complement.
CGCCGTCGCCGCGAACTTCCCGAGCCACGTGCGGTACGACCTGCACTTCGACGAGATCGGGAGGTACCGTGGCTCGATCTCCGCTTCGCGGGCGCGGCTGTTCGCCAAGCGCCTGCCTGCGGCCGGGGACGACGAGGTCGTGCTCGGACCGTTCGACGACATGCGGCCTCGGCCGACCGTGGAGCTTCCCGACGGCACCGCCCGGGCGCGGGTGGACTACGAGGTCGAGCTGGGCGTGGTCATGGGACGCGGGCTCGACCGCGACACCGTGCGCGGCATGACCGACGACGACCTGCGGGCGGCGGTCGCCGGCCTCGTGCTCGTGAGCGACGCGAAGGCGCGGAATCCGCAGGTGTATCTCAAGGCCGCCGGGGGCGACGCGTTGCCGGGACCGGACAACCCGTACCGGTACGACGACGAGTTCCTCGACGAGGCTTCCACCGTGTGGACGGCGGAGTCCGTCGAGTGGTGGACCGCCGCCGCGACGGCGGGCGACTACCTCTCGATCGGACCGTTCTTCCGGATCGAGTCACCGGATCTGCGGCACCGCGCGCGGGCGTTGATCTCGGCGCGAAGCTACGCCCCGTCCCGTGAACGCGGCGCGGCCATTCCCGCCGGACGCGTCGCGGACACGCTCTACCTCCGCCAGGGCTCCGTCACGACCGAAGACAGGGACCATCCCGACGCGCTGTACTGGACGCTCCCCCAGATCATCCGCTCGATCGTCGAGGCCGACAGCGCCCTCGCCTTCACCGAGGATCTCGACCGTCTCGAGCCCGGCGACGTGATTCTCCTCGGCACGCCCGGCGGCACCGTCATTACCGCCAAGCCCCCGGGCTTGGTGGATTTCCTCCAGGACACGTTGACGTTCCTGGACGCCCGCGACTGGCATGACATGTTCTTCCGCGGATCGAACCACATGTACCTGCACGAGGGCGACCAGGTGTTCATGTGGATCGAGGGGCTGGGGTTTCAACTGCTGACGGTGCGGTTCGAGTCGGACTCCGGCTGATCGTCGCGCGACGCCCACCAGGCGGCCGCGTCGTCGTGATCCCAGGTGCCGGCGCCGTCGATTGCGTCGAGCGCCTCGATCAGCGCCCGCGCGGTGGCCGGACGCCCGTCCGGCTCGCGTGACAACGTCGCGAGCACGAGTTCCTCGAGCGCCGGGGAAAGGTCGTTCGGCGCATGGGCCGACGGCCGCGGCGGGTCCTCGTGCATCACCTTGTAGCAGATCTGCATCGCCGAGGCCCCGGTGAACACGTCCTGGCCGGTGAGCAGGTTGTACGCGACGGCGCCGACGGCGAAGAGGTCCGAACGTGGATCGAGCGCGGTCGGGTCCTTGAGTCGTTCCGGGGCGATGTACGGCGGCGTGCCGCCGACGATCTCCGGCGAGGTCACCTGGAGTTCCTCGGGGGTGCTGACGTCCTTGACGAGCCCGAAGTCGAGCACCTTGACGACATCGGGCCGCGGGCCGAACCGGCAGAGCATGATGTTCAGGGGCTTGATGTCGCGGTGCACGAGGCCGATGCCGTGCGCTTCCTCCAGCGACGCGCAGACCTGCCGGATGATGTTGACCACCCGCGCCGGCGGCAAGGCACCGTCGGTGTCGATGAGCTTCGCCAGCGTCACCCCGGGCAGGAACTCCATGGCGTAGTAGAAGGTGCCGTCCGGCGATTGGCCGTAGTCGTAGATCTCGATCGTGTTGGGATGGTTGAGCCGCGACGTGAGCTGCACCTCGCGCTCGAAGCGCGCGACGTTCTCGGGCGTGACGACGTCCTTGCGGAGCACCTTGAGCGCCGTGGGGCGCCGGAGCAGGGCGTGCCGGGCGCGGTAGACGGTGCCCATGCCGCCCTCGCCGATCTTGCCCTCGAGCGTGTACTGGCCGAGCTGCCGGGCGCGCTCGATGCCGCGCGAGAGCGCGCCGATCGAGTACGTCCCGGCGAGGATCGCCACCGTGGCGAGCGCGAGCAGCGTGAGCAGCGCCGCGAACGCGATGTTGAGCGGGCGCCGGAGCTTGAACGCCTCCACGACGTCCACCTCGGTAGCGACGCCGAGGCTGTACTCGTCGAGCCAGCGCCACGCGCCGATGACCTCAACGCCGCGGTAGTCGCGGTATCCGTCGATTTCGATACCGTCACGGCCGGCCAGCGCCTCGGCGGCATTGATCGTCAGGGGCCGGGAGGCGACGGGCGTGTCGTTGACGTGTCCGCGGGTGAGGTCGCCGCCCGGATCGCGGAGCTGAAGCGCGTACGCCGCGTCCTCGGTGCGCTCGGGAAGCAGGCCAAGATCGATCAGCTCGTCCTCGAACCGGCTCTCGGAGATCATGACGCCCCGGTCGTCGAAGGCGTAGGTCTCGCCCGTGTCGCCGAACCGGGCGACGGAGAGGATCCGCGTGAAGTCCTTGTGGGGGTCGGTCTCCACGAGCAGCGCGGCGATGATGGCGTCGTTCTCGTCACGGATCGGCGTCGCGGCGAGCAGCGACGGAAGCGGAACCGTCGTGCCCTCCGACGGGTCCGCGTCGGCGGGGCTGTCGAAGGCCCGGGTGCGAAGGTACGGTCGGCCGAGCACTGTCTCCCCTGCGAAGACCTGCTCGAAGTGAGCCGAGCCGTGCGCCGAGAGCCGCTGGCCGACGAGGTGATCGCGGCGCGCCGCGAGCACGAGCCCCTCCGGCGTGACGATCCCGTAGCCCTGGATGTCCTTGTCGATGCCCTCGGCGCGCAGCGTGTCGCGGATGCGCTGCCGGTCGTCGGCGCCGAGGAGACCGGGGTCATCGGCCTTGCGCTCGAGCGCGGTCAGCCGACCGACCGCTTCCCGCAAATGCGGATCGCGCGCCTGGCGCTCGATCTTCTTGCGCTCGCCGTCGATCCAGATCTCCAGGGCGGTGATGTCGGCGTCGAGAATCGTCTCGAGCTGGTCGGTCAGGATGTTCGAGAGCGACTCGTTGACCGCGTGGCGTGTCCAGAACCCGACGACGATCAGGATCAGGACGGCGGCGACGGGATACCAGGGGAAGCCTCTCTTCGCGGGCGCGACCTTCCCGAGCAGCGACGCCACGCGGTTGCCGCGAGCAGACGTCCGCCACCGGGCCGGCTGGAAGGCGCTGAGTCGTGATCGTTGCGGTTCAGGCATGCGGATCGGCGATGATACTCGCCCCGGTCACGGACCGATCGAGGCGCGCCTCGATGTCGATGGCCCCAGTGCCTCCTCGTTGACGCTCACACCGAATCCGGGACCGCCGGGGCGTGCCGGGGGGCGCCCGCCGTAGCCGAACTGAAGGACCGGCTCGACGGGGTCCTCGCGCAGGAGCAGGTGTCCGAAGCACCCTTCGGCGAACGTCACGTCGCCGACGGCCGCGACGAGCGCGAGATGCGCCGCCGACAGGAGCGACGATTCGCCGACCTGGCAGCCGACCTGAACCGTGAGCCCGGCGTCGAGCGCTTCGCGACAGCGGTTCAGGGCGGCGATGATGCCCCCGCACTTGGAGATGCGCACGTTTACCGCCGTGCACGCGCGGCGCTCGATCAACTCCGCCAGTGAGGCGCGGTCCGAGAGGCTCTCGTCCGCCATCACGCCGAGCCCCGATTCGCGTACGAGCCGGGCAAGCCCGTCGAGGTCGTCGGCGGGGATCGGCTGCTCGAAGGAGCGGATCCCGACCTCGGCGAGCTTCGCCATCGCGTCGAGCGCCTCGTCGGCCGTCCACGCCATGTTGGCGTCGGCGCGGATCGAGCAGCGACGCCCGAGCCAGCGTCGCGCGGTGCGCGCCTCGGCCACGCTGCCGTCGTGCTCGACCTTCAGCTTGACCTGGCGGACGCCGAAGACGCGGATCTTCAGGAGCGTCTTGAGGAACTTGAAGCCGTGGTCCGCGGAGGTGACGACGCTGTAGCGCACACGCGGGGCGTCGGCGGCGCCGAGGCGGATGGGCGTGGAGAACGCGCGGCCGAAGGCGTCGAGCAGGGCGAGATCGACCGCGCACCACGCGGCCGTCTGCGGCGTGCCGGCGTCCACGAGATCCGTCGGCGCCTCGCCGTCACACTGCTCGAGGAAGCCGCGGACGTCGTCGAACGACGCAAACGATCGTCCGAGGAGGCCCGGCAGGATGCGTTGCTCGAGCATCGTGAACGCGCCGTCGCGTGTCTCGCCCGTGACGTAGTCCCGCGGCAGGCACTCGCCCCAGCCCGTCGCGCCCGATTCCGTAACGCACTTCAGGAAGACCGACGACGACGTCGTCCGCTCCGCCGCCGCGTGCTTGAACGGGTTGCGGAAGGGGAGATCGACGGCGAAGAGCTCGAAACGGGCGATGGAGTCGGACATGGGGGTGATTATGCGCGAGGCGGCGCGAGCGTGCGCGTCCGCGACCGCGTCGGCCCTACCGCTCCGTGAGCGTCCGCAGACGCGCGGCCCAACGTTCGGCGTCCTCGTGTCGTCCCATCTCCCTGCTGTACGTCACGAGCGCGGCGAGCACGTCGCGGTCGCCCGGTTGCTCCCGGTGCGCCTGCTCGAGCACGGTGATGGCCCGAGGTGCGTCGCCGAGGTCGTGCAGGGCAATGGCGTAGACGTACGCGTAGCGCACGGCATCCGGCCTCGCCCGGGCCGCCGCCGCGAGGTGCTCGAGGGCGGCGGTGGCCTGCCGGCGGCGGACGAGCAGGAGTCCGAGGGCGTGGTGCACGCCGGCGTCCTCGCCGGCGGCGAGGCTCTCGCGCAGCACGCGCTCGGCCGCGGCGTCGCGCCCCGTCGCGCGGAGCAGGTCGGCGAGGTTCACGACCGCCGGCGCGAAGTCGGGCTGGATCGCGAGCGCCCCGCGGTAGGCCCGCTCCGCGGCGTCGACGAGACCGAGCCGCATTTCGAGGTTGCCGAGGTTCAGACGCCCCTCGGCGCGGTCGGCGTTGAAGCGCTGGGCGACGCGGTACTCCTCGACGGCGCGATCGAAGGCGCCTGGCTGTTCCGGGCTCTCCCGCAGGACGCCCGCGAGCACCGCCACCGCCTCGAGCCGCACGGTGCGGATGGGGTCCGAAAGAAGCGGCTCGCCCAGCGATCGGGCGAGGTCCGGGGGAAGGACCTCGAGCAGTCCGGCGGCGGCGCGGCGGACGAGCGGGGCGTCGTCCTCGAGCACGCTCCTGATCGCCGGGAGCGTGCGCTCGTGGGGATACCGACGCAGCAACTCGACCGCGGTCGCCCGCACGATCGCCGGCATCTCGTCGTCGCCGATGACGCCCAGGAGCTTCGCGAGCGCCCCGGGGAGCCCACGTCGCCCCGCGCGGAGCGCCTCGCCGTAGTGCGGCTGGTCCGATTGCTCGCGCCCATACCACTCCACGACCTTCTCGGCCGACCACTGCGCGGGCTCATCGTCATGGCAGCGGGTGCACGCGTTGGGCGTACCGATCTCGACGGTGAGATCCGGGCGGGGAATACGCATGGAGTGGTCGCGTCGAGGATCGACGACCATGTAATTGCGATCGACCATGTGGCACTCGACGCACAGCGCGCCCGTCGAGTCGACCGGGTGGAAGTGGTGGTCCTCCGTGTCGTAGACCTCCGGAACGTGGCACCGCGCGCAGAGCGCGTTCCCCGGCGCCCAGAGCCCTCCGCCGTGCGGCTCGTGGCAGTCGGTGCACGTCACGCCGTTGTGGTACATCCGGCTCTGGAGGAAGGAGCCGTACACGTAGACCTCGTCGAGGATCTGCCCGTCGGCGTGGTAGAGACGCTCCTCCAGCAGCGACACGCGGTGGGTGTCGGCGAGCTGGTCGCCGTGGTGGTACTCCGGCCAGACCTGCGTGCGACGGGAATGGCAGCGCCCGCACGTTTCGACCTGGACGTTCGCGGCCAGCGGCGCGGCACGGTGGGCCGTCGGCGCGTCCTCGTCGAAGATCCAGTGCGCCTCGTCGGGGACCTTCAGACGCACGACCAGTCCGTAGTCGGCATCGCCCGGCTCCGCGCCGGCCTCGACCTCGCGCGCCCACGCCACATGGTCGGCCCCCGCGCCGTGACACGCCTCGCAGGAGACGTCGATCTCCTCCCACATCGTCTCGTACCGGTCCTCGGCGGCGATGTAGCCCTTGTCGAGCTTCGTGGAGTGACACTCGGCGCACATGTAGTTCCAGTTGCCGAGCGGCCGGGTCCAGTGCAGCTCGTCGAGGTGGTCGATCGGCTCGTCGGGGTAGAGGTGGAACCACCGTTGCCCGCCGTCGTCGGCGGAGCGCGTGTCCCAGCACAGGCTCAGCACCTGGTAGCGGCCGGGCTCGATCTCCACGAGGTACTGCTGGAGAGGCCGTACGCCGAAGGCGAAGTCGATCCGGTACTCGCGCATCGCGCCGTCGGGCCCGTCGGTCCGCACGAAGTACGCGTTGTCGCGCCGGTGGAACGTCGAGGTCACGCCCCGATGCGTGAACGAGGCGTCTTCGAAGTCGCCGAGCACGGTCTCCTCGGACACCGGCTGCATGGCGAGGTCGTGGTCGGAGCCGTGGAAGATCTCCGTGGCCTCCTCGTGGCACTCGGCGCAGACCGCGATGCCGACCACCGACTCGGATCCGCGCGGGGGCCGGGCAGCGGCGTCGGGCGCCCGCTCACCGCAGCCGGCGGCGAGGATCACCAGCAGCCCCGCCCCGGCGATGGCGCGGCGGCGGATCACTTCAAGTCGGCCCCCAGGCCATCCCGGATACGACGCGAGAACTCCGGGCCGTCGCCGTACGCCTGCGCCCGGGCGCTGATCGCGTACCGCTCCTTGACGATCTCGAACGGCGTGTCCTTGTCGCCGATCTTCCCCTGTCGCCACGCCATCTCGGGGATGTGCCCGTTGAGCAGCAGGTCGATGCTGAACGGGATCGGCTCGTCGCGCACCTTGTTGATGTGCTTCACCAGGGACGTCGTGCAGTTGTCCTTGATCGTGCCGTAGAACTCCGGCGTGTCCGCGAGGCTGTTGGCCCGCGCGAGGATGTCCAGGAGCAGGGCGCGGACCTTCTCCGGGGGCAGCGGCGACGGGAACAGGTAGAGGTCTTCGTTGCGGTGGTTCGAGCGCAGCGCGACGAGGTCGCGCTCGTCGGCGAAGATGTACGCCAGCTCGAACTTCTTGAAGAACGAGGCGATCGGCGAGTACGCCTCGCCCATCTCCTTCCGCACCTCGACGGAGAGGCAGAGCTGCTCGTCGTCGGCGAACCGGAACGTGAGCATCGTGTGGGCGATGTCCGTCGGTCCCCAGTAGCAGAAGTACGTCTCCACCTTCTCGAGCGTCGAGAGGTCGTACGTGCGCGTCGTCCACTCCTCGTCGAAGTCCTCTTCGCCGCGGTAGCGGAAGTTGCGGACGTTCTCGATCGTGAGCCGGTCGCCGTCGATCTCGGCGCGGGCCACCTGGGCGACCTCCGGCCGCCAGTCGCGGTCGTTGGAGGGCGGGAGGAAGTGGAACCACGCGAAGACGCCCAGGATCAGGACCACGACGAGCGCGAGGGCCTTCGGATGCGGTCGCAGCGCGACGAACGCGGCGATCACCGCCCCCACGAAGACGACCGACGCGACGCCCCGGCCGAGGGCCCACGGCAGGCTCGTGTTCCAGAGGAACAGCGTGTTGAACGTCGTGAGCAGCAGGATCACCGGTGCGATGATCATCCACGCCACGACGAAGGGAATGATCCGGCCCACCCAGGACTTCTTGTCGCTCATCCCGGCATGGTATCGCCACTCAAGCCCGGGGGTTCGGGGGGCACGCGGCGCCCGCGCGGATGAGCTCGACGGCTTCCTCCGGCGAGGCGGCGCCCTGGATGATGTCGAGGTCCTCGGGGCTGATCGTGCCTTCTTCGAGCATGGTCTGCCGGGCGAAGTCGCGCAGGTGCTGCCAGAACGCGCCGCCGAGGCCGACGATCGGGAACTGCTCGACCTTGCCGGTCCGGATGAGGGTCGCGACCTCGAACGCCTCGTCGAGCGTCCCGTAGCCGCCGGGCATGACCACGAACGCGCAGGAGAACTTCACGAGCATGACCTTGCGCACGAAGAAGTGCTCGAACTCGACGAACTTGTCGAGGTACGGGTTCGCCTTCTGCTCGTGCGGCAGCACGATCTTGCATCCCAGGCTCAGCCCGCCGGCCTCCTTGGCCCCGCGGTTCGCCGCCTCCATGATCCCGGGACCGCCGCCGGTCATCACGATGTACCCGGCCTCGGCCAGACGCCGGCCGACCTCGCGGGCCTGCGCGTAGTAGGGGTGATCTTCGGTGAACCGGGCGGATCCGAAGACGGTCACGCACGCACCTTCGAAGTCCAGCTCCTCAAACGCGTGCAGGAACTCGAGGAAGACGCGCACCGCGCTCTCGAGGTCGTCGCCGCGCGATCGCCGCGGCTCCAGGAGGTGTTTCTCCGCGTCGCGAATCATCCCGAGGAACGGGGTCGTGTCCTTCTCGTAGTTGCTCATCGTGGGGCCATGGTACGACGCCCGCACGAGCGGTGCACGCGGTATGCTGGGGGGCGAAGAGGGGCGAATCCAAGGGGACCATCACATGCTCGCGAGACAAGCCATGTTCGGGTACGCGTCGCGACCGGCCGCCGCGCTTCTGCTGGCGGCAGTGTTCACCGTCGCCGGTTGCGGCGGGCCGACGCTGGTGCCGACGCCGAACATCCTCGTCGCCGCCGAGGACAACCCCTTCGCAAACGTCGCCCCAGAGGACCAGAGCAGCGACGTGGAGATGTTCTACGTCACCGACCGCAAGCCGGAGACCGCCAAGGACGGCTCGCTGCGGTACGGCCACCTGCGTTCGCCGTCGATCGGCTTCGGCACCTTGGCGCTGTCCATCGGCGACGGGATGTCGTGGGACGACCTCGTGGCCGTCAGCCGCACCGACAAGCGCAAGCAGAAGGTTCCGATCGAGGTGACGCACGTTCAGGAGCGGGTGCGCGGCCCCGCGTCCAATCCGCCGTTGGTCGATGTCGACGGTGTCCGGGGCGAGGATCCCGAGGTCCTCGCTGCACGGCAGGAGGCGGGCAAGGCCATCGCCGGCCTGCTCTCGGCGCGGCTCGAACGCGCCGATCGCCGCGAGATCTACCTGTTCGTGCACGGCTACAACAACACGTTCGACTTCGCGGCCTACCGGATGGGCCAGATCTGGCACTTCATGGGCCGCGTCGGGGTTCCGATGATCTACACGTGGCCGGCGGGGCACCCGGACGCGTTGCGCGGGTACAACTACGACCGCGAGTCCGGCGAGTTCACGATCTTCCACCTGCGCAGCGCATTGGAGTTCCTCGCCGCGGCGCCGGATGTCGAGAAGATCCACATCATCGCCCACAGCCGCGGCACCGACGTCGCGATGTCCGCGTTGCGCGAGCTGCACCTACAGGCACGGGGAGCGGGTGAAGACACCCGCGAGAAGTTCAAGATCGGGCACGTGATCCTCGCCGCCCCGGACCTCGACTTGGAGGTCCTCGGTCAGCGCGTCGGCGCCGAGCGGCTCCAACTCGTGCCGGAGCGGCTGACGATCTACCTGCATCCCGGTGACAAGGCGATCGGCATGGCCCAGTGGCTCTTCGACAGCATCGCGCGTCTCGGAGATCTCCAGGGCGATATGCTCACCGACAAGCAGAAGGCCGGCCTCAAGCTGATGCCGGAACTGCAGATGGTGGACTGTGAGCTGAAGACCAGCTTCCTCGGCCACGCGTACTTCATCGACAACCCGAGCGTCTTCTCGGATCTCATCCTCGTGCTCCGGGACGATCGCGATCCGGGCGTCGAGAACGGCCGTCCCCTCGTCCACGAGGAGAGCGGTTTCTGGACGCTCTGGGAGGGCTATCCGATCGGCGATCCCCCGGCGCCGAAGGCCGTGAAGGAGGCGAGCAAGGGCCGCGGCGGGCGATCGACGTGGGGTAGCTGAACCTATCATCGGACGCATGCCGAGACGCCTTCCCCGCAAACGCACCGCCGCCGTCGTCGCGCTCGTCGCGATCGTGTTGCTCATCGTCTTCGCGCCGGCGATCGTCGACCGACCGATGGCGGGTTTGCTCGCTCGCGCGATCGAGAAGCGCGTCAACGCCGACGTCTCCATCGCGGAGCTCGACCTGACGTGGACCGGACCGCAGGCGATCCGCGGGCTTCGTCTCGAACATGGCGACGGCACGGAGGTCGCCAACCTCGACGTGACGCTGGACGAGGGTCTGCTCGACACGTGGCGGGGCACGGTCGATGGATGGGACCTGGACGTCGGCGGGCGCGTGCACGTGGACCGGGGCGCCGACAAATCCTGGACATGGATCGACGTGGTCGCGAAAGAGCGGGAAGCGGGCGGCGAGACCTCGACGCCGCAGGCGATGCGCGTGCGCGTCAACGGACTGTCGGTTCGCGTGCAGGCTCAGTCCGGCGACGACATCGAGGTGGAGGACTTGAAGGGCACGGTCACGTACGAGCCCGCGGGGAAGGTCGCCATCGACCTCGACGGTCGGTCGTCGGGGGCCGACGTGAGCATCCACGGAGCGGTCGACGGCACCCTCGAACTCAAGGACCTCCCGGGAGGCACGCTCGCGCCGTTCGCCGCGCTCGAGCCCGCCCTGCTTCGCGAGTTGACCGGCGGTCCGATCGTCGGCACCCTCGTCACGAGCCGAACCGACGGTGGGCTCGATATGAAGCTCGACGCCTCCAGCCCGCGGGCGGAGATCACCTGCGCCGGTCGGTGGGCGGACGGCGCGATGCGGATCGACTCGGGGCAGGGCCGGATCCAGGTGCGCCCCGAGTTGCTGGAGCTGCTCGACGACGACGACGACCGCGCGTTCTCGCTGGCGGGCGACACGCAGGTGTCGATCGACGTCGAGCCGTTCACCGCCGGCTCGGAGCTGATTCCGATCGCCGTGTCGGTGGACGACGCGGCGCTGACGGGCAAGGCGCTGGCCGAGACCGTGACGCTCGCGGGCCTCGCGGGCAAGGGCACGGTCGATCCGGACGAGGCGAGCGTGTCGCTGGCCTTCACCGCCGAGCTCCAGCGATCCGACGACGCGACACGGATCGGCGAGGCCGAGCTGGATCTCGACCTGAAAGGGATCGAGGCCACCGTCGTCGTGAAGCTGACCGACCTGTCGGTCCGGGAGACGGGCCGCGTGCTCGCCCGCGCACCGGACCGCCTCGAGGAGCTGCTCGGCTCGACCGGCGCGGTGACGATCGCCGACACCGCGCACGGGGAAACCTCGCCGACCAGCGTGGACGTTGATTTCCAGCGGCTCAAGGGTCGCGTGACGGTCACCTACCTCGACGGGGGCGGATTCCGCGTCAAGGCGACGAGCCAGCAGCTCAGCCTGATCGACGGCGAGGAGAAACGTGAGATCGGGGAGATGACGCTCGACCTGGACACCCGCGCCGACGGCACGACCGTGGCGAAGCTGCACGCGGTGAACACGCCGACGATCATCCACGACTCGGTGCTCGGTGCCCACGGGCTGCTCGTGGCGGCGATCGGGCCGACGGCCGATCTCGAGGGGACGCTCACCGCGAAGGACGGGCAGTGGATCAGCGTGGAGTCGCGCCTCACGGTGCCCGGAGGGTGGGCGGAGATCAACCTCGATCGCGCCGACGGCGTGGTTCGCACGCGCGCGGACGGGCCGCTCCGCGCCGAGCTCGAGGTACGCCCCGAGCTTTGCGAGCAGGTGCTGACCTACGTCCACCCCGTGCTCGGGGACATCTGCACGACGGCGGCGCCGATCCGCGCGACCATCTCCAACGTGAAGATTCCCGTCGACGGCGATCTCGCGGGGCTGGATGCCGACGTGGAGATCCTCATCGGCGCCGCCGAGCTGGACGCGCACTCCGGCATCCTCGCTCCCCTGGGCATCTTCCAGGCCGTGCTCGGCGGCCTGACGGATTCCGCCTCGGCGTCACGCTGCCAGACCACGGTGCCGGGCTCGGTGGAGGCGATGAGGGCGAGCATCCGCGGCGGCGTCGTGACCTACGACGAGTTCGTCATCTACGCGGGCGAGCACCGGCTGCCGTATACGGGCGAGATCGATCTCGGCGCGAAAACGCTGGACATCCAGACCGAGGTCTCCGTCTCGGCCCTGGGGCCGACGGTGCAGAAGATCGGCATCATCCCCACCGGGATCACGCTGCCGATCCGCACGCATGGAACGTTCGAGAACTCGCAGACGAACGTCGACATCGGCAAGGCGATCGGGAACGTGCCGGGGTCGATCCTCCGCGGGATTAGCGGCGGGAAGTGATCGCGTCAGGCCATCCGCGCCCACATCGAGAGCGTCAACAACGCGAACAACCGCTGCCCGTGATCGCGCTCGCGCGCGAGATGCTCGTCCACCATGCGCTTGACCGCCCGGCGCTTCAGCGGCACCGGGCCGAAGGGGTCGCGCGAGCGGAGAAGCTGGTCGAGGAGCATCGTGCGCATCGAGCCGTAGTCGTTGCGGAACCACTCGCCGATGGGAATGGAGAAGCCCATCTTCGCGCGGTCCACGAGGGCGCCGGGCAGGTGGCGGCGGGCGACGGCGCGAAGCAGGCCCTTGCGGCGTCCCCGTGGCAGGAGATGCTTCGTCGAGGCCGCGAGGGCGGCGCGTACGAGATCGCGGTTGAGCAGGGGGGTCCGGACCTCCAGGCCCGTGGCCATCGAGGCGGTGTCGACCTTCACGAGCAGGTCGTTGGGCAGGTACTCGAGGAGATCGGCGCGACGCAGCGTGCGCAGGGCGTCGGTGCCCGCCGGCACGCGGGCGGGGCTCCGGGGCGCCCGCCCGGTGAGTTCGGCGATCTGCGCGCCGGTGAACAGGGACTCGGTCGCGATGATGCCTCGATCGGAGTAGTCGCGCGCCATGTCGCCGAGCCGGCCGAGCTTGTGCCGCAGCGAGCGCGGATGGGTCTCGGTCAGCAACGATGGCGGAAGTAACTGCATCAGCCAGTGGAACCGCGCGAGATGCCGCGCCGCCAGGTATCGCTCGTACCCCAGGAACAGCTCGTCGCCCCCGTCGCCGGAGAGCGCGACCTTGACGTGCTCGCGGGCGGCGCGGCTGATCCAGTACATGGGCAGGATCGAGCTGTCGCCGAACGGCTGCCCGAGCGTGCGCACGAGGAACTGGAGATCCTCCACCGGTTTCGGCGCGACGTTCAGCGTCGTGTGCCGCGTGCCGATCGCCTTCGCGACTGCGCTCGCGTACCCGGATTCGTCGTACCGCCGGTCGGACATGCGGACGGTGAACGTCCGCAGGTCGTCGCGGTGTCGCTTGGCCATCAGCGCGACGAGCGATGAATCCACGCCGCCGGAGAGGAAGCACCCCAGCTCGACGTCGGCTTCGAGGCATCCGGCGACGGCGCTGTCCAGCAACGTCTCGACCGCGTCGACGTCGAGCGGACGGTCGGCGTGCTCGGGCAGGAGGATGTCGATGGTGTCGCTGACCGCCGGGGGCACGCTGACGATCGCGTCGCCCTCGGCGCTGCCGTAGACGGTCGCGCCGCCGTGGTTGTAGCCGAGCTGGAGATAGCGATCGCCCCACTCGCGTACGAACCCGTCGTCGGTCTCCGGGAGCCGGGCCTTGGTGAGGTGAGCGAGGCTCCGCGCATCGCTGGAGAAGGCGAGGATGCGCTCGTTGGCGCCGATCCCGTGACGCACGTACAGCGGCTTCTCGCCGAACCAGTCCCGGGCGAGGACGAGCGAGCAGCGGGCGCGGTCCCAGATCGCCAGGGCGTACATTCCCTCGAGGTGATCGGTGAGCTGCGGCCCCCACTCGCGGTAGCCGTGGATGAGCACCTCGGTGTCGGAGTGGTCGGAGACGAACTCGTGCCCGGCCGCCTCCAGCTCCGAGCGCAGCGCGCGGTGGTTGTAGATGCAGCCGTTGGAGATGACGGCGACGAGGCCCTCTTCCTCCGATCGTCCCCGCTTCGACACCATGGGCTGCGCGCCGCCGGCATGGTCGATGATCGACAGCCGGCGGTGCACGAGGACGATCGCCGCCACGCAGTTCCCGTCGTCGTCCTTGACGAGGTCGCGGAACGTGCCCTCGCCGTCCGGTCCCCGGTACGCGATTCGCGCATCGATGGCTTTGATCCACGTCGCGGGAATGCGCTTCCCATCCGTGCGCAGCACGCCTCCGATCCCGCACATGGAGGTCAGGGTAGCAGGAAACGGGGGACCGTCTCACTTCGGACGACCGAGCACGGACTACTCGCTGCGCTCGTGGTCCGTGGCACCAGTTACACTCCGCGCATGTCCACCCTCGACGACCTCCGCTCCGAGCTCGACGCCATCGACCGATCGCTTCTCGAGACCGCCGTTCGCAGGAACCGGGTCATCGAGCGGATCGCCGCCGCGAAGGCGGGCGGGAGCGGGGGGCTCTTCGATCGCGATCGCGAGCGCGCCGTCGTGGATCGCTTTCGCGCCCTGGCCGCCGACGCGGGGCTCGCTCCGCGGACGGCTCGCGGTCTCATGGCGGTGCTCCTGGAGTCGTCGCACGAGATCCAGGAGGCGGCCTTGCGCGAGCCGGCGTCCGCGGAGGACTCGGTTCGCATGCTGATCGTGGGTGGCGCCGGACGCATGGGCCGGAAGCTCGCGGAGGCGTTCTCGCCGCGCGGGCACCGGATCGACGTGCTCGAGGCCGGTGACGGGCGCGATCGCTCGGACGCCGTCGCCGCGGCGGACGTGGTGATCCTCGCGGTCCCCATGGCCGACTGCCGCGCCGTGGCCGAGGAACTGGGCCCGCACGTGCGCGCCGACGCCCTGCTCTGCGACGTCAACAGCCTCAAGGAAGAGATCTGCGGCGCGATGGAGCGAGCGTGCCCCGGCGAGATCCTCGGCCTGCACCCGATGTTCGGGCCCACCGTGCGTTCGCTCCGCCGCCAGAAGGTCTGCGTCTGCCCGCTGCGTACCGGCCCCCGCGCCGAGTGGCTGCTCGGTGAACTGCGACGCATGGGCTGCGAGCTGATCGAGACGACGCCCGCCGCCCACGATCGCATGATGGCCGTGGTCCAGGTGCTCGTGCACTTCTCCACGCTCGTCATGGGCGAGGCGCTGCGACGCAGCGGCGTCTCGGTCGAAGAGAGCCTGCGCTTCACGAGCCCGATCTACCGGCTCGAGCTGGCCTTCGTCGGCCGTCTCTTCGCGCAGGCCCCGGACCTCTACGCGGAGATCGAGATGACCAACCCGCAGGGCTCGTCCGTGCGCCGCCACTTCCGCGACGCGGCCCAGCGTCTCGAGGACGTCATCTCCGACGGCGACCGCGCCGCCTTCCACGCGCTCTTCGACGACGTCGGCGACTACTTCAGCGCCTTCGCCGACGAGGCGATGAAGCTCTCCGATGCGGTGGTCGAAGCGGTCGTTCGCGAGGCGTGATCCGCGCTACTCCCCGACGCTGATCGTGAACCGCCGCGTCTCGCCGAGCCGGCCTCCGCCGTCGTCCCGGAGTTGCACGCGCGAGAACTCGACGGTCGTGTCACCGAACCCGCGGGCGACGAAGCGCACGGTCCATTGCCGGCGGCTGCTGCTGCCGGCGGCCTCGAGCGTCGGACGCTGGACGAGCTGGAGCCGGCCGGAGTCGAACGACGTCAGCCGCCACTCCGCCTGGCCGGTCCGCGTCGACGCCGGGAGGCGGATGACGACGGGATCGCCGACGGAGACGAGACGCGAGTTGCCGAACCCGAAGCCGGAGACAGTCGGCCCCGACGATGAGCACGCGGTGAGCGAGATCGACACGGCGAGGATCATGATCGCGCCGACGAGTCCACGGTTCATGGGTTGCTCCGGTTGGTTCTCGACAAGCCCGAGATCATAACTCAGACGGCTCGGGGCGGTCCCACTCGACGATCAGGTTCCTGAGCATCAGGGCGATCTTCTCGCTGTCGGACAGAGCGTTCCAGTCCGTGACCAGCGCCCGAAGCTCCTCCGGGCGATCGGTGATGATGTTGTCCACGCCCACCTCGATCATCGCCAGAGCGTTGTGCAGGTCGTTGACGGTCCAGACGTGGATCTCTCGTCCTCGGCGGTGCAGGTCGCGAACCAGGCCCGGCGTGGCCTGGGCGGCGTTGATGCTCAGGAAGTCGGCTTCCATGCGGGCGACGTCGCCCAACGCGTGGAAGACGATGAAGCCGGTCGGTACGCCCGGCACCGCCTCGCGCGTCTCCGCGAGCGACGAGAAATCCAGCGAGCTGACGACGCACTCTCGGGCGTAGTCGTTGTCGCGGATGAGCCGCGCGACCGCCGGCGTGAGCGCAGGGTCGTCCCAGTTGAACTTCAGCTCGATGTTGAGCTTGATGCGACCGCGGGCGATGTCGATCGCCTCCTGGAGCGTCCCGACGCGCTCGTCGGCGAACGCGGGGTCGAACCAGCTTCCGACGTCGACGTCGGCGAGATCGGCGTACGCGAGATCGCGGAGGCGGGCGGGTTCGGACGACACCCGCATGAGGTCGGCGTCGTGGATGAGCACGACGACACCGTCGGCCGTGGTCTGGACGTCGATCTCGCAGAAGTCGGCGCCGTCCTCGATCGCCTTCTCCAGGGCGCTGAGCGTGTTCTCCGGCGCGCGGAGCTTGCTCCCGCGGTGGGCGGTGATCGCGATCGAGCGATCGAAGTCGAGACGCTCGACGAACGCGAGCGCGGATCCGATGCCCGTGAGCACGCCGGCGCAGGCGACGACCCAGGCGACGAGCCGCAACGCTCTCGGCGAGATCCTGCTCGTTCCGATCGTCCCCCGGCGGACCGGCGGCTCGCCCTCGCTCGCGTCGGCCGACGCAAGGCCGACGAGGCAGACGTGCACGATCTTGCCCGCGATGAACCACGTCAGCTCCACGATCGCCATGAGCGCCAAGGCGCCGAGCACGGCCGGAATCAGGGCGCTCAGCCGGAAGCCGGCGCGTTCGAGCACCGCCGCGGCGATGAACTGGATGATCCACACGACGATCGACGACGTCACGATGACGGCGAGCCACCAGGCACCGAGCGGAAGCCCCAGCCGCCAGAAGCGCCCACGCGTTCTCCGCCAACTCGTCCGCAGGGCGTGCATCGGCTTCGCGTCCTCGAAGACGAGTATCGGGATCGCCAGCAGCCACCGCACGTACAGCCAGAGCGCCAGGATCGCATAGACCACGACCAGCGCGCCGATGATGACCACGGCCCGCCACCACTCCGGCGGCTGCACGTTCAGGTAGTAGTAGAAGTCCCACTCGCTGAGCAGCAGACGCTTCGTGAGCCAGATCCCGGCGAGGAAGGGGATCGCCGCCGCCAGGTACACGACGGCCTGGAAGAGCCCGAGCCGCAGCAGCGCCGGGAGCTGCGCGAGACGTTCCCAGAGCACCACGCTGACGGCGACCTTCGCTCCGCGGTTCGCCTCGCCCAAGATGATCAGGAGCCCCACCTGCTCGGCGAACCAGAACGCGAGGACGAACGTGATGTTCAGAACGATGAAGATCACCCCCGGGAGCGACATGAAGAATCCCACGAGATCGTGATCGGCGACGGCGTACTGGCCGCTGGCGGCGATGAGCCGGTTCAGGAGCCAGCCCGACGCCGGCCCGAAGGAGACGACGAAGATCACCGTCGACCAGATTTCGAAGACGATCGCCGGCTTCAGGGCGGTGCGCAGGCGTCGGGCTACCCAGCGGTATCGTCGGAACATTGTTCGGCGGCGAGGGTAGCGGTGGGGATTGTGCCTGTAAACGATCGCTGGGACAATGCCCGCATGAAGTCTCACCCTGGGAAGACGGAGTGGCGGCGACCCGCCTGGATGCTCGCGTTGCTCGTGCTGCTGCCGGCGCTGCTCGTGGGATGCAGTGGCCCGAAGCTTGCCGACACGCCCAACCTCTTCATCGTCACGCCCGAGGTGGATCCGTTCGCCGAGGTGCCCCCAGCGCATCAGGGCAACGTCGTCGAGGTCGCCTACTTCACCGATCGTGTGCCGGAGGAACGACCCGACGGCTCGCTGCGCTACGGGTACGGGCGCTCGAACTCGCTCGCCCTCGGCCTGTGCAACGTCTCGATCGGGAGAGACGTGTCGTGGGAGGAGCTCGTGGAGCTGAGCCGGAGCCGGCGGCGCAACACGAAGCTGCCGCTGCGCGTCATCGGGATCGAGGAGATCGTGCGAGCGCCGAGCTCGATCCCGGCGTTCGTCGAGGAAGACGGACATCCGGTGCCCGATCCGGAGCAGGCCCGGAAGATGAAGGAGGTCGGCGCCGCCGTCTCCGAGCTTCTCACCGACCGCTTGCGGGAGTCGCGACGGAAGGAGGTGTTCCTCTTCGTCCACGGGTTCAACAACACGTTCGAAGAGTCGATGTACCGGATGGCGCAGCTCTGGCACTTCATCGGCCGCGAAGGCCTGCCCATCGCCTACACCTGGCCCGCCGGCGCTCCGGGGCTCCTGCGGGGCTACACGCGCGATCGCGAGTCCGGCGAGTTCACCGTCTACCACCTGCGCGAGACCCTGCGGTTCCTCGCCGGGTCCGAGGCCGTCGAGCGCATCCACATCGTCGCCCACAGCCGCGGGTGCGACGTGGCGATGTCCGCCTTGCGCGAGCTACACCTTCAGTGCATCGCGGCGGGACTCAATACCCGCGAGACGCTGAAGCTGGGAACCGTGATCCTGGCCGCCGCCGACCTGGACATCGACGTGGTGGGGATGCGCATCGCGGCCGACGGCCTCCACCTCGTCCCCGAGAACCTCACCATGTACCTCTCCGAGGACGACGAGGCCATCGGGATCGCGAGCTGGCTCTTCCGGAGCGTGAGCCGGCTCGGTCAACTGGACCCGAACGCCTTGTCCCCCGAGGGGCAGCGGAGCATCAAGCTCTTTCCGGAGATCCAGTTCGTGCAGGTGGACGTCCGGAAGAAGGGGCTCGGCCACGGCTACTTCATCGACAACCCCGCCGTGCTGTCGGACCTCATCCTCGTGCTCCGCGACGGGCGACGCGCCGGCGCCGAGCACGGCCGACCGCTGGAGCCGATCGGCGCGTTCTGGCACCTGGACCGGGACTATCCCCAGTTCGACGAGCCCGTCAAAGCCGGCGGGGCGCGATGAGACGCACGGCGACGAGCCGGTAAGCCACCGCGGCGACGAATCCGCCCACGACGAGCACGCCGATCAGGATCAGGCCGCGCTGGAAGCCCCGGTCGATCACCTCGTCGAGGCTGACCTGCACGCGATCGCTGGCGTCGCCGATCTGTGATCCTCTCGCTTCCCAGTTCGGCGAGTCCAGCAGCGCGTGCATGGAGGTCGCGAGGCGGTTGAGCTCCTCCGCGGCCGTCGTGAGGGACTCGGCCGTGGATTGGTAGTCGAGGATGTCGAAGGGACGCCGATCGGACCGGCCGGAGCCCTCGCCGCCGGTGAAGACCGTCGTCAGGCGTTCGAACGATTCGATGGTCGTGTTCAGCGACGCGCTGGTCGTCTCGCCGGCCTCGATGGTCGCGCGCAGGTCCACGAGCAGCCCGCGGAGCTGCGTCTCCTCGGCCTCGAACACGCGGATGATCTCCTCGCGCTCCTCGGCGAGGCCGTCGAACCACTGCGCGATGGCCGCTCGCGCTCGGCGGCGATGGCCACGGTGATCTGCTCGACGGCCGCCTCGCGTTCGGTGGCGAACTGATTGGGCAGTTCCCCGACGATGTCGCCGAGCCGGTTGCTCGTCTCGGTCATCGCCGTCACGGAGTCGATGAGCCGCTGCGTGTCGGGATGATCGAAGGCATCGAGGATCACGTCCTGCATCTGCCAGTTGAGGATCATCGGGAGCCGCTTCGCCCAGAAGAAGGTGCGCTCGGCGAGCATGCGGATCTGCGCGAGCTCCCGGCTGGCGGGGTTGAGGCCCGCGAGCGGGTCGAGCTGGAAGAGCTGGAGCAGGCTCGTGCCCCCGTCGATCCGGGCGACGGTGGCGCGGCGCTGGTCGGAGAAGTCGCTGGCGCGGATCGCCGACACCCGCACCTGGTCGCGGTACCGTTCGGAGATCACCGGCATGAGATCCTCGAGGGCCTCGAACTGCTGCGCATCGAGCGAGCGGCGGGCGATCGCCCAGATCTCCTCTTCGAGGAGCTTCAGGCCGTCCAGGATCGGCTGGCCGGCCTCGCCGAGACGCTCCGGGATCCAGTAGGTCTCCACCACCTGCCGCTGGAGCGTGACCATGACCGTCATGTCCAGCAGGGCGCCGGCGGGGTTGGGGCCGGCGGCGATGGTGATCGCGTTCTGCACCTGCCGGACCATGATGTCGTGGAGGACGACGCGCTCCTCGGGGACCGCGGTCGCGACCCGATCGAACGACTGGGCGACGACCGCCGTGTACGAGTCGGCGAACGCCATCACGTCGGACTGGATGTTCTCCACGGCCAACCGCGACGCCGACCGACCGCCGCCGCCCGTCTGGCCTTGCGGCATCGACGCGCACGACACCGCGGCGATCGCGAAGATCACGCCCAGACCAAGCCGGAGTCGTATCGAGGTCACACGCACGAGGTGCAGCGTACACGATCGGCGACAGCGACCGCGACCGCGTCTGTGTCCGCGACCGCTCCTACGTGCACGCCTCCTCGGGCAGGCTGATCCGCACGTGCAGTTCCTCGAGTTGCCCGTCGTCCACCGGTCCCGGCGCCCCGGTCATGAGGTCCTGGCCGGTCTGGGTCTTGGGGAACGCGATGACGTCGCGGATGTTCTCGGTGCCCGTGAGGAGCATGACGAGCCGGTCGAGGCCGAAGGCGACGCCGCCGTGCGGTGGCGCGCCGAAGCGCAGGGCGTCCAGCAGGAAGCCGAACTTGAGCTTCGCCTCGTCGGGCTCGATGCCGAGCAGCCCGAAGACCTTCGACTGCACGTCGCGATCGTGGATCCGAACCGAGCCGCCGGCGATCTCCGAGCCGTTGCAGACGAGGTCGTAGCCGGCCGACACGCACGCGCCGGGGTCGGAGTCGAGCAGGTCGAACTGGTCGGGCATCGGGCTCGTGAACGGGTGGTGCATCGCCGTCCAGCGCGCCGACTCCTCGTCGTAGGCGAACATCGGGAAGTCGACGACCCAGACGAGCTTCCACGCGTCGCGATCGATGAGGTCGAGATCGCGGGCCACGACGTTGCGCAGCTCGCCGAGCGCGGTGACGGCGATCTCCCACGTGTCGGCCGTGAAGAGCACGAGGTCACCGGGCTCGAGCTCCAGACGCGTCTTCAGTTCGTCGGCGATCGGCTCCACGAAGCGCGCGACGCCGGTCTCGAAACCCTTGTCGGTGAACTTGACCGTCGGCAGGCCGCCGGCGCGGAAGGTCTTGACGAACTCGCCGTAGCCGTCGGTCATCTTGCGCGTGAGCTTGCCGACGCCGCCGGGCACGCGCATCGCCTTGACCGTGCCCTTCGGCTTGGCGAGGGCATCGGTGAACACCTTGAAGTCGGTCTTCGCCGCGAGGTCGGAGACATCCTCCAACTCCAGCCCGAAGCGGAGGTCGGGGCGGTCGATGCCGTACCGGTTCATCGCCTCGTCGTAGCTCATGACGGGGATCTCGCCGATGTCGACGCCGAGCACGTCCTTCCAGGCGCGCTTCGCGAAGCCGCCCATCATCTCCATGACGTCGTCGCGGTCGACGAAGCTCATCTCCAGGTCGATCTGCGTGAACTCCGCCTGCCGGTCGGCGCGGGGGTCCTCGTCGCGGAAGCAGCGGACGAGCTGCACGTACCGGTCGCATCCGGCGATCATCAGGATCTGCTTGAAGATCTGCGGGCTCTGCGGCAGGGCGTACCACTTGCCGGGGTAGGTGCGCGACGGAGCGACGAAGTCGCGGGCGCCCTCGGGTGTGGTCTTGATGAGGAACGGCGTCTCGACCTCGAGGAACCCGTGTTCGCCGAAGTAGCTCCGCGCCGTACGCGTGACCTCGTTGCGGATGCGCAGGATCTCCTGCATCCGCGGGCGGCGGAGATCGATGTACCGGTACTGGAGCCGCTTCTCCTCGGCGATCTTCTCCGAGTCGTGCTCGTCGGGAAGGATCGGCGGGGTGTCGGTCTTGTTGAGCACCTCGATGCCGGTGGCCATGACCTCGACGTCGCCGGTGGCGAGCCGCGGGTTCGCGCCGCCGACGCGGGTGCGGACGACACCCCGGATGGCCACGACGTCCTCGCGCCGAAGCCCGTCGGCGGCGGTGACGACGTCATCGGAAGCGTCCTCGAGATCGAAGACCACCTGCGTCAGCCCGTCGCGATCGCGAAGATCGACGAAGATCAGTCCCTTGCCCTGGTTGCGGTAGGTGTTGACCCACCCCGCGAGGACAACGGTCTCGCCGACGTGATCGGATCGCAGTTCGCCGCACATGTGGGTGCGCTTGAGCATGGTCGTATCGCTCCGGGTTTCTCCAGCACACGGGCCGGGGGGGAGGATCGTACCCGGCGCGACCGGTCCCGACGAGCGCCACCGCCGTACTCGTTAAAGGGGCACGGCCGGCGCGTGAGCGTCGGCCGTGGACCCTTCCCCACCTCTCGGTGGTCCGTTCATTCTATTCGCCCGCGTCGGCGGCCTGCCGTTCGGCCCGGCGACGAATGTCGCCGAGCCCGAGGCGGATGACGTCGTGGGAGGGCTTGCCGGCGATGCCGTAGCCCGTGTCGTCGTCCCCGCCGGAGTGATACGGGTCCCATCGGTACCCGCAGAATCCAATCAGGTTGCTCGATGCGTCGGTCAGTTCACCGGACCAGGCGGTGAGGAACGCCCGCCAGGACCGCGCCTGGGCGTCGTGATCGGCCTCCTCGCCGTCGTCGGCGACGTAGTTCCAGGGGTGGGCGTTGGCCCAGGGCAGGGAGGGATAGCCGATCTCGCTGAGCAGCAGCGGACGCTTCCAGTGGGCGGCGTGCTCCAGGAGCTTCGTGCGGATGGGCACCCAGGCGGCGACGAGATCCGGCTCCGGCGCGCCGGGGCGGTCGCGCTCCAGCTCGAAGTAGGAGCTGACGCTCATGACGTCCACGAGCGGCCAGATCGAGGTCCGGTCGTACCGGTCCCAGTTCGCCGAGTACATGATCTTGCCGGGGTACTGATCGCGGACACGTCGGGCGATGCCCGCCCATCGGTCGAGCTGCTCCTCGGTGGAGTTCAGCTCGCTGCCGATCGACAGCATGTCCACGCCGGTCCGGTTCGCGAGACGCACGTACCGGTCGAGGCCCTTCTCGTAGCTCTGCCACCACGCGTCCCAGTCGTCGGGGCGGATGACGCCGCGCCAGTCCTTGTCGCCCGGCTTCTCGATGAGCACGATCGGCATGAGGATCGTGTGCATGCCGTGCTGTCGGCCTCGCTCCAGCAGCGCGACGAGCTGCTCGTCCGACGGGCACAGGGAGCGGGGGATCGTGATCCGGCTGGAGTTCGCGTACCGCTGAAACATCGGCGTGACGATGATGAGCGTGTTGGCGCCGAGGTCGCGGATGCCGTCCACCGCTCGCAGGTACGCCGGGAGGTCGCTGATGTGGTGGGCGTTGATGGCGAAGCCCAGCAGGGGGCGCGGCAGCTCGGGCCGCGGCGTCGGGGGTCCGTCGGCGGCGGTGGCGGTCCGTGCCGGCGGCATGGGCGTGACCTCCGAACGCGGCAGCAGCGCCAGCAGCAGCGGGCTCAGCAGCACGATGACGACGACGAGACGAAGGACGCGCGGGGTCATGGCCGTGAATCGTAGGCTGGCGGGGACCGTGTCCGCGTCCGTGCCCGTGTGCGTCCGTTTCGTTACCCTGCCCCCGTGACCGACACCAACCAGCCCGGCATCCTCTTCACCGCCTTCGAGCCCAGCGGCGATGCCCACGCCGCGCCCGTGATTCGGACGCTCCTCAAGATGATCCCGGACCTTCGGATCTTCGCCTGGGGCGGGGAGCAGATGAAGGAGGCGGGCGCGACGATCGTCGAGGAGACCGCCGCCGACGCGGCCATGGGCCTCAACGCCTTGTCGCGCGTCATGGCGGTACGACGCGAGGTCAAGCGCATCAAACGCTGGAGCAAGGCCTACCGCGTGCTCGCCCACGTCGCGGTGGACTCGCCGGCGGCGAACTTCCCGATCTGCAAGATCATGCGCCGGTCCGGGGCCCGGGTCGTCCACCTCGTCGCCCCGCAGCTCTGGGCGTGGGGCGGCTGGCGGGCGCGCAAGCTGCGCAACCGCACCGACCTCGTCCTCTGCCTGTTGCCGTTCGAGGAGCAGTGGTTCGGTGAGCGCGACATCCCGGCGCGGTTCATCGGTCATCCGCGGATGAACCGTCCCGTCGACGTCGACGTCCTGCGCGAGCAGATGCACGGCATGCCGCAGGGGGCGCCGCACGTGGCGCTGTTCCCCGGGTCTCGCTCCCACGAGGTGTCGGCGAACATCCGGCTTCTCGTGAAGACGTTCATCGAGATCCAGGGACGCCACGCCGGAACCGCCGGGCTGATCGTCGCCGCGCGCCCGGAGCTTGCGCGCCTGGTCCGGAAGAAGATCAAGGTCTTCCCGAACGGGCTGCACATGATCACCGGCCTCGTGGATCCCGCGATCTGCTGGGCGGATCTCTGCCTGGCGGTCTCGGGCACGATCTCGCTGGACATCACGCGGCAGCAGAAGCCGATGATCGGGGTCTACAAGACCGGCGTGATCGGGTGGCTCGGCGCGAAGGTGCTGATCCGGACGCCGCTGCGTCTGCTGCCCAACGTCATCGCCGGTCGGGAGATCTGCCCGGAATTCGTCCCGTACTGCGGCGGCCCGCTCCCGATCGTGCGCGAGGCGTACCGCTACATCCAGGACTCCAAGAACGCCGCGATCGCCACGCAGGAGCTGGCACGGGTCTGCCAGCGCTTCTCGAACAAGCATCCGGACGAGGAGGCCGCGCGGCTGATCCTGCGGGTGATCAAGGACGGGAAGATCTAGAGCACAGGCACGAAGTGTGGTCGCCGGCGGACATTGCGGACGCGATCGAGCAGGGGATTCGGCGGCGCTGCGCGGACTTCGATGTCGAGCAGGCGGTGGCGGGGATCGACGCGCTGGACGAGGTCGCGCTGCATCCGGTGCTGGCGACGGCGCTGGAAGATGCGGGCTACGGTGTCGCGCGCGAGCAGCGGTATCCCGCCGACCGGCGACGCCGACGCGAGACGGAAGGTGAACGCTGCGATCTCGTGCTGACGCCCGACGGGCGCCCGCTCCGCGCGACCGAGGCGAGGGCGACGCTCTTCGATCCGCCCGATGCCGTGGACACGGACGACGCGTTCTGGCTCGAGGTGAAGGCCGTCGCGCAGTTCACCGAGGAAGGCCCGAACGGCAACTACTCGGCGCAGCTTCTCTCGACCGTGCACCACGACGTGACGAAGCTCAGCAAGGACCGCGACATCCTCCACGCCGGCCTGCTCATCGTCCTCTTCGTCGCCGGCGAGCCCGTCGCCGACCACGACCTCGGCATCTGGCAGGATCGGTGCCTGGCGAAGGGATTGCCGATCGCGGCGCCGAGCCGGCGCGTGCTGCCGATCACGGATCGCCTGGGCAACCGGGTGTGCGTGGCGGCGCTGTACCCGGTGAGGCATCTCTGACGGAGCGCATGAAGAAGCCCGCGCCGTTCGGCGCGGGCTCGTTCGGTCGGGACACGGAGCGTCGTCTCGACCGGAACAGACTTGGTCTTCTCTATCTTTCCATCGTTGGTGGCGCCGCGTCAAGTCCGACGCGCGCAGAATCAATCACGTTCCACATCCTCGCCGGAGGCGACGTCCTCGATCAAAGGCGCCCCGTGGCGCGGGAACTTCCCGGCCTTCAGGTCGATCCCGTACTTGCTCAGCGACCGCACCGCGAGGAACCCCAGGACGACGACGATGGGGATGTTCGACCAGAGCATCGCCCCGGTTCCGAGGTCCATGAGGGCCTCCATGTCGTCGGTCTCGGTGATCGCCACCGCGCCCACGATCGCCAGCGCCAGGTACACGAACTTGTACGGCAGGACGAGCCGCTGGCCGAGCATGTAGATCACGCCCTGCTCGCCGTAGTAGCTCCAGGAGATCATGGTCGAGATCGCGAACAGCCATGCCGCCATCGTCACGAGGATCTTCCCGAGCCCCGGGAACTGCCGGTCGAAGGCGTGGGCCGTCAGCGACGCCCCCTTGTAGTCGCGGTAGAGCCCGCTGTCGGCGGGGACGGTCGGTTTGACCGCCGAGCCGATCGTGCCCCAGGTGGCCGCCAGCGTGCCGTCCCGGAGCGTCGCCTTCCCTTTGAGCTTGTGCAGCCTGCCCTCGGTGTCCTCGGTGTCGTCGCCCTCGACGATCGTGAAGACGTCGCCGATCTTCTCCCAGAGGTACGCCTGGTCGTCCGTGAACTCGATGCGCTCGGCCCCGGAAAGAACGCCCCACATCGGCAGATCGTCGGAGTCGTCGTCGGGGGTACCGCCGTCGTGGACCCAGCGCCGGCCGCGCGGCATCGTCTCGATCTTTCCGAGGGCGGGATCGCGCCGCGTCTGGCTCTTGCCGCGAAGCTCCATCGTGCCCACCGACGGGGCGGTGAAGGCCGTGTAGGCGTTCCAGCGAACGACGAGCGCGCCGTCGCTGTCCACCAACTCGCCGGTGAGACGCTCCGAGGACGACGGCGCGGCGGGATTGGCCTCGCGGGGAGGGGTCACCGTCATCCAGACGTGATCACCGGCGGAGGCTTCGCCGGTGATCGTGATCGGGCTCTCGTCGAACGCGAACGCGGGGGCGACGACCGGAGCACGCTCGAACTGGAGCAGGGGGCCGCGGTTCCACGTGCCGGTGAGCAGGATCACCAGCGCCGTCAGCGTGCAGATGCAGATCGTGTCGATGAACGGGCCCATGCCGCCGATGATGCCCTCGCGCGCCGGCTGGTCCGTCTTGGCGGCGGCGTGGGCGATCGGGGCCGAGCCCTGGCCCGCCTCGTTGGAGAACAGCGCCCGCCGCAGGCCCGTGGAGAACGCCCACGCGAGCGAACCGCCGAGGAAGGCGCCGGCCGCGTCGGTGCTCTTGAAGGCGCTGGTGACGATGAGCAGGAGCATCGCGGGAATGTCGGCGATGTTCACCGCGAGGACGGCGAGGCCCGAGATCAGGTAGAGGACGCACATGATCGGCACGAGCCGGGCGGCCACGGAGCCGATGCGCTTGATGCCTCCGATGATCACGAGGCCCACGACGACCACGAGGATGATCGCACTCACGATCTTGGGCACATCCCAGAACGTGTGCGTCAGGTCGGCGACGGACCACGACTGGAACATGTTGCCGCCGGTGATCGTGGAGATGATCAGCGTGATGCAGAAGAACACGCCGATGATCCGCGCGAGCGTCTTCCAGATGCCGCCCTTGTCCCCGAGCACGCGCTCCACGACCCACATCGTCCCGCCGTGGGGGTTGTCCGGATCGCTCGTGTCGCGGTACATCATCGCGAGCGTGATCTCGACGCTCTTCAGGGCCATGCCGAAGAACCCGATCACCCACATCCAGAACAGCGAGCCCGGACCGCCGGCGGCGATCGCGAGGGCCACGCCGCCGATGTTGCCGAGCCCGACCGTCGCCGAGAGGGCGGCGGACAGGGCCTGGAAGTGGTTGATCGCCCCGGGGTCGTCCGGATCGTCGTAGACGCCGCGCACGACCGCGAAGCCGTGCGTGAGCGACATGTACTGCGTCATCTTCGTCCAGAGCGTGAACAGGATGCCCGCGCCCATGAGGATGAAGAACGTCCAGCGGCCCCAGAGGAAGCCGCCGATGTCCGCGCAGAATTCGATTATTGCGTGCATGGGGGCTCCGCGTCGGAGGGGAGAGGGAGTGAAGATCGCGAGGTCATTCGCCGGTCAGCCCGATCAGGTCGAAGAACCCGATGAGGTTCAGGAAGACCGCGATGACGCCGAATGGCACGATGAAACGCAGCAGAAACACCCAGCCCCAGAACATTCGATCGAACTTCGTTCCCGATTTGAAGCCGCGCTCGCGGGCCTCGCCGCTGACGCGCCACGCCACGAACAGCGAGATGAACAGTCCGCCGAGCGGGAGCATCCAGTTGCTGGAGATGTAGTCGAAGACGCCGAACCAGTCCTTGCCGTTGTTCTCACCGAAGACGATGGACGTCATCTGCGCGAAACCGCTGCCGAAGAGTTTGGTTCCCGCGCTCAGCGCGGTCGGGACACCCATGAGAAGGATCACGGCGGCGCAGATCGAAGAGGCCTTGAACCGGCTCCAGCCGCGCTCATCGATGAAGTAGCTTGCCGCCACCTCGAGCAGCGAGATCCCGCTCGTAAGCGCTGCGAACGTGAGCAGCAGGAAGAAGACCGTCGCCCAGATCGCGCCGCCGGCCATCTTGCCGAACGCCAGCGGGAGGCTCTTGAAGACGAGGCCGGGGCCGGCGTCGGGCTCCATCCCGTAGGTGAAGATGATCGGGAAGATCACCATGCAGGCCAGCAGGGCGATGACGGTGTCGAGCGTGCAGACGGTGACCGACGTGGTGACGAGATCGTCGTCGCGCTTGAGGTAGCTCCCGTAGGTGATCATCGCTCCCATGCCCAGGCTGAGCGTGAAGAACGCGTGGCCGAGGGCTTCGAGCGTGGCGGGGCCCCAATGGAAGTTCTCGTTGTGCGGAGCGAAGACGAAGTCGAGCGCGGGTTTGAATCCGTCGCTGCCGATAGAGTGGATGACTAGGGCGACCATCATGAGGCAGAGAGCCGGCATGAGGATCCGTGCCGACCGCTCGACGCCGCGCTTCACGCCGCCCACGACGATCGCGAACGTGATGAACATGAACAGGACGTGCCAGAACACGGAGCGCATCGGATCGGCGGAGAACTCGGCAAAGATGGTGTCGACCTGCGTCTTGTCGAGACCAGCGAAGCCGCCCTCCACCGACAGGAAGACGTAGTGCATCGCCCAACCCGCGATGACGCTGTAGTAGGAGAGGATCACGAACGCCGTCAGGACGCCCAGCCACCCCACGCCGATCCACGGGCTTCCCGGTCGCGATAACGACCGGATCGCACCCACCGGTGAGTTCTGCGCGGTGCGGCCGATGAAGATCTCCGCCATCATGATGGGAAGACCGATCACCGCGATGCAGACGAGGTAGATGAGGACGAACCAGCCGCCCCCGTTCTCACCGGTGATGTACGGGAATTTCCAGATGTTGCCGAGGCCGACGGCCGATCCGGCGGCGGCCAGGATGAACCCGACGCGGCTTCCCCACTGCGGACGTGTCTCTGACATGTCGCCTTGCTCCGTGTCGCCCGGTCGTGGCGGATCATAACCCGTCCCGAACGCATTTCGCAAAGGCCGACGGCACCCGCCTCGTGCAGGATCCGGGCTAAGATCCCCGGCGTATGCGAGAGTACCGCCTCCGTTCCGACATCGAGCGCGTCGTGATCGACGGCTTCGCCCTGCCGCTGGGATTCGTTCCCGGTGATATGGACAAGCTGCCGGTTCCGACGCCCGGCTACACGCTGGACTACGTCGTGGGCGAGGACGACGAGCCGGACACGTATTCCTTCTACGTCGTGACCTCCCACGAGCAGCTCGCGCGGCTCATCGAGCGCGTCTTCGAGCTGCTGCCCGACGAGGTGCACGGAATCGTGGAGATCGGCTCCCGCGACGCCTACCGATCGCTCGATGTCTACCTCGCCGAGGAGACGATCCGGATCGAGGAGTTCCTCGACGGCTGGCACCGCTTCGAGTCGTTCCTCCTCGAGGACGGGTCGATCGGGAGCGGGGCCAACAGCGAGGAGCCCTTCGTCGAGGTCTTCCTCGATCAGTGGAAGGGCCTGTCGATTCACATCCCGGTCGGGTTGCGGGAGGAGGTCGAGGCCATCCTCGCCTCCTTCAGCCTCGGCGAGGTGGCGCAGACCTGGCCCGCGCTCGACGACGACGCGGCGAACGAGGCGCTCCGCGTGCGACCGGTGCTGGCCGAGGAGGACGCGTACTCGCCGGGCGTGGACGAGATGCTGCTCCAGCTCCGCGAGGCGTGGCGGCTCGAGCTGAACATCGACCGCGAGGCGAACCTCGACGACTCGGGGCGGGAGCTGGGGCACACGCTCTGGCACGCGATGGTCATCGTCTGCTCCGCGGGGCGCCCCACGATGGAGGCCTACGCCTCGGTCTGGGCGACGGTGGACTCGCTCGCCGGGATGGAGGAACTCGTCGAAGCCGCGATCGAGACGCTCTCCGGGTGGGAGCTGGTGACCATCTACACGATCGATCGGATCGCCTTCGACGAGCGCCCCGAGGAGCTGGCCGATCTCGAGCCGCGCCGGAGGCGCACGGAGGTGCATCTCGTGGTGCTGGAGTCGTGAGCGGAGCCGAGTGGTACGCCGACGGCCTGCGCTTCCAGTGCACGCAGTGCGGGAACTGCTGTACCGGGCCCCCGGGCACGGTCGGATTCACGGCCGCGGAGGCGAAGGAGCTGGCGCGGCACCTCGGCATCACCGAGAAGGCCTTCCTCCGGCAGTACGCCCGCAAGGTCGACGGGAACTGGTCGCTGAACGAGCACGAGACCGAGCACGGCCTCGACTGCGTGTTCCTCGATCGCGAGACCGTGCCGGGGAAGGCGGTGTGCGGTGTGTACGAGGCGCGCCCCACCCAGTGCCGGACGTGGCCGTTCTGGCCGGAGAACCTGCGCACGCAGCGAAGCTGGCTCACCACCCGGCACGGCACGCCCTGCCCGGGGATGGACACGGGACCGCTGATCCCGATCGAGGCGATCAGGATCCAGCGTGATGCGAAGAAGGGTGGTTGGCTGGACGGGGAGGGCTAGCCGGCCGGTTTGCTTAGCGGCCTGCTAGTGGACGCGCTCGCGCGGCTCCCGGCCCATCACGGATTCCTCGACGTAGATGTCGTAAGTCTGCTGCCCGATGCCGTCCCCGGTTCCGAGCAGGTAGGGGTCGACCGTCTCGTTGTACTTGGCAGCCATCGCGTACAACTCGTCCACCGAGCGGCGGGGCTGGATCTCGCGAGCCGCCTTCGGCTGGGAGCACCCGACCGCCAACGCGGCGACGACGCCCAGGGCGAGCAGCACCAGCGATCGGGAAGCGACCATCTCCATACGTGAGTCCTTTCACGGGCGCCGGGGTGGCCGTGTCGCGGGCATCCAGTTTATCGGCCTTGGCCCCGAAACCGCGCCAGAGTTCGGGAAACGGGACGGGGTCGTGTCGCAAGTTCCTTGCAGCGAACGTTTTGCGCGTTCGCTTTGCGGATGAGGTTGCGGTTGCACGCCCGCCCTCACCTGCCTCGCTGCGCGAGGCTGTCCTCTCCCAGAGGGAGAGGGGTTCCGACCACCTCTCCCCGCCGCGGGGAGAGGTCGGCGAGCGAAGCGAGCCGGGTGAGGGGCGACCGTCCTTG
>JAAELP010000038.1 GCA_024226535.1 Planctomycetota bacterium | reverse complement strand
ACGGACTGTTTGGCGATAGCCCGTTTATACTGCAAGGCAGGCATTTTTTCGTGCGCGGCACACTGTGCCGATCCAAGTCACGCTTGATCTGGGACTAGAATACGCGGCGACATGAACGACTCACCGAACAGGGCGGCTTGCGCGAACGGCATGGCGGCGATCGTGCTCGCGCTGTGGCTCGCGGCCGGTATCGCGGCCCAGGAGCCGCCGCCCGCCCCCGAGCCGACTGGCGAGCCCGTCGGCGAGACGATCGACGAACCGGCCGATGACACCGCCGCGGAGCCGGCGGAGGACCCCGCGGGCGAGGGGGATCCCGACGCCCCGATCCTCACCTGGCCGCGCGTGTACGAAGGCGACCGGGGCGAGACCGTCGTCTACCAGCCGCAGATCGACGGCTGGACGGACTTCACGGTGCTCACGGCGCGAGCGGCCATCGTCGTCACGCCGGCGGGCGGGGGCGAGCCGGCCTACGGCATGGTCGCCCTCGAGGCGCGCACGCGTGTCGATCTCGCCGAGCGCGAGGTGCTGCTCGATCAACTCGCGATCCGCGACGTCACGTTCCCCGGCACCGAGGAAGCGATGGCGGCGCCGCTCGCCGGGATCGTGCACGGCACGCTCCCCCAGGGGCGCTCCCTCCTGACCTCGCTCGACCGACTGCTCGCGGCGCTGGAGCGCGGGAAGCAGTCGGTGCGCGAGATCGAGGTCAACCTCGAGCCGCCGCCGATCCACTGGAGCGACGACCCGGCGATTCTCGTCATCTTCACGGGCGCGCCGCGCTTCGAGCCGATCGCGGGCACCTCCCTGTCGTTCGCCGTCAACACGAACTGGGATCTGTTCCGCGACGATGACGACGACGCGCGGTACTACCTGCTCAACGGCGACGCGTGGCTCGCGTCGGACGATCCGACGAGCGGGTCGTGGTCGAGCGCCGGCTTCCTGCCTCCGTCGTTCATGCACCTCCCCGAGGACGACAACTGGGCGGCGGTGCGTGAGCACCTGCCGCCGGGTTCGGCCGGACCGCCTCCGCGCGTGATCGTGAGCACCGAGCCGGCGGAGCTGATCGTCACCGACGGGGCGCCGCTGTACGCGCCGATCGCGGGCACGTCGCTGCTGGCTGTCACCAACTCCGACAGCGATCTCTTCTGGCACGTCGACGAGGAGGCGTTCTACCTGCTCGTGGCCGGTCGGTGGTTCCGCGCCGCGACGCTGGCCGGGCCGTGGGTGGCGGCAACGACCGATCTTCCGGCGGACTTCGCGTCGATCCCCGAGGACGACCCGCATGCGCGGATCCTCGCTTCGGTACCCGGCACGCCGGACGCCGAGGCGGCCGTGCTGCTGGCGGCGGTTCCGCGAAAGGCCACGATCCAGCGGAGCGAGCTGACGATCGAAGTCGTCTACGACGGGGAGCCCGACTTCCGACCCATCGAAGGGAGCGACGTGCTCGCCGCCGCGAACACCGACGACGACGTCTTCCAGGTGGGCTCGGTGTACTACTGCTGCCGCGACGGCGTGTGGTTCGCCGCGATGACCCCCACGGGGCACTGGGTGGTCTGGGACGACGTCCCGGACGCCATCTACCAGATCCCGCCCGACAGCCCGAAGCACAACGTGACGTACGTTCGCGTCTACGAATCGACGCCCGAGACCGTAGTGGTCGGGCACACGAGCGGCTACGCCGGCGAGTACATCGCCGCCGGGCTGGTCGTCTTCGGCCTCGGTTACGCCATCAGCCAGGCCGACGAGGTGTATGTTCGGTTCGGGTACGGCCCGCACTACTACGCCTACGGATGTGGCGCCCGGTACGACTACTACTCCGGCCGGTACTCCCGGGCCGCGCGGGTCTACGGACCGTACGGCGGCGCCGGGCGCGGCGCGGCGTACAACCCGGCCACCGGCACGTATGCGCGAGGCGCGTATCGGTACGGACCGCGTGGCGGCGCCGCCGGATACGCCGCGTACAACCCGTACACGCGACGGGGCGTGGCCCGCGCGGGCGCGAGCGGACCCTACGGATCCTGGGGGCGATCGGCCGTCGTCTCCGGCAACGACTGGGCTCGCGCCGGTCACCGCCGCGGTGTGCGGGGCGGCGTTGCGGGGTTCGAGACTTCCACCGGCGCCGCCGGCGTCACCGTGCGGGGCCGCGGGGGACGGCGCGCCACCGTCGTGCGCGATCGACACGGCGACCTCTACGTGGGCCGCGGCGGCAACGTCCACCGACGCGGCACCGACGGCAGATGGCAGTCTCGATCGGGGCGCTCGTGGGTCAACGCCGACCGTGCGAGCCGGCCGCGCGCCGCGAGGTCCCGGAGCAACCTCGAGCGCCAACGCGAGGTCCGCGCCCGCGGTGATCGCCGGGCGGCGCGGGCACGGTCGGCGAGCCGGAGCCGGCGCGGTTCCGCCGGCGGCCGCCGGGGCGGACGCGGACGACGCTGACCGACAGCCGGCTCAGCGCCGGAACACGACGTACCCCCACATCCTGGGCAGGTGCATGTTGATCGCCCCCTGCGGCGACCAGACCCAGTTGTCCTCCTTCGTGTCCGGCACCTTCTCGTAGGCACCGTCCACGATTCGGTGCTGCCACTGCACGCGCGAGAAGTTCACGCGCCACGTGTCGCCGTCGTTCGGCGGCGCCGGGACGTCGGTGTACTCGCCGAGCGCGGTCCACGGCAGGGCGATCTCGACGCTCCAGCCGTGATCCTCGTCGTTCGGATCGTTGAGGGTGCCGCGAACGTGCACGGCGGTCCGCATGCCCTCCGGCGCCCACTCGTGCCGGGCGGGGCCACCGTCGAGATAGCGGCGCTCCAGCAGCAGGTCGAAGATCGTGTTGAGCGCGTTGACCTCGACCTCGTAGTAGTTCCGCGTGTCGCCCTCGGGATCGATGAAGACCTCGAAGTCGTTGTCGTGGTAGACGATCTGGTCGTGCTCGGTGAGCGACGCCCAGACGTGCGGCTCCTCCATGATCGCGGCGACGTAGAAGTGCTCGTCGTCCCAGAGCATCTTCGCGCGGGTCCGGAACCGCGGGGCCGGCTTTGTGTCGCCCTCGATGTCCACGAACTGATCGGTCCACGGGGCATCCAACCACGCGGCCTCGTCGATCCGGCCGTCGATCGTGAGCGTGTTCGTCGCGTACGCGCACTCGTAGCGCTTCGGACCGTCCGAGGCGCACCCGGCGCCGAGCACGAGGAGACACGCGAGGGCCAGGGTCGTCCGGATCACGGGGCGTCCTCCTCGTCGGCGTTGTGGTGCTCGACGACGCGTCCGTCGTCGAGGGTGTCGACGTGCTGCTGATTCAGCCGGCGAAACAGGTCGCGCAGATCCATCGAGCCGCCGATCGTGAACCATACCGTGACGATCAGCGAACACGCGAGGATGAACCACGTGAACCCGCGCCAGAAGGCCAGCCACGTCTCGTCGGGGACCTCGTTGGGCGTGCCGTCGACGATCAGCGTGTACGCGGTGCCCGCCACGAAGAGAACGGTCCACACCAGCGGCCAGCCGACGGTCACGTAGGTGATGATCTTGTCCCGCCCCGTGAAATCGCGGCTGAAGCCGAGCTTCTCCATCCACGTCCGCGCGTCGGCGATGCTCGCCGACGTCTCGCCTTCCATCGCGTACTCACCGCGATGGAGCATGCGGTCCATATCGAACTCATGGCGCGGCCCGAGCAGCGACACAGCGATGTATGCACCGACCGAGGAGGCGATCGCGATGAACGTCAGCACCTGGCCGGTGAGGAACTCCGGCAACGGGACCTCGTATTGCTTGAGCACGATGCCCGTGGACGAGAGCGTCATGCCGGTGATCATCGCCGCCCAGGCGCCCGCGGTCGTGCCGCGCTTCCAGTACAGCCCGCCGATGATCGCCGATCCCGCGCCCCCGAAGAAGATCGCGCCGGTCAGGGCGAGGAACATCGCGATGTACTGCTTCGGTGTGTAGAGCACGCTGAAGACGAAAATGAACACGGCGACGCCGAAGATCGACGCGCGCAGCAACCAGAGGTGGGCACGCGGAGAGAACGGCTTCCGCCGGAACGGCAGGATCACATCCTGCACGAGGATCGACCCCCACGAGTGCAGGTAGGTGTCGTGCGTGCTGATGAACAGCGCGAGCATGGCGGCGCAGGTCAGCCCCAGCAGACCCGTCGGCAACAGCACGCCGATCGCGTACGGCGTGCGGAGCTGGTGTCGCAGCGTGTCGCTCTCCAGGGCGTCCAGCGACGCGTGCACCTCCGCCGCCTGGCCCGCGAAGTCCGGGTGGTGGAGCATCGTCCGCACGCAGATCGGCAGCACGAGCACGACGAGCATGAGAACGCGCGGTCGCCAGCCGCCGAGGATCCCCGCCATCTTCGCTTCGTGCGCGTTCTTCGCCGCGCACTGGTATCCCGCCGGCCCCTGCCAGCTCATGGCGCCGTAGAAGATGATCACCACGCCGATGACGTAGTACCAGACGTTGAAGTGACTCTCGTCTCCCATGTCGAACGGGTTGACGAGCGACTCGTTCGGCGGCGCCGCGAGCAGCACCTCGGAGACCTGCCCCCAGGAGAACGTGAGCAGCAGGAACACGATCACCGCGGCGAAGACGAGGTTGGAGACGATCCCCTGGATGAAGTCCGTCACCATCACCGCGATCTGGCCGCCGAGGAAGACGAACGTCAGGGAGATGACCAGCAGCACGACCATGACCGCGGGAAACGTCGGGATCTCCAGGCCCGCGACGGCGAACTGCCCGGGCAGCCCGCAGATCGCAATGAAGAACCTCGCGCCGACCGCGGGGAAGATCCCGAAGTTCACGATCCCCGCGAGAAACGCCACGAGCCCGGCGAAGACACGGAAGTTGCGGCTGTACCGGATCTCGAAGAACTGCGCGAGCGTCATCGCCCGCGTCTGCCGGAACCGGTAGATCACCCAGCCCGACAACGCCATCACGATCATGGCGGGACCCTCGAGCAGCCCCCACCAGTACGGCGTGAAGCCGACCTTGTAGTTCTGCTCGAAGAACCAGACGATCGAGATCACCCCGACCATCGCCGCGCCCTGCGCGACGGAGATCAGGTACCGCCCGCCGCAGCGGTCCGCGGCGAGGAAGGCGGAGACGCTGTGGGTGTAGCGTCGCGTTCGGAGCGCCCCGGCCACCAGCACGACGAGCAGGCCGATCACGATCAGCCAGTCGACGGTGTGCATGTTCATGGGCCGGCCTCGGGAGAGGGGCCCATGATAGGGAGTGTCGGCCCCGCGGCCGGAGCTACATCACGCCGAGTTCATCGGGCGCCATCGTCTCCGAGGCTTCCAGCACCGACATCGCCGTGACGCGGAGCGGGCGCCGGCTGCTGCGGGCACTCTTCTGGAGCCGGCGCATCGCCTCCGGTTCCGAGATGCCGAGCCGCTCGACGAGCGACCACTTGGCGCGCTCGATGATCTTCCGGTCCTCGAGCCGGCCTCGGAGCCGCTCGACCTCGCCGTCCAGCTCGACCTGGTGGCGGTGACGACGCCACGCGCGAGCGATCGCCGTCCGCAGCGCGCTGGCGTTGACCGGCGCGACCACGAGCCCGCACTCGGCCGCGATCTCGATGCCGCGCTCTTCGGAAAGCGAGCATTGCGCCGACCACGGCACGACGGGCAGGCCGAGACGTTCCTCGATGACCCGCGAGAGCAGCTCACCGCCGGCGGTTCGCAGGTGCGCGCCCACCACGGCGAGGTCCTGCCGGGCTCCGTCGCGCATGAGTGCGACGCCGTCGTCAGGATCGGGCGTGCACTCGACGGTCAGCCCGAGACCTTCGAGGTGGCCGCGCAGCATGCCCGCCGCCGTGGCGTCGCGCTCGATCACGAGCACCGCGTGCGGGCTCGGACCTGGTGCGGTCCGAGACTTTGCGTATTCGATTGGCATCGCCATGTCGCCACCTCTCGACGTTTCCGCGTCTACGCAAAGCGTCCCCGCACCAACCGGCTCGATCCGGCCAACGCTCCGTATCCGAACGCGAAACGCGAGTCGCCATCAAGGATCCGCGTCCTGGCGGGTAGACCTCGTGGGTGGCGTCTCTGTCTGAAGACCTCTCATCGACCAAATCGGACGTTGGCACGAGCATTCTTGCCGGGGTGAGGTGTTCTCACCCGACCACGGTAAAAGGACCTTCGCATCCTCTGGCAGGTCGATCGAGGCAGCCGGGAGTCATGCTCCACGCCGCAAGGCCTCTGACGATCGAGTGTCCGCGCAGGACGTGCGCGATCGAGCGCGAAGCCTGCGCCGGCTCGCGCGGAACGGCGCGGTTCGTGTCGCGGTGCGCACCCGTGGCGGTTTCGGATTGACGCGGTCAAATCTGATCGCGCGCGTGCACGAAGGCCGATGCCCACAGAGCGTCCGAGAATGTTCGAACCCCGAGAGGTGCCAAGGTGATGCACGAACCAACGGCAATCGAATCCGCGGCGAGCCGACGCGGGGCGCAGGAGCGTCTCCTCCAGCTCGCCGGGATGTACCGGGGCCTGAGCCGGCGCGAGCTGGCGCAGGCGCTGGGACGCGATCCCAGCAACCTGTTCCCGCCGAACGGCAACCCGAAGCTGGATTACCTCGCCCGGCTCGCGGGGGTCCTCGACTGGCCGCTGGGCGACGTCGCCGAGGCGATCCTCGTGGCGCCGGAGGATGGAAGCCCCGAGGCCGACGACGAGACGTTCGCGGACATCGATACGAAGGCGAAGGCGGCGCACATGGCCGGGGACTATGCGGCAATGCGCACGCTCGCCGAGCGCATGGAGCGGGTGGCGACGATGCCCGATCAACGCGCCCTCGCGGCCCTCCGCGAGGGCGGCGCGTGGGACGGCATGGGACGCTACACCGCCCAGCTCGAGGCGATCCGGCGCGGCCTCCAGGAGGACGTGACGCGGCCGGACCTACGACTGCTGCTGCGATCGAACCTCGCCAACGCGCACTACACGCTCTGGTATCTGTTCGAGGCCCGGAGCATGGCCCGCGAGCTGATCGACGGGTTCGACCGGGAAGCGCCGTCGGCGCGTCCCGCCCGCGCTGCCCGGGCCTTCAGCCACTACGTGCTCGGCAACACGGATCGGCGGCTGCTCGGGCAGCAGCCGGAGAACCGCGTCCGGTTCGCGCGCACGGCCTTCGCCTCGCTCCGGGAGGCGAAGGCACGGTACGACGCGCTCGCCGCGGAGTTCGACCACGACGGCTGGCGCGGCGTGGCCAACACGTGCCGGGGCGCCATCATCGAATCGGAGGTCGCCCTCGGCGACCGCGATCCGGAGTCGGCGCTCGACGAGCTGACGGGCGGCGTGGAGGGATGGGATACCGGCGACGACGCGGGCGATCGGCTCGAGAGCCGGGGGTGGTGGTGCATCTTCGGCTGCAACATCGCGCTGCGGCATCTCGACGGTCGCGAGCTTCAACGCCACATGGCGAAGCTCGCGCCGACGGGTAGCGCGATCGCCGCGCGGTTGGGCAACTGGGCGATGCGCGAACGGCTCTTCACGCTCGAGCTGATGCAGCGGCAGCGTTTGAACGAGCTGGCGGGCTTCGCGGTGGATTGGACGATCCGTCAGGACGACGTGAAAGTGCTCGTGGGAACGATGGGACGCTTCCCGTCGTTCCGGAACACCGGCTGGCGGATCCTGCAAGAAGCGACGGTTGTGGGCAGCAACTAGGAACGGGCAAGATGCACCAGAGCAAGCAGCATCACGTTCGCGTTCTCGCCGGCACACTCCTGGGAGTGTTCGGGCTGGCGGCGATGATCACGGCACCACCCGCTCGCGCGGGCGAACTCTATCGTGTCAGCAAGGTCGTGCGACATAGCGAGCAGGGACGCAGCACCGGCGATACCCGACCGGGGCCCGTGGTTCCCGCGAACCACCAGGTTCACGAGCTCGTCTCGGGGCTCGGTGCGATGATGACCGTGGCCGGTCCCGACATGAACGGCTTCGGCGGCCGTCTGTACGTCGTGCTCTCGGAGAGCAATGAGATCGTTCTCGTCGACGGCACCGGCGCGATCGAGCCGTTCGCGGACCTCGGCGCGGTGACACCGGGGGGGTACCCGTGCACTCCCACGATCGACCGGCTCGGCACGTACGGCGGCTCGCTGTTCGTGGCCGACCTGCGGCACGACGCCGCCTGCGAGGTGGACCCGGGCGGCGCGCCGTCGATCTTCGCGCAGCTCGGCGAGCCGGGACCGATCGCCTTCGACCCCTTCGGAGCATTCGACGGCAAGCTCTACGCGATCGACGGCGACGGCTCCGTGCACGCGCTGGAGGCCGACGGCAGCCTGACCCTGCTCGCCACCGGCGTCGGGGGGCACGGCGGCTCGATCACCTTCGCCGGCGGCGGCGCGCTCGGTGACACGATGTTCATCACCGACCCCGACGGACGGCGCATCGTCGCCCTGGGTGAGCTTCACCCGGTCGGGGCTCCCGCCGCGACGTGGGCGGACCTGGCCCCCCTCGGCGTCGAGCCGGTGTCGATGGCCGTCAGTGACGGCGGGCCGTTCGGCACCGACGTCGCGTACGTCGTCGACGCGGCGCAGGGACGCGTCGTTCGTCTCGCAGCCGACGGGAGTTTCGTGGACGAGTTCGTGACGGGGCTCATCGAGCCCGTCTCCGTCGAGCTTCCCGTCGGCGGTGATTTCGCCGGCCGGATGATCATCACGGCCGAGGATCGAATCTGGGTGGTCACGCCGCCGGGATGATCACGAATCACGAGGGTGCGAGGTGCTCGCGCGCGATCTGGGCCCACTCGCTCGTCGAGTCGAGCCGAAGGTACGCCAGCCATGACGCGCGGGCGGCGTCGCGGGCGCCGATCCGCTCGAGACACGAGGCGAGGTTGAAGTGTCCGTCGGCGTACGTCGGGCACGCGTCGATGGCCGATTCGAGGCTCGTGATCGCCTCCTCGATCCGATCCGCGGCCTCCTGGAGATCGGCGAGGTTGTACCAGGCAAGCTCGTTGCCGGGATCCATCGCGAGCGCGATTCGGTACAGCTCCTCCGCCGCGTTCTCGTTGCCGGACATGCGGAGCACGTTGCCGAAGTTGTAGTACAGCTCGGAGCGTCCCGGCTCCAGCGCGATGGCCTGTCGGTACACGTCGGCCGCCTCCTCGTAGCGCTCCTCGTCCTCCAGCCAGACCGCGTGCTCGAAGAGCGCGTCGGCGTCGCCGATCGGGGCGCGGTGGAGAATCGCCGCCTCGGGCTCGTCGGGCGCCGGGCGCGGCGTGAAGTCCAGGAGCTGCTGGCCGTCGGGCGCGACGAGGGCGTCGCCGTGCTGGGCGAGCAGCTCACCGGAATCGGACGCGACGATCGTGAGCTGCGCGAGCGGTCGATCCGTGCCGGGCAGGAACGACGCCAACGCGTCGAGACTGCGCCGGATGTTCGTGACCGGAACCCCATGTCCCACGAGCGACGCGATCGTGCGGAGCGACACGATGTCCTGGAAGTCATACGCGCCATCGCGCGAGCGCACCAGCCCGAGGTACTCCCAGCGCTCGATCGTCCGCGCCGGCACGTCGACGAGATCCGCGACGGCGTCGAGCGGGTAGCTCTTGCGTACGTCCGGCTCCCGGGCGCGGAGCCCGGCAAGCTCGAGGAAGCCGACTTCCGAGATGATGCGAACCCCGCCGCGACGCTCGCGCCGCCGCTCGGCCTGCTGGAGCTTCGCGCTCACGCTGCCGTCGGCGCGGAGCGGCCAGCCGTGCATCCCGATCACGAGGTGCGTGGTGCGCCCGGAGATCGACGTGACCGGCGCGCCGCCAAGCTCGCGCACGAGCGCCTGCGCCTCGCGCCGTGTCATCGACGCAAGGCGACCGGTGAACACGACGCGCGCGTCGCGCAACGTATCGCTCTTGACCTGGATCTCGCCGGATGCCCGCTTCACGCGGGCGACAGCATACCGCGCTGAGTATGCCTGCTAGGTCCTGTTTGACGGCTCAGGGACTCGACTGGGTGCGGTGCTTTTCGTCGTGGCAAGGAGCCGAATCGATGACATATCTGGGAGATACGTCGAGATTCGGCGACGCCGCCACGGCGGAAATGACCGTGCTCAGGCGAGGTTCTGAGCCGTCAAACAGGACCTAGGCGCCCTTCTTCTTCTTCTTGCGGGCGGCGGCCACGCTGCGGGCGGCGGGCTTCTTGGGGGCGGTCTTCTTCTTGGTCTTCGTGGTCTTCTTCTTCGTCGTTCGCCCGGTCCCCGTGTCCGCGTCGGCCACGCTCTTCTTGAGGGCGTCCATGAAGTTGAAGGCGGCGACCGGTTCATCGTCTTCGACGACGATCGGCTTCTCGCCCTCGATCTTCCGCTTGACCACGGCGAAGAACTCCGCCTGGTACTTGTCCGTGTACTCCGACGGTTCGAACGGGGCGGCCTTGGCCTGCATGATGCTCGCGGCGAGGGCGACCTGCTCCTCGTCCACGTCGCCTTCCTTCACGTCGGCGAAGTACTGCTCCGGTGATCGGACCTCCGAGGCGTACCGGAGCGTCGTGAGCAGGAAGCCCTTGCCGCTCACGTTGAGGGCGACGAGCTGCTCCCGGCCCTTCATGACGACCTTGCCGATGCCCACGAGGCCGGCGCGCTGCATTGCCTCGCGGATCACGCGGAACGCATCCTCGGCGACGGGACCGTCGGGGCCGAGGTAGTACGGAGCGTTTACGAACAGCGGATCGATCTCGTCGGCCTTCACGAACTGCACCAGCTCGATCGCCTTGCTGCTGGGCAGCCGGATGGCCTCCAGGTCCGGCGCCTCGATGATGACGTA
Source organism: Planctomycetota bacterium (assembly GCA_024226535.1). Classification (GTDB taxonomy): domain Bacteria; phylum Planctomycetota; class Phycisphaerae; order Phycisphaerales; family SM1A02; genus JAAELP01. The sequence continues at coordinate 10,426 of JAAELP010000038.1, read as the reverse complement.
GCTGTCCTTCTCGTAGTCGTAGCCCTTCGCGATCTCGTCGCGGTTCACCGCGCCGTGAACGGGGCACGTGAGCTGGTTGCGCAGCCGCTGGTGGCAGTCCTTGTGAAGCTGGTTCATCGAGACGCGGTTCGCGCTCTCGGTGGCGGCGTACAGGCGGACGCCGAAGCTGACCAGCGACAGGCGCAGCTGACCGGTCCACATAGCTCGTGGCGGCATGTGCAGTCTCCCTGGCGAGTTGCGAGGCCCCAACCCTGCTCCCGCGAACCTAGTATATCTGCGCGTCCATGCGCACCGCATGACCCCCTCCGTGCCAACATGAATGAGGCGCCTCGATTCTGTCCCGTACACATCGAGGGCATCATCCCCGCCGGCGAGTACGGCGGCGGCACCGTCATGCTCTGGGATCGCGGCACGTGGGAGCCGATCGGTGACGCGGACGAGGGGTACGAGAAGGGCGATCTGAAGTTCCGCCTGCACGGGGAGAAGCTCGCCGGCACGTGGGCGTTGGCCCGCATGGGCGGCCGCGCGGGCGAGGGCGGAAAGAACTGGCTGCTCATCAAGAAGAAAGACGAGGCGTCGCGCGCGATCGAGTCGTTCAACGTGCTCGGCGAACGGCCGCACAGCGTGGCGAGCGGACGGACCATGGAGGAGATCGCTGCTGATCCGGAGGCCGTCTGGAAGGACGGTGCCGCGCAGCCGACCGGAAGTGAGCCGCCGGCCCCGCGGCGGAGACGCGCGCGGAAGCCAACGCTGCCCGATCCTGGCGCGCTTGGCGGGGCGAGGCCGGCCGTGTGTCCCGATGCCTGCTCGCCGCAGCTCGCCACGTCCGTGCGCGTCGCCCCGGACGGGGACGACTGGCTGCACGAGATCAAGCTCGACGGCTACCGGCTGCTCGCCCGCCTCCGTGACGGCCAGGTGCGGCTGTTCACGCGCAACGGGCACGACTGGACGGAGCGCTTCGGCAGCGTCGCGAGGGCGCTCGCCGAGGTGCCGCTCGACGACGCCTTCTTCGACGGCGAGGTCGTCGTGCTCGACGAGACGGGCGTGTCGGACTTCCACTCGCTCCAGGCCGCGCTGAAGACTCCGTCGCGCGGCGCGTTCACGTACTTCGTCTTCGACCTTCTCTTCGCGGGGGGGCACGATCTGCGTCGCGTCCCGCTCGCCGAGCGCAAGGGGCTGCTCGAGGCCGTGCTGGCCGCCGCGCCGGGGGCGGGGCCGACGGTGCGCTTCAGCGATCACATCGAGGGACGCGGGCCGATCGTCTTCGACCAGGCGCGGCGCGCGGGTTTGGAGGGGATCATCTCGAAGCGACGGGACGCGGGGTACGAGTCGCGTCGCACCGATACGTGGCTCAAGGTCAAGGCCGTTCACCGGCAGGAGTTCGTGGTAGGCGGGTACGCGCATCCGGCGCGGGCGACGGGGGGCGTGGGGTCGCTGCTGCTGGGGGTGCACGATGACGACGGCGAGGGCCTTGTTTACTGCGGTCGCGTGGGCACCGGGTTCGACCGGAGCGACCACGCCGAGCTGGAGCGGCTGCTCGCGTCGCGGCTTCGCGACACACCGCCGTTCCGGAACCCGGAGGCCGATCCCGAGCCCGACGCCGTGCGCTGGGTCGAGCCGGATCTCGTCGTGGACGTGGAGTTCGGGCACTGGACGAAGGCGGACGTCGTGCGGCACGCGACGTACCGCGGGCTGCTCGACGACCGGAGGCCGCGCGACGTGCGACGCGAACCCGGCGGCCCGCGCCGCGCGGCGCGGGGTCGCGCCGCGAAGCACGTCGTGCGCGCCCCGCGATCGCCCGATGACGCGTACGTCGAGGGCACGCGGATCTCCCACCCCGCGCGCACCGTGTACCCGGAGGTCGCCGTCACGAAGCGCGAGGTCGCCGAGTACTACGTGTCGGTCGCCGCGTGGATCCTGCCCCGTGTCGCGGGGCGTCCGCTGAGCCTGGTGCGGTGCCCGCTCGGCATGGCGGGGGAGGCGTTCTACCAGCGACGCGTCGGGGAGGGTTTTTCGAAGGCGATCCGGCCGTTCACGATGGAGCACGACGGGTCCACCGACGACGGGATCCTGATCCGCGATTCCGGCGGCCTGCTCGAGCTCGTGCAGATGGGCGCGCTGGAGATCCACGCATGGAACTGCCGCGCCGATCGTCCCGACCGGCCCGACCAGTTCGTGCTCGATCTCGATCCGGGGCCGGGTATCACGTGGGCGGACGTCGTCGAGAGCGCTCGCGTGATCCGCGCGTACGTGCGCGACCTGGGCCTGGAACCGTTCGTGAAGACGACGGGCGGCGCCGGCGTTCATCTCGTCGTCCCCATTGCCCGCCGGCGTTCGTGGGACGAGGTCGTCGCGTTCACGCGCGGCATCGCCCGCAACCTCCAGCGGCGGGCACCGCTCAACTTCGTCGCCACCGTCAGCAAGGCGCTCCGCGAGAACCGGATCTACGTCGACTTCCTGCGCAACACCCGGGGAGCGACCGCCGTCGCCGCCTACTCCACCCGTGCACGCGACGCCGCGACGGTGTCCACGCCGCTGCGCTGGGAGGAGCTGTCACCGGAGCTGCGCCCGACGGACCTCGACATCCGCACCGTTCGCGAACGGATCGCGCGGCTAAAGCGCGATCCGTGGGAGGGATTCGAGGAGGCGAGGCGATCGATCACCGCCGCCATGCTGCGCGAGGTCGGGCCGTAAGCGGATTCAGTCGTCGGGCTCGTCGCGTTTCTTCTTGCTCGTGAACACGAGGTTGACCCCCGGCACGCTGCGCATCAGGTGGCGCAGGAACAGGAACCACAGCACGGAATTCGCGCCCATCTCCCCGAAGCACTCCTCCGCGGACTTGAAGAAGTGCTGAACGGAGACGTACCCGTTCTTCCGGAACCGCTCGCGGCAGATCTTGTCGAGGTCGAACTTCTCGGCGATGTTGTTGTAGAGGTTCAGCTCGTGCTTCTGGTCGAGGCCCTCGATCCAGTCGATGCCGATCGCGACGACGAGCATGCCGATCGCGGTCAGGAGCAGCGCCCGCGCGAGCCAGTCCTTGAGCTGGAACCAGAGGAAGCCGAGCATGAACACGCCCATGGCGGCGAAGAGGGGCAGGAGGAAGAACTGCCAGGAGTAGCTGGGGAAGTGCTCGTCCAGCCGCCAGTCGCCCTGCTCCTCGACCCACCGGCGAAGCTCGGAGCCGACGCGTTCGTGCACCTTGGCGCCATCATCGAGCGACATGTAGGAGAAGAACGCGGCGAGGACCGCCCAGCCGAGCAGTTGCCAGCGTGACACGCCCTTCGCGCGGAGCACGAACAGCAAGATCCACAGGGTCGCGGCCACCAGCGCGGTCTGCGTCTGCGAGGCCCACGACGCGATGCCGTCCTCGGTCGTGGTCGTGAAGAGACGGCGGATGGACCCGCGGTCGATGATGTGGCGGTAGTTGAGCCAGTAGTCCGCCATGTAGATGAGCAGCTCGATGGCGAAGCACGCCAGGAGCACCATCAGGGGGAACCGGTCACGTCGCAGCTTCAGCAGCGCGGGCGCCGCGGGACGCTCGCTCGAAGCGGGGGCAGCGTCCGGCGCGGCGGATTCGACCTCGGCATTGGGATCCTGATCCATGAGTTCCTCGCGCCCCGGTCAGAAGAAGAAGGAAGCGGCGATTCTAGCGCCGGAAGGTGTCGGCGATCCGTCGCGCGTTGCGCGGGAGCGGTTCGAGGCTCACGAGCGCGACCACGCGGTCGTCGGCGTCGAAGTCTAGGGCGACCATCCGCTCGACGAAGTCCCGTCCGGAGGGCCCGGCCTGGCCGCTCTGGAACCAGTTGGAGACACGCGCCAGCTCCACGAACGGACCATGCGGGCAGAGCACCCGTCGCGTGCCGCCCTCGGCGAACCGAATGTCCAGGATCGCGTCGTTCTCGCCCATCCGGGACATCCGCTCGATCCGGCCGTACTTCCAGGTCTTTACGGCATCGACGTTGCCGACCGCCGGCAGGCGGAACGACTTCTCGATCCAGGTCACCGAGCCCACCTGTGGCTGTGGCTGCTGCTGCTGCGGACGGGCCGCTTGCCCGGCGATGAAGGCAACGAGGCTTGCAAGCACGACGGGCACGATGAGGCGGCGAATGGCCATGGCGGTCCTCCTTGGACGGTCACTATGGTACGCGGGTGGTGGGGGCGGCTACAGTGTCCGCATCGCTGAAGACGACGCGAATATCGAGCGATCCCGCAGCGTGACCCACCTTCTCCAGGCGGCGGGGGACGCCGACGAGCCGCGGCGTGCCGATGAACTGCTGCCGCTCGTGTACGACGAGTTGCGCTCCCTCGCCCGGGCACGGGTGGCGCGCGAGGCCCCGGGCCGGACGATCCAGGCGACCGTTCTCGTGCACGAGGCGTACCTCCGCCTCGTCGGCGACGCCGATCCCGGTTGGAACGGACGCCGTCACTTCTTCGGCGCCGCCGCGCTCGCCATGCGCCGAATTCTCGTGGAGCAGGCGCGGCGCAAGGCGCGTCTCAAGCACGGCGGCGGCCGACACCGCGTGGAGCTGGATGACGGCGCATGCGCGATCGAGCCCCCGGACGATGACGTACTCGGCGTGGACGAGGCGGTGCGGCGCCTCGAGGCGCAGGACGAGCGCAAGGGTGCGATCGTCAACCTCCGTTACTTCGGCGGCCTGACCGCCGAGGAAACGGCCCGCGCGATCGGTGTCTCCCTCGGCACGGTCGAGCGCGAGTGGCGGTTCATCAAGGCGTGGCCTAGCAGGCGCTGAAGACCGATCCGCCGATCGATGAAGGGCTTTCCTGAAGGCCCGGGCGCTCGTTCGGCGCACTGGCTTCCGCCATGCCCGAGCCCCCCGCTAGACTCCAGTCGCCCATGCCCGACCACGACCTCCAGCGTGTCGAGGCCTTGTTCCAGGCGGCGGCGGACCTCCCGGAACCGGACCGGACGACGTACCTCGAGCAGCATTGCGCGGGCGACGCGGCTCTGCGCGAGCACGTGCATGCGTTGCTGGAGCGGTTCGACCACGACGCGGAGCTGACCCTGCCCGGCCTGCCGGAGGGCGCGGCGGAAGCGCTTCCCGCCGGCGTGCTGACCGAGGGGCCGGGCTCGATCATCGGGCGCTACAAGCTGCTCCAGGTCATCGGGGAGGGCGGCTTCGGCGTGGTCTACATGGCCGAGCAGCTCGAGCCGGTCCGGCGCAAGGTCGCGCTGAAGATCATCAAGCTCGGCATGGACACACGCGAGGTCGTCGCCCGGTTCGAGGCCGAGCGCCAGGCCCTGGCGATGATGGACCATCCCAACATCGCCCGCGTGCTCGACGGTGGCGCCACGAACTCCGGCCGACCCTACTTCGTGATGGAGCTGGTGCGCGGGGTCTCCGTCACCGAGTACTGCAATCGCGAGGAGCTGACTACGCGCGAGCGTCTGGAGCTGTTCGGGCGCGTCTGCCACGCGCTCCAGCACGCGCACCAGAAGGGCGTGATCCACCGCGACCTCAAGCCGAGCAACGTGCTGGTCACGCTGCACGACGGCCAGGCGATGCCGAAGGTCATCGACTTCGGCGTGGCCAAGGCGATGCACGCGCGGCTCACGGACAAGACGCTCTTCACGCGCTTCGAGCAGTTCATCGGGACGCCGGCCTACATGAGCCCCGAGCAGGCGGAGATGTCCGCGCTCGACGTCGACACGCGCACCGACATCTACTCGCTCGGCGTGCTCCTCTACGAGCTGCTCACGGGCACGACGCCGTTCGACACCGAGTCGATCGAGAAGGTCGGCCTCGCCGGCATCCAGCGTCTCATCATGGAGCACGAGCCGCCGCGGCCCTCGGTGCGGATCAGCTCCGTCGGCGACGCGGTAGCGGCGCGGCAGCGCCAGCTCGACGTCGTCGGCCTCAGCCGGCGCCTGCGTGGCGATCTCGACTGGATCGTGATGAAGTCGCTGGAGAAGGAGCGCAACCGGCGCTACGCGACGGCCGGCGACTTCGCCGAGGACATCCGGCGTCACCTCCACAGCGAGCCGGTCCTCGCGGGGCCGCCCGGGGCGATGTACCGAACCCGGAAGTTCCTCGCCCGGAACCGCGCGGCGGCGATCTCCGCCACGCTCGTTCTGCTCGTGCTCGTGGGCGGGATCATCGGAACCAGCCTCGCCCTCATCAAGGCCGACCGCGCCGCGGACCTCGCGAGCGAGCAGTCACGCCACACGCTGGAGGCGCTCGAGTTCCTCGTCTCGACGCTCGCGCTGACCGATCGCGACGTCGCGCTCGATCCCGACGTCACCGTGCGCGATCTCCTCGATCACACCGCCGCGCGGATCACGGACGCGTTCGAGGAGCAGCGCTGGGCGGAAGCGCGCGTGCGCAACACGATCGGCCAGGCGTACTTCTCGCTGGCGGAGTTCGCGCTCGCCGAGCCGCACCTGCGTCGGGCGGTCCAGCTCGTCGACGAGCTGTCGGAGGAGCAGGGACACGAGGGGACGTTCGTTCCCCTTCCCGGCTACGACGCGGGCGACTTTTACGACACGCTCTGGACGCTGACCAACGTCTGCTTCAGCCTGGAGCGCGCGGATGCCTTCACGTTCGCGATGCGCGCACGGCAGGTCGGCCTGGGTCACGTGGGCGAGGTGTATCCCGAGGTCACGGCGCTCCTCTACGAGTTCACCGGCGCCGTTGAGCAAGGGGCGTGGTCGGTCGAGCCGGGCGTCATGGCCGGCATGCCGGAGCTGTTCGAGCGGGCCGCGCGGCGCGCGGACGTCCAGGTCAGGATGGGCGACCAACGGTGGTTGATCATCGCGGACACGTTCCTCGCCGCCGCCTACACGTTGTGGTACACGCCGCACGAGCCGCTCGCGGAGCCCTTCCTTCGCACGACGCTCGAGATCCAGCGTCGTGAGCTGCCGCCGGAGCACCCGGACATTGCGGTGACGGTGCAGATGCTCGTGGGGAACCTCAACGGCCAGGGCCGCGGCGCCGAGGCGGAGGCGCTCATGCGGTCGTCCGTCGACGTGCTCCGCCAGATGCACGGCGACAACGCCTTCCGGCTCGCCGCGGCGGAGTCGCTGCTGGGCGAGTGCATGGCCCAGCAGGGCCGCCACGCGGAGGCCGAGCCGATCCTGCTCCGCAGCCATGAGACGATCGTGAACGCGGTCAGAGAGACGCACTGGTTGAGCACGCAGTCCGCCATGCGCGTCATCGCGCTGTACGACGGCTGGGGGCGTCCCGAGCGGGCGGTGCCGTACCGCGACTCGATCGCCCGCACCGCGCTCGCCGCCGGGTACGTGACCGCGTGGCGCATCGTCCGGCCGACGTTCGGCCCCGAGCACGCGGAGCTCGTCGCGCTCGTCGACGCGATCGACGAGGCGTGCGGAGGCATCTCCTACCAGGCGTCTCCCGGCGCGCGCGTGCCGCCGCCGGAGATGCTCGACACCGTGCGCGCCTTGCACACGGGGGTCGGCCGGCTGGAGCACACGGATCCGCGGGCGGGCGTCGTGGCCAGGCTCATGCTCGGCTGGGCGAACGCACTGGATCCCCGCGCTGGGCTCGAAGCGCGTCGTACGCTCGCCGCCGCGGCACGGGAAACGCTCGAGCGCTGCGCGCCGCAAGTGCACATGGACCGCGCCGAGGCGTTGGCCGTGCTCGCCCTCACGACGGACGACGTCACCGAGGCCCGCCGCCTCGCGGAGCAGGCATGGCGGCTGCAGCGCGACGTCGTGAGCGGTGGCATGTGGTTCACCGAGGCGGCGCGTCTGCGCGTCGGCCGAGTCTCATCGCGTGCGGCCTTCGCGAGGAGGCCGAGTCGATGCTCGTGCCGGTGTACGACGCCTACGTACGGCAGCTCACCGTCGATCACGTGGACACGATCGTCGCCCGGCGCCTGCTGCACGAGCTGTATGCGTCGTGGGGACGGCCGGAGGACGCGGAGCGGTACTCCGACCCCGCGCCCGCGCCGTAGGTCGGTCAGGTGCAGCTTCCCCACTGCGCGACGACGCGGAGGATGTCTCCGAAGCCGACGTCACCGGATCCGTCGAGATCCTGTGGGCACTCCGGCGGGCACGGTCCCCACGCGGAGATGATCACGAGGAGGTCATCGAAACCGACGATGCCGTTGTCGTTGAGATCGCCCACGCAGCGGTTGAGGCGGCTGGTCACCGTGCCGAGCGGGCCGAGCGGTGACGCGCCGTCGCCGTCGCCGGCGGTCTCGTTGATCACGAGAATGTCCTCGGTGGCGTCTTCGTCGAGATCGCCGCTGGCAAGCAGGATCGCCGCGACGCCGGCGTCGAAGGTCTCCGCGTCGGCGAAGGCGAGCTGACCGGTGCTGCTGTCGTTGCGCAGGATCCGGATCACCGATCCGCCTTGCCCGTCGCCGGCGATCACCGCCACGTCGAGGTCGCCGTCGGGCTCGAGGTCCAGGATCGTCAGCCCCCGCGCGTCACTGCCGACCGGCAGATCGACCTTCGGGGCGTAGACGTCCGGCGCCGTCTGGCGGATCACCGAGACCGTGCCGTCGGCCTCGTTGGAGACGACCACGTCACGCAGACCGTCGCCGTCGAGGTCGATCCGGCGCACGTCGATCGGCTGCCCGCCCGTCGGCAGGTGGATCGGCTCGGAGAACGACCCGCCGCCGAGCGACATGTAATGCGTCGCGCTGTCGCTGCCGCGGTTGGCGACGGTGATGCCGAGATCCTTGGGGTTGTCGTCTGAGGGATCGACCGGCCCCGGCTCGTCCTCGGTCGTGAGCACCGCAATGGAGTTGAAGCCGCCGGCGCCGTCGCTCGCGAAGACTTCGACGTGGTCGAGGCCGGTGTTGACCACGGCGAGGTCCGCCGCGGTGTCGCCGGTCAGCTCGCGGGCGACGATCCCGCCGGGGCGCGCGCCGGCGGCGAGCGGGAGCGCGGTCGCCGGGCCGAAGGTGCCGTCGCCGTCGTTGAACAGCAGCGAGACGTTGTCGTCACCGGCGTTGCTCACGGCGAGGTCGATCGTGCCGTCGGCGTCGAGCAACGCGGCGGTGACGTCGGTCGGCTGCGCGCCGACGGCGAACTGCTCTGTCTGGACGAATCCCTCGCCGGTGCCGTCGTTGAGTAGAACGAGCACGGCGCCGGGTGACTCGGGGTCGGGTCCGTTGACGGTGATGGCGAGGTCCGGTCCGTTGACGCCGTCGAGGTCGGCGACGGCGACGGCGGTGGGCTGTCCCGGAAGATCGACGGAGTCGGGATCGTCGAAGCCGTTGAACAGCTCGCCGAGGGTGGTGATCTCGATGGTGACGTCGCCGGCGGGTCCGTCGGACCCGGGATAGACGACCTGCATGAAGGCGTCGCCGTCGAGACCGGGGAAGAAGGCGACGTCGAACGCGGCGTCGAGGGCGGGGGCCTGCACGATGTCGAACGCCGTGCCCGGCGCCGGTTCGTAGCCGTCGGCGACCTGCACGAAGAGGCCGCCGCCGAGGGTGGCGACGTCGGTGACGGCGAGCACGTCGTGATCGGTGGCGTCGAGGTCGATGCGGAGCACGCCGGCGGCGTCGCCGAGGCTGGGGATCTGTCCGATCTGGAAGTAACGCCCGTTGACGGTAAGCGTGCTGCCGGGTCCGGGATCGATCTCGCCGAAGTTGACGACGGTGCCGTCGATCGTGCCCTCGCCGGTGAGCTTGGCGCCGGCGAAGAGGAACAGGCCGCCGAAGAGATCGGTGCCGGCGACGATGGTCGCGCCCGCGCCGACCTCGACGGTGCCGCGGTCGAGGATGGCGAAGAAGGGGATCTCCCAGGTGGAGCCGGCGCCGGTGAGCGTGACGTCGCCGATCGCGCTGGGCAGGTCGCCGATGACGGCGTCGCGGCTGAAGACGTAGGCGCCGTCTTCGATGAACAGATGGCCGGTCCCCGCGCATCCGACGCAAAGATTCTCGAGCACGGTGACGGTGGTGTCGGGTCCGGTGACGGTGAGCGTGCCGTCGGTGGCCGCGTCGAGACCGACGGCGGCGCTGGTGGCCTGGAGGACGGACGGTTCGGGGATGCTCGTGGTGACCGTGAGCGCGCCGGGACCGATGGCGAGGCCGGGGGCGCTCTGCGCGTTCAGCAGGTACTCGTTCCCGGCGAGATCGAGCGTGACGTCACCGCCGGTGACGACGAGGTCGTCGGTGACCTGGTCGCGGTCGATGTCGATCTGGTACGTGTCGGGCAACGTGAGCCGTGCGGAAGCCGTGGACCCGGGGTTGGTGGGATCCCAGTTGCCGGAGTCGCGGAAGAGGCCGCCGGCGGGATCGATCCAGACGGCGGCGCCGTCGTAGGGCGCCTGGCACTCGTCGGGGATGCCGTCGAGGTTGCAGTCCTCGCTGGTCTCGTTGGCAATGTCGATCGAGTCGAGGACGCCGTTGTCGTTGCAGTCCTGGCAGTCGTCGGGGATGCCGTCCATGTCCACGTCGCTGCTCGTCCCCTGCGCGATGTCCGTCGCGTCGT
>JAAELP010000037.1 GCA_024226535.1 Planctomycetota bacterium | reverse complement strand
GGACGCGCAGCTCGTCGCTCTCCGCCTCCGCGCCCCACATCGTCGAAATGGTCTCGGCGAGGTCACGGAGATCGGGATCGACGGTCTCGTCGATCCGGACGCGGTAGTCGTCGTGCAACGCATCCACGAGCACGGCCTGGGTCTCGTCGAGGCTGAGCAGCGCGACCCACCGCTCGACGTCTCGCGTCGAGATCGGATCCGGGAGATGCTCGCGCCCGCTGACGAGCGTGATCGCGCTGGTCCGCACGGGCACCTGGAGCGTCTGCACGGTCGCGTGCTCCGCACGCCCCGCGGGCCCGCCGCCCGGCGCGAACATGATGGTGATGCCCGTCATCGTGCCCGGCTGTTCCGCGTACAGCGTCGTCCACTGGGCAAACGCCGGGGCGTGCCGGGCGCCGAGCGTCGCGGCGATCGCCTCGGCGGTCGCTTCGTTGATCGTGCGACGGTCGTTCTCGAGCTGCTTCCTCTTCGCGTCGTACGCGCGTCGTCGAGGATCGTCGGGGTCCGGACGGAGGAACGGATCGCTGACGCCGTGGAACTCGTTGATCGTGTCGAGCATCCGCTCCGTCACCGCGTCGATCTCGACCCGGAACGCCGCGCGTCGTTCGAGAAGCAGCGAGCGCTGTTCGTCGGTGAGATCCTCGAGTTCCAGGGCCTGGTCGAAGAGACGCGCCGCCGGTCCGCGATTGCGGGGCAGATCGCCGTATGCCCGGTACAGGTACCGCTTCCGCACGGCCTCCATCGCCTCCTCGGGCAGGACGTCGGCAAGCTGGTGGAAGAGCGTACGGCCCAGGCGGCCGAGGGCGAGCGCCTCCTCGACGAGCCCGTCCTGGGCGCGGCGCTGAAGCTCCATCTGTTCGTTGATGAGCTCCCGGTGCTCGTCGAGGATTTCCTGCGAGCGTTCCTGGACCCACCGGCGGCGCTCCTCGTCCGGGAGGTCGAGCGGTGCGTCGTATGCCTCGCGCAGGCGTTCGAGCGACTGGCGTTGTCGTTCCTGAAGGTCCAGTTGCATCGCGGCCACGC
>JAAELP010000036.1 GCA_024226535.1 Planctomycetota bacterium | reverse complement strand
GTAAACGACAGGGTTGTGCTTGTCACTGAACCGTCTCCTGGTATGGCGGCGGCTACGGTGGCTGATTCGTCAGTCGGATCATATACTCCGTCCCTGTCGAAATCTATCCAGCCTACAAGTGTGGCATCGTTCATGGTGGTGTTTGTAACCGGAGCAGTCACAACCACGCTCTGCAATCCCATCTGATCCGTGATCGAGGGGATCGTCACTCCGCCTTCATCGTCCGTATCCGTGGTGTCATCACTGTCGGCATTCGCTCCGGCTGTTCCTTCTGTTTCGCTGTCCGGAGCGGTAGTACCCATGTGGATACCGGCAATTATGGTATGGCTCGCTCCAACCGGATCACTGCCGTTGTTGTTGGCTGTCGAGTCCGTGCCGTAGGTGTCAGGCTCGTCAGACCAGTCACTTTCTGTTCCAATGGTAACCTGATGACTTTCTACTTCACCATCGGTAGCCGCTCCGCCAATATCATTGAAATCTATAGTGCCGTCTGTCGTAATACGGAAGCGCGCATAGGTGCTTCCTGCCTGTACGTCATTGGGAACCGTAAACGACAGGGTTGTGCTTGTCACTGAACCGTCTCCTGGTATGGCGGCGGCTACGGTGGCTGATTCGTCAGTCGGATCATATACTCCGTCCCTGTCGAAATCTATCCAGCCTACAAGTGTGGCATCGTTTGTGGTGGTGTTTGTTACCGGAACAGTCACAACCACGCTTTGCAATCCCATCTG
>JAAELP010000035.1 GCA_024226535.1 Planctomycetota bacterium | reverse complement strand
AGTGGTCTTATCGTCCACGGAGTTGGGCGAGCATAGGTAAGCCCGAGAAGGAAGTCCACGAAGCGGCCTGAGAGTGCCTTCAGGCCCCTCCCCGACACCTACAAGAAACCCGGGACGCGTACGGGTTTTCTGGAAAACCCGTAAGCGTCCCGGGTTTTTTCCGGGGTTCTTCGTAGGCGTCCCGGGTTTCCGTCCCGGTTTTGCGTTCAAGCGGCGTCGAGCTGTCCGCGTTGCTGCAGCGTCACGTACCGCGTGATCTGGTCGACCACGAAGCGCTGGTGCCCGGCGTTGAACGAGAAATCGAACGCCATGCCCGCGTAGATCTGGTGATCGGACTGCATGTGCGTGTGCACGAGCTTGGCGCTCGCGCAGATCGGCACGTCCAGCTCCGGGGGCAGGGCGATCCGCGTCCAGAAGATCTTGTGGCGCGTGAGCACCTGGTTGTGCTCCGGCGGCACGAGCAGGCCGACGCCGCCGCCGCCGACGTTCAGCAGCAGGCCCGTGAATCGGGGACCGACCTCGGGCAACAGATCATCGTCCTCTCCGATGTCGTCCACACCGGCCCCGATGATCCCTTGCGCGAGGCGCAGCTCGTTGGCGCGTTCCGCGAGGAGGACCGACTTCGGATCCATGAGCGGCCACAGATCGACCTCTGGCAGCGTGAGCGCCGCGGTGAGTACACGATCATGGTGGCGCCGCTGGCAGCGTTGCACGGACTGGGGCATCTCCAGTTGGAGCGCCGGCGAGCCACGGTGCTCGGCGGTTCCGACGTTCTTCGTCCGGAACATCCAGCGGTTCTGCCCGACGGTCATGATCGCGACGAACGCGATGCCCGGCCGGAAGCACATCGACGCCCCGAGCGCCGTCGGCTGCTCGACGACGATGTTCGTCTCGTCGATCCCGAGCACACGCACCCGCCACACAAGGTGGCTTCCCTCTCCGTCACGGTCAGACACGCGGGCAACCGCGATCTCGATCGAACCATTCCTCTGGTGGATCTGCTCGAGGCAGCTCCGCCACCGCATGGTACGAGAACGATTTGCAGGCACGATTGACTCCCCTCGCCGGAACGTCACGGGTCCGAACCCGAGGGTCATCGACGGTTGCCCGGAAGCTCTTGAGAGTTGGAGCCGGCCACGTCCGCGCGACGTATGCCCTCAACGCGGACGTCGCTGCATGATCAACAGATGCTCGCCATCGTGACGGGTGGGAGCCGATAACGCCGCGCAGCGCGCGGCCAGGTGCAACGCGCCGTCGGTCCAGAGTCGATACGCCCTGTCGCCGGGGCCGGGCTCGTCGCGCTGAGGATCCACATCGTCACCGGCGCGCAGCGCGAACACCGGATCGCTCGCGTGCCACGCAAGCTGGAGCGTACCGTCGGGGCTCAGGCCGCTGATCCAGTTCCCCTCGGTGACCTCCGGCCAGAGATCGCGCGGCACGTCGTCGATCACGACGATGCCGTCGGCGCGAAGCGCCCCAGCGCACCGGGTGAGCACCTCCACCGCGTCGTCCGGGTCCGACAACAGCATGAACGTGTTGCCGAGGCACAGCACGGCGTCGAGATCCCGCGCTGCCGACGGCCACGGCGCAAGGAAATCGCCCTCGTGCAGGTCGGCCGCGCTTCCGGAGCCGGCCAGGGCCTCCCGGCATCGCTCCAGGGCGTCGCCGCGCACGTCGATGCCGAGACACTCGTGCCCGGCCCGGGCGAGGGGGATCAGCATCCGGCCCGCCCCGCAGCCCAGGTCCAGCACGCGCCGCGGGGCCGGGCCGAGCCGGCGCAGGATCCCCTCCCGCTGCCGCGCGTCGGTGTCGACGTCGAACGGCGCGTCGTCGTCGAAGCGGAACGGGACCGCCGGTTCGTCGGGACCGTCGCTCACGAGCGGCTCTCCAGGGTCGTGGCCAGCTCGCCCACGCGCTGCCGGACACGATCGAGCTGGCGCCGCGACAGACGCCGGCGGGCGTATCGCGCCCGGTAGTACGTCTCGGCGATCTCCCGCACGAGCTGCGCCGCTTCTGGGCGCGACGTCCGCAGCCGCCGGGCGTAGGCGAGCGGCGGCTGCCAGTGCGGCTTGCCCAGGCCCGCCTCGCGCAGGACCTGGAGCATGTCCACGTAGAACCCGAGGCTCCGCACGAGACGCCTCGACTCGGCGAATCGGAGACGTTCGACACGCAACGCGCGTCGCACGGCGAGGGTCCGGCGGAGCACGGTGACGAGCGCGACCACGGCGATGATCACCGCGAGCCCAACGATGCCGAGCCAGATGTAGCCGGCCGGTCCCAGCCGGAACGCCTGGTTCACGCGCACGGTCCAGGCCTTGGCCGCGGTGTACGCGGAGCCGATCCGCTCCGTCCACGCCGCGCTCAGCGAGCCGAGCAACGCCTCCTGCGAGTCCTGGTCGAAGTCGATGACGCGCTGCGTCCACGATCCCTCGAGCCGCTGGTAGAACCGGCCGAGACGCTCCGCGAGCGCCCCCTCGGGCGCGGACGCCGGGGGGAGGGCGGTGGAGGGCGTCGGGTCGTACGTCCGGAAGCGGTGCGGTCCGGTGCGCACCTCGACCCACGCGTGCGCGTTGGATGCGCGAATCACGTACCGTTCGTCGCGTTCGTCGTACTCGCTCACGGCGTATCCCGAGACCACGCGCGCCTCGACCCCGACGCTGCGGCACATGAGCGCCAGCGCCGACGCGAAGAACTCGCAGTGGCCGCGGCGGGTCATGAAGACGAACTCCTCCACCGGGTCGGCCCGATCGCGGACCATCCCGCTCAGGTCGAGCGAGTACGTGTAGTCGCCGGAGCCGAAATGGTCGGTCAGCACGCGGGCGACCTGCTGGCTCCACCGCCAGCGCGCCGCGCCCTCGGGAGCCACCGACGAGAGCCCGGCCTCGTCGAGACGATCCCGCACGTACGGCTGCAACCTCGCCTCGATCGTGTGGGTGCCCCAGCTCGGCCGCGGCGGGGGCGGCGGGGCCCGCTCGCCGACCAACTCGCGGAGCAGGGGCTCGGGGGGATGGGGGCGGGCAATGATCGTGTACCGGCGCATGCCCCCGCGCGGGCTGCGGATCTGCTGCGTCACGCGGTCGAAATGCAGCCGCATCGGCTCCGGCGTGTCCAGCGCCACCGGCACGTACGCAGTGACCAACGTGGACACCGCGCGGGTGAACCGGAACTCCTGCTCGATCGCGCCGCCGGAGCCGACACCCTCGAGACCCTGCCGCGCGAACACGGTCGGTCGCAGGCCGGTGGTCTCCACGCGCTCCGGCAGTCCGCGCGAGACGCTCCAGCGCCCGTCACCATAACGGTCGAGCACCGCGCCGCGCAGGTGCAGCACGCCGTCGCGCTGAATGGTCCTGCCGGCGACGTCGCGCAGCTTCATTTCCCCGACGACGTGACGCGACTCGGTGATCCGCATGCCGGCGTAGAGATCGATCTCGTCGGAGTAGCCGGTCGTCCGGGCCACGGCGGCGCCGCCGAGCACGGGAGCGAGGATGCCGTTGCCGAGCCCGCGCGGGAAGATGATGAAGATCGCCAGGCTCAGCGCCAGGCCGCAGACGGCGACGATCACCCCGAGCAGACGGAAGTGGAGCCCGACCCGTCGCCCCACCGCCGGTTGCACGCCGGCCGTCGCGACGGCGAGGGGCGCCGCGATCGACTCGTGTCGCCCTTCCGGGTGCGCGCCGCGCCGGGCGGCGGTCACGCGCTCGTTGGCGGCGTAGAGCTGGAGCAGCAACAGCGCGTGGAGCCCGAGCCCGGCGTAGAGCACGAGCACGACGCCGAAGAGCAGCTCGCGCGTGCGGATGCAACTCATGAGGATGAGCAGCAGGCTCAGGCCCATGAGGTGCGCATGATCGCGCGCCGTCCGCCGCTCGTAGAGCTTGATGAGGGTGAGCCCGACGGTGAACCGTCCGAGCACCTCGAGCACGTCGTTGGGCGGCAGCAGCAGGTCGGCGGCGGCCCCGACGACCACCGCCAGCGCCAGCAGGTTCGACGCCCAGCGCGGCAGGGTGCGGCCACGCGGGCCCTCGGTGACGTACCAGCTCACGGCGGCAAGCGTCGCCGCGAACAGCAGCAGCGGCACCGTTTGCTGCGCGATGCAGACGCCGAGGATGCTCAGCATCACCATCGCGATCACCATGATGGGAAAGCTGCGCAGGAGCCTCATGCCGCGGCCTCCGCGGCCCGGTCACGGCGCGGTCCGCCGTCGGCGCCGCGCGGGGCCGGGCTCGACGACGCCACCACCAGGTGCTCGAGCTGGTGCGCGGTGAGGTGCCACGCATCGCCGCCGATCACGTCCGCATCGACGCGGTCCGGGTGAATCGCCAGGATCGCGGCGCGGTCAGGGGTGGGTCGCTCCTCCGGCGCCGGGGCGCGGCGGGGCTCGTCGAGATCGATCGCCGCGAGCAGGGCCATGAGACGGTTGCGATGCCAGTGGCTGCGCCGCACGGGCACCGGCGACTGGTCGGTGCCCAGGATCGTGAGCCCCGTCTCGTAGCCGGCGAGGTCCGCGACGTGCACGAAGGACGCGGCGAGGCTGATCGCCCGCTCCTCCAGGTCGCGCGGGTCGGGGCCGTCATCGGAACGCGGGATCGCCTCCGTCGGCTGCGTGAGGTTAAGCACGATGCGCAGACGCGGCGGCGCGGGGCGGGTGCGCTCGATGCTCACGAGGCTGTCGCGGTTGGCGGTGCGCTTCCACGAGATGTTGCGCATGCTGTCGCCCGGCCGGAACTCGCGCAGCCCGTAGTAGTCGCTGCCCGAACCGGCGTAGGGCGTCATCCGCGTGCCCATCGCCGCCGGCGGCGCGATCGCGTTCAGCACGCCGGTCCTGAGCGTGAAGAGCCGCGGGTAGATGAGCACGCGCTGCGGCTGGCGCCGCGTGGCCGATTTCATGATGAGACCGAAGGGGAAGCTCGTCTTCAGACGAAGCTCGCCGAACCTCGCCTCGCCCCGCCGGTGCGGCCAGAAGGTGGCCTCACCGTGGACGGTCTGCCGCGGACCGGCGTGCATCACCCACGCGGGCGCGTGGTTCATGAGCATCCGCCAATCGCCCGCGCCCTCGACGGGGCGCTCCTCGAGGTGGATGTTGAAGGCGGGGAGCGCCCGGCCGCGGTTGGTCACCGCGTACTGCACGACGAGCGGCTCGCCCACGAGCCCGTGACCGGGATGAAGCCGCCGGACGCGCAGCCGCATGATCGTCCCGCCGGAGACGAACCCCGAGACGAGCAGGGCCGCGGTCAGGACACCGAAGATCCAGATGAGCAGGTTCGATCCACCGTTGGCCGCCGCCATCGCGACGAGCAGGATCAGCGCGACGTAGAGCAGGAAGGGCGGGCCGACGTGGTAGCGCCGGCGGATGGACCGCGTCGAGGACATGCAGTGAATCGTAGAGCGGTTTCACACCAAGTGTAGCGTTCTGAGTGCGATGCTCTTCGTCGTGGTGGCGTTGCCGAATCGAAGGCATATCCGAGGATACGTCGAGATTCGGGAACGTCGCCAAGGCGGAGATGATCGTGCTCAGAACGCTACAGATGGAGTGAAACTGCTCTCGTCGCCGGACGTCGCTATTCGCGGTGCTCGTCGCCGGCAACCATGGTCTCGGGCACCGCGTCACCGGTCTCGGGCTCCGCCTCGGGCGGCGAGTCGACCGTCTCGTCCGAGGGCTCCGGTTTGGGCTCGGCCGCCGCGGCCGGCTTCGGGCGGGCGGGGCGGGTGCGATCGAGGCCCTCGACCTCGGGCAGGTCGTTGAGGCCCGAGAGCCCGAAGACGGTGAGGAACTGCTTCGTCGTGCCGTAGAGCATCGGCCGGCCAAGCTCCTCGGCGCGGCCGACGATCTTCACGAGCCGGCGCTCGAGCAGACCGCGCAGCACCTCGCCGCAGGCGACCCCGCGAATCGCCTCGACCTCGGCGCGGAGCACCGGTTGTCGGTACGCGATGATCGCCAGTGTCTCCAGCGCCGCCTGCGAGAGCCGGTGCTGCTGCCGATCGCGGTTCAGCCGCGCGAGCAGCTCGCCGTGCTCGGGTCGCGTCAGCACCTGCCAACCGCCGGCGAGACGCTCGATGCGGAAAGCGCGGCCCGTCGCGTCGTAGCGCTCGTTCAGCTCCGTGATCGCGTCGCGGACACGCCGGCTCGGGCCATCGTCGGACTTACCCCGTCGGGGGGCGAGGTCGAGCAGCTCCGCGAGCCGCGCGTCGGTGAGCGGTCGGTCGGTGCCGATCAGGAGCGCCTCGATGCGTGCGGGCAGCGGGAGCTCGTCGCCGGACTGCGGGACGGGGTCGGTCATACCAGTATCCTATCGGTCCGCGGTGCGTTCGCTCACCAGACGCTAGCGTGACCCCGCCGCCCGGGCGGCCATCGCCTTGACGGCCATCGCCCGCTGCTGGTCGATCTCGGCCTGGCGGCGATCGCCGCCGGAGTCGTCGCCGCCGACCACGCGGCGGTTCGCATCCGCGAGCGCCTCGTCGATCCCGTCGGTGACCAGGTCCGTATCACGCGTCGCGCGCTCGGTGATCAACGTGAGCGCGTCGTCGACGACCTGCGCGAACCCCCGCTCGACGAGGTACCAGCGGGACGCGCCGTCGGCGAGGTCGAGCCGCATGGGACCAATCCCGAGCTTCGTCAGCAACGGCGACTGCCCTCGCATGACCCCCTGCTGCCCGTCCCACGCGGGGAACGTCACGTACGTGACCTCCTCGTCGAAGACGGCTTCCTCCGGGGTGACGAGCGTGCATTGGAAGGTGTCGGCCATGGGGGGCTCCGGGCGTCAGCGTCGGGTGCGGAGGGGCCAGTGTAGCTACTCGAACGCCCCGAAAGCCAGCGACACATTGTGACCGCCGAAGCCGAACGAGTTGTTCAGGGCGATGCGGACGCGGCGCTCCTGGGCCTCGTGGGCGACGAAGTCGAGGTCGAACCCGTCGTCGGGATCGTCGAGGTTGATCGTCGGCGGAATCACCCCCTCCCCGACGGCCTTGATGACGATGACCGACTCGATACCGCCGGCGGCGCCAAGACAGTGCCCCGTCATCGACTTCGTCGAGCCGAGGGCGACGTTCGTGTCGGCGCCAAAGAGAGCCTTGACGGCCTGCACCTCGGCGGCGTCCCCGAGCGGCGTCGATGTGCCGTGGGCGTTGATGTAGCCCACGTCGGCGGGCTCGATGCCCGCGTCGCGCATCGCCCCCACCATCGCCGCCCGCGCGCCCATTCCGTCGGGATCCGGAGCCGCGATGTGGTGCGCGTCGCCCGAGCTGAAGAACCCCAGAACTTCCGCGTGGATGTGAGCGCCGCGTTTCCGGGCGTGCTCCAGCTCCTCGAGCACGACCACGCCGGCGCCCTCGGAGAGCACGAAGCCGTCGCGATCGCGGTCGAACGGCCGCGAGGCCTTCTCCGGCTCGTCGTTACGTACGGACAAGGCCTTCATCGCCGAGAAGGAGCTGATGCACAGGGGCGAGATCGCGGCCTCGCTGCCGCCGGCGACGATCAGGTCCGCGTCGCCACGCTGGATCAACTGGAGCGCGGTGCCGATCGCGTGGGCGCCCGTCGCGCACGCGGTCGCGGGCGCCGAGTTCACGCCCTTGAGGTTGTGGCGGATCGAGACGTTGCCCGCGCAGGCGTTCACCATGAGCTTGGGCACGGTGAAGGGGCTGATCTTTCGCGGGCCGCCCGATAGCAGCTTCGCGTGGCCCATCTCGATCGTGATGATCCCGCCGATGCCCGATCCGATGACCACGCCGCGGCGATACGGATCGCCCGTGGTGAAGTCCACGCCGCAGTCGCGCGCCGCCTCGTCGGCCGCGACGAGACCGAGCAGGCAGAAGCGATCCATGCGCTTCGCCTCGCGGTGATCCACGACGGTCGCGGGATCGAAGGCGTGCGCCTCGCCGGCGATCTTGACCGCCCACGCGTCGTCCTGCTCGAAGCAGGTGATCCGGCTGATGCCGGACTTCCCCGCGAGCAGTGACTGCCACATTGTCGGGACGTCCGTGCCGACGTTCGTCACGGCGCCGAGGCCGGTGACGACGACACGCGGCTTGCTCGAGCTCGTCATCAGGCTTGGTTTCCGGGTCTGGGCCCCGGCCGCCGCGGGCGACCGCCGCGACGGCGTCCGGCGAGATATCCCGTCATCGACGGTTCAGTCGCCTCGCTTCGCGAGTCGTCACTTGCCGATGTGCGATGCGATGTAGGTAATCGCCTGGCCGACGGTCTGGATCTTCTCGGCTTCCTCGTCGGGAATCGAGGTTTCGAACTCGTCTTCGAATTCCATCACCAGTTCGACGGTGTCCAGGCTGTCGGCGTTGAGGTCGTTCGCGAAGCTGGTCTCGCGATTGATCTCGCCCTTGTCGACGCCCATCTGCTCGGCCACGATATCGGTGACCTTGGCCTCGATCTCAGCTTCCGTCACGGTGGTCTCTCCTGCAAACACACGAATCCCCCGAAAACCGGCGCGGCACGGGAGGTGAACCCACGGCCCCGCTGCCTCCGCCGGGCGGGTGAGACTATAGCTCCAATGCCCAGCGTTGCAATCCGACGCCAGGCGACCCTCACCCGGCGGTCAGGTGAGCAGGCCGCCGTCGACCACGATCACCTGCCCCGTCACGTACCCAGCGTCATCGTCGGTCAGGAACGCGACGGCGTGGGCAATCTCCTCCGGGGTGCCGAAACGCCTCACGGGGATGTTCTTGGCGGCCTCCTCGCGGTGGCTCTCGGGCAACCCGTGGAGCATCTCGGTGTCCACGAAGCCCGGCGCGACCACGTTGGCGGTGACGCCCTTGCTGGCGAACTCCCGCGCCACGGTCTTCGTGAGGCCCACGAGGCCCGCCTTGGCGGCGGCGTAGTTGGCCTGCCCGGCGTTGCCCATGAGCCCGGTGACCGAGCCGATGTTCACGATGCGACCGAATCGGCCCCGCATCATCGGCCGCGCCGCCGCCCGGCAGGCGACGAACGCCGACCGCAGGTTGACACGCAGCACGTCGTCGAAGTCGTCGTCGCTCATCCGCAGGAGCAGGCCGTCGCGCGTCATCCCGGCGTTGTTGACGAGGATGTCCAGGCGACCGTGCGTGGAGGCGACTTCCTCGATCATCGAGGACAGGGCGTCGCTGTCGCCCACGTCGCAGCCACGCACCTCCGCGGCCCCGCCGTCGGAAGTAATCGCGCCGCGCACCTCCTCGAGCGTCTCGATGGTGCGGCTGGCGAGCACGACGATCCGGCCGTCACGGGCCAGCCGCTCGGCGATGGCCCGACCGATCCCGCGGCTCGCTCCGGTCACGATGGCGACACGCTCGTCGATGGTGCACCCCGTCTCGAAAAGAAAAAACCCGCCGGGGGTTGGCGGGCGGGGATTGTACTGGATTTAAGAAGCGCTCGGACTCACCGAGCTCCCGGCGGCTTGCGCTTCGGGGGCGGGGGCCGGCGGCCCCCTCCACCTCCGCCGAAACTGGGTCGGTTCGGGCTTCCCCCACCCGGCTCGTCGTCCTCGATATCCGCGCCGCCCTCGTCGAGATCGACCTTGGTCAGCTCCAGATCCGAGTCGAGGGCGCTCGCGAGTTGCATCTCCTCCTCCAGCAACTCGTGCCAACGGGAGATCCAGTCGTCGCCGTGAAGCTGGTCCATCACGTTGGGGGGCGAGGCCTGGGCCTCGAACTGGTACGCGTCGGCGCCCTCGGCGAAGTACCAGAGTTGCGGCTGGTAATCGTCGTCGACGTCGAACAACGCCAGGGCGCACTTATCACCGAACGGCCCGGGGCCGGTTTCGATCGTCACCTCGGTGATCCCGGCGATCGCCGTCTTCCACTCCGCTCTCTTGGCGAGGTCGTCGAGCTCCATCCGGTCGAGGGCCGACAGCATGGTGCCGATCGACTCCGTGTCGCCTCGGACGAATGCGTCGAAGAACTCCAGCACGGCGATGCGGTCCTCGGTGGTCGAAGGAGCCTTGTCCTCCTCCATCATCACCCGCTCGTCGATGTTGAGATCGACCATGAGCTGGGAGACCGAGGTCACCAACGGCTTCGGCGGTGGCGGCGGCGGCGGCGGCGGCGGCGGCGGGGCGGCTGCGATCGGGGCGGGGTCATCCCCGCACCCACCAAGGGTCAGGCCCAGCGTCGCGGCGGCGATCGCGGCGAATGCAAGGCACGGCAGGCTACGGCTCATCATGGCTCGTGACCTTTCTGGATCGGTCGGTCCGGCGCATCAGCCCGCGGAGGACGGTCCCGGGGGCCAGTTCATGGTACGCAATTGTATCTCCGGTCGGCAGGCCACCACAGCATTGGGCCCATTTGACCGGACGCACGATCTGTTCGACGAGCCGCCGCTTCAGAAGTTCCATGTTCTCAGGGTCATGGGGGGCGGCGGTCACGTTCGACCAGACCTCGATGTCCGGAGATCGGAACTCGGCGGCGGCGAGGGCCTCGGCCATGCCGTCGGCGGCGGACTGCATGAGCGGCGAGTGGAAGGCCCCCGCCACGGCCAGCCGCGAGGCCCGCAGGCCCATCTCCTCGGCCACCGTCTCAGCCCGGTCGCACGCCTCGGCATCACCGGAGACGACGATCTGCCCCGGGGCGTTGTAGTTGGCGGGCACCAGGACCTGGTCGCCGGCGGCCCGCGAGCACAGCTCGTCGGCCTGCTCGTCGTCGGCTCCGATCAGGGCCACCATGCCGCCCCGCGAGGCCACCGCGGCATCCTGCATGAGCCGGCCGCGACGAGCCACGAGCCGGATTCCCTCGGCGAAGCCGAAGACGCCGGCAAGGTGCAACGCGGTGTACTCACCGAGGGACAGGCCGGCGGTCGCCTTCATCGCGCCGGCCGCGCCGGCGTCGACGAGGCCGCGGTAGCAGGCGACACCGCACGCGTAGAGCGCCGGTTGGCTGACGTCGGTCTCGTTGAGCCGCTCGGCCGAACCCTCGAAGCAGAGTCGTGAAAGCGGGGCGCCGAGCGTGTCGCCGAGCACCGCGTCCGCTTCGTCGAACACCGCCTTCGCCGCAGCGCTCGATTCCGCCCAGGCCCGCCCCATCCCGACCGCCTGCGCCCCCTGCCCCGGACAAAGGACGACCGTCTTCGTATCCGTCGCCGTATCCGTCATCCCTGTCCTTCCCTTCGTCGCTTCGTCGCTCCGTCGCTTCCCCTCACACCTTCCACACGTTCGCCGCCCACGTCAGCCCCCCGCCGAACGCGACGCACATCACGTGGTCGCCGCGCTTGATCTTGCCGGCGCGCCAGAGATCGTCGAACACGAGCCCGACGGACCCCGCGGACGTGTTGCCGTACTCGTTGATGTTGATGTGGACCTTCTCCGGCGGCAGCCCGATCTTCTGTATCGCCGAGTCGATGATCCGCGCGTTGGACTGGTGGCAGACGAATTGGCTGATGTCGTCCACGCCGAGCCCCGTCTCGGCCATCGCCCGCTCGATGACCTTCCGGAACTTCGTGACCGCAAACTTGAAGACCTCGCGCCCGTTCATCCGCAGGCAGCCGAGCTTGATCGGGTTGTCGCGGTCGAACTCCGGGACCTCCCGCTCGCGCCGGGGCATGTAGAGCATGCGCCACTTCGTGCCGTCGGCGCCCATCTCCTGGTGGACGCAGCCGATCGAGGGATCCTCGTCACGCCGGAGGACCATCGCCCCCGCCCCGTCGCCGAAGAGGATCGAAACCGTGCGCTCGGTGAAGTCGCTGACGTTGCCGAGCGCGTCGCACCCGATGACCCCGACGGTCGAGAATCGCCCGGTCCGGATCAGCGAGTCCGCGATGTTCATGCCGTAGACGAAGCCCGAGCACGCGGCGAGGAGATCGAACGCCGCCGCCGTGTTCGTGCCGACGGCCTCGGCGATACGGCAGGCGTTGGACGGGCAGGACATCTCCGACGTGACCGAGGCGTGGATGATGAGATCGAGTTCGGAACCGGGGATGCCGGCGTCCTCGAGCGCTCGCTGCAGCGCGCCGGTGGCCAGGCCCAGCTCGCCCTCGTTCTCGGTCTCCGGGTCGAGCAGGTGGCGGCGGTGGATGCCGGTGCGCTGCACGATCCACTCGTGGGACGTGTCCAGCGTCTCCGCCAGGTCGTAGTTGGTGACCACCCGCGCCGGCGCCGCCGATCCGACGCCGGCGATCCGTGCGCCGTAGGTCATGCCAGTGCTTCTTCCATGGCGCCCAGTCGGGCGCTGATGGCGTCGTTCAGCCCGGATTCGATGAACGTACGCGAGGTGAGGATCGCGTTGGTGATCGTGCGCGACTCGCTCGAGCCGTGGCAGATGAGGCACACGCCGTTGACGCCCAACAGCGGAGCCCCGCCGTATTCGTGGTAGTCGTGCTGGGCGTAGATCTTCTGGACGACCGGCTCGAACCGCTTGGCGAGCTCGGGGTCGATGCGGGCGACCTCGCGGCCGATGGCCTTGAAGATGCCCGCCGACAGGCCCTCGGCGAGCTTGAGCATGACGTTGCCGACCACCCCGTCGGTGATCACCACGCTCGCCTCGCCGTTGAACACGCCGCGGCCCTCGATGTAGCCGACGAACTCGACGTCCTCGGCGGCCCGCAGCAGGTCGCGGGCCCGCTTCATGTCCTCCGTACCCTTCTGCTCTTCGCCGCCCACGTTCATGAGACCGACACGCGGCTGCTCGATGCCGAGGACCTTCCGCGCGTACTCCTCACCCATCACGCCGTACTGCGCGAGATGGTGCGGCTTGGGCTCGATGTTCGCGCCGACGTCGATGAGCACGACGGGGCCGCTGAAGGTCGGCACCGGCACCGCGATACCTGGTCGGTGCACGTTGCGAAGACGCCGCATGTGCATCTGGGCCGCCGAGATGCAGGCACCGGTGTTGCCGGCGGAGATGATCGCGTCCACGGGTTCGGTGCCACGCTTGGCCGCCTTGCGGGCGTTGGCGAGTTCGGCGAGCACGGTGATCGAGCTGTCCGGCTTGCCGCGCACCGCCTCGACGGGCGGCTCGGCCATGCCGACTACCTGCGTCGTGGGCACGACGACATGACGGTCGCCGGAGACGCCGTGGTCGCGCAGAGCCTGATGTATGACATCGCCGTCACCGACGAGGTAGAGCCGGTCGGTCTCCTCGAGTCGGTCGATCGCGGCGATGGCACCTTCGAGGATTGCATGAGGAGCGTTGTCGCCCCCCATCACATCGACGCCGATCCGCATGAATCACACGTCCTCGCTGCCCTTGATCTGCAGGCCGGGGCGGACGTATCCGCACGACGCACAGGCGGCATGGGGCCGCCTCGCCGCGCCGCAGTTGGGACACAGAACGGTCTTTTCGGGCTGGATCGCGAGGTGCGACCGGCGCTTGCGCTTCCGGGCCGGTGATGTTCGGAATGCGGGAACGGGCATAGCAGTCGCCTCGCGAGGGTACGGGTACCACGAACGACGCCCGACGGGAGGCCGGGCGAGGGCGGCTACTGTATGGACGGGTCCGGGCCTTGTCAACGATCCCCCGCCCCACCGGGGGCCGCCTATGACCCCCTGCGGAACCGCGGCTGCATCCTATGATTGGCCGCCATGACCGTCACCGTCAACGGAGAGCCGCTGGAGCTGGCCGGGCCCGCGTCCGTCCGCCAACTCCTCGAACTGCGGGGGCTCGACCAGGCCCCGTGTGCCGTCGAGGTGAACGAGGCCGTCGTGCCCCACCGCGAGCACGCCGCCGTCCGGCTCCGGGACGGTGACCGCATCGAGATCGTCACCCTCGTGGGGGGCGGCTGAAAACCGGGGACAGTCCCCTATTTCGAGACCGAGATGTCCACGACCACCACTGAAGTCACGCCGACGCCCCTGCGGCTCGGGCCCGTCACCATCACCAGCCGCCTCATCGTCGGCACCGGCAAGTACGCAACCTACGAGCAGATGCAGGAGGCGCTGGACGCCTCCGGCACGGAGGTGGTGACGGTCGCCGTGCGACGCGAGC
The DNA here is from genome assembly GCA_024226535.1 of Planctomycetota bacterium. Lineage (GTDB taxonomy): Bacteria > Planctomycetota > Phycisphaerae > Phycisphaerales > SM1A02 > JAAELP01. Next base: position 4,976 of record JAAELP010000035.1, on the reverse strand, counting down.
GTCTGCACGACGCCGAGGGGCGCTCGCTGCTGGAGTTCCTCGACACCGACCGGTACACGATCCTGCCCAACACCGCCGGCTGCTTCAGCTCAGACGATGCGGTTCGTGTCGCGCGGCTCGGGCGCGAGATCCTCGACCAACTCGACAACCCCGGCAAGGAGTGGGTGAAGCTCGAAGTGCTCGGCGACAAGAAGACGCTCCTGCCCGACCCGGTCGGCACGCTCGAAGCGTGCCGCACGCTCGTCGCCGACGGCTTCAGCGTGCTGTGCTACTCGAGCGACGATCCGATCTCAGCGCTGCGTCTGCGCGACGCCGGCGCGACGTCGGTCATGCCCGCCGGCAGCCCGATCGGCTCCGGCCGAGGCATCGCCAACCCCGCGGCGATCCTGATCATCCTCGAGCTGCTCAAGGAGGATCCGGACTACCCGGTCATCGTGGACGCGGGCGTCGGCACGCCGAGCGACGTGACGTGCGCGATGGAGCTGGGCGCCGACGGCGTGCTGCTGAACACGGGCATTGCGCACGCGAAGGACCCGGTGCGCATGGCCCGAGCGATGAACGCGGCGTGCGCGGCGGGTTACGACGGGTTCCGCGCCGGCCGCATTCCGAAGCGCATGTACGCAACGGCGTCGAGCCCGTGGGAAGGCGCGATCAGCGCGATCCCGGGGGAGTGAGGTGTATTGAGACTTCGGAATGCGGAATCCGGATTCTCAGTGCGCTACCCGCGTCCCCAGGTGCTGTGACACCTCGTCGACGAGCCTGTCGACCGTCTCCGCGTCCGGGCCCTCCAGGTTCAGACGCAGGAGCGGCTCCGTGTTGCTCGGGCGGACGTTGCACCACCAGCCGTCGGCGACCACGGTGATGCCGTCGAGGTCGTCGATCTGGGCGGTCGGATACGCGCGCTTGAGATCGTCGAGCGCCATCTCCTTGTCCTCGGTCTCGAAGTTGATCTCGCCGGACTGGGCGTAGCGGCGGGCCGGGGCGATGAGCGAGCTCATCGGCTCCTCGGACTCCGCGAGTGCGCTGATGACGCACGCGAAGGCGATCGCCCCGGAGTCCGCGTTGAAGTTGTCGCGGAAGTAGAAGTGCCCGGAGAGCTCGCCTCCGAAGATGGCGTTCTCCGCGCGGAGCATCTCCTTCATGAACACGTGTCCGACGCGGCTCTTCACCGGCGTGCCGCCCGCCTCACTGACCATCTCCGGCAGCGAGTGGCTGGAACGCAGGTCGTAGACGATCCGCGAGCCGGTCTCGCGCTGAAGCATCCGCTGGGCGAGCCAGGCGGTGACGAGATCGCATCCGATGGGCTCGCCCCGCTCGTCGACGACCATGCACCGGTCGGCGTCGCCGTCGAAGCAGAGGCCGGCCTGACAGCCCTCGCGGACCACCGCCTCGCGCACCTGGGCGAGGTTCGCCTCCACGAGCGGGTTGGGCTCGTGCACGAACTCCCCGGTGGAGTTGTCGAAGTTGATCGGGACGATCTGGAGCCCGCGAACGGGCTCGCCTTCCTGGAAGACCTTCGGCACCATCGTGCCCGCCATGCCGTTGGAGGCGTCGATCGCAACCTTGATCGTCCGCGAGCCGTCGACCAGCTGAGGGTCGAGGAAGGCGCGGACGTGCTCGCGGTAGGCGTCCCAGACGTCACGGACCTCGAGGCGACCGCCGGCGGGGACGATCTTGTCCGCCGCCGCCATCGCCGCCAGCCGGCGGATGTCCGCGAGACCCGACGTCATGCCGACCGGCTTCGCCGCGATCTTCGAGATCTTGAAGCCGTTGTAGTTCGCCGGGTTGTGCGAGGCCGTGGTCTGCACGCCGCCGCAGCAGCCGAGGTGGTTGATCGCGAAGTAGATGAACGGCGTGTCGACGAGCCCGACGTCGATGACGCTCGCCCCGAAGTCCCTCATGCCCGTCATGAGCGCTTCGGACAGCTCCGGGGAGCTCGTGCGCATGTCGCGCCCGACCACGATGTGCCGCATCATCGGCTCGTCGTGACCCTCTTCCACCGCGGACTCGAGGAGGTACTGCGCGGTCCCGTACCCGATCTGCCACGCGAGCTTCTTGCTCAGGGGCTTGGGGTAGGTCGCGCGAACGTCGTAGGCCTTGAAGACTTTGCCAAGCATGTGCGGGGTTATACACGTTTCACGCCCGCGTTGTTCGGTCAGGGCACCAGGAGGCGATGAGGTTCAGAAGGTCGGGAGACCCCATGCCGGCTCGATCGCTGCCCACGCTCGGGACCTCGCGGTTCATGAGAACTCGGCATCCCCGGATTCCTGGCGGAGCGCTCCGTGCGTTCCGGAAAACCCCCCGTCGTGCTCCACCGCCGGACGTCGTCTTGATCGGAGCGCCGCCCGCTTCGGTCGGCGCATGCAAAGGGAACTCGTCATGCTCGATTCACATCTCCGCCGCACCTGCGTCCGAATCGCAGTTGCGGGCGTCCTCGCCACGACGCTCGCCGCCACCGCTCAGGCCGAAGTGTCCCTCACGACCCGTGCCTGCGTCGGACGTGGCTACCAGCCGTCCGGGTCGCCCGCCTGCCAGGGCAACCAAATGGGGGCCGGGACGGCGATCGCCAACTGGGGCCAGGAGACCTCCTGCAATGGCAACGTCGTCTCCTTCTCAGGTTCATGCGTCGCGAACGCCTCGTACGGACAACTGACCCTGGACATGGAGGGCCACGCGCTCGGCGTCGACGGCCTGTACCACGTGCGGGGCAATGCGCGATGGGCCGACTCTCTGGTCGCCATCGGCGCCTCGGGCAGCGGAACGGTGCGCATCACCCACCTGGCCACCGTGAATCACGTCGGCGATGGCGAAGTCTTCCTCGGGCTGCAGATCAACGACGAAGACGTCGCCAGCGGCGGCGCCGAGATCGCCGGGTCGTATCTGCGGACACAGCCGATCACGTTCGGGCAGCCGTTCCAGTGGTCGAGCGCGGTGCTCAAGCCGGTTGGCCCAGGAAGGGGCACGCTCGATCTCGACGGCCCGTGCGGCAGCGATCGCGACGGCTGGCTCGATGTATCGTTCGACATCATCGACATCGAGGTGCTCGACGCCGACGGGGCCGTGATCCCGCACGCAATCGTGCACGGAGTGTCCGGCGCCACGTATCTCGGAGTCCCACCGCAAGCCGTGGTCCACGTCGCCCCGACCGGCAACCCGCGTGGCCTGGGACACGCCTGGGGCACGTCCGCCGGCGACTTCTGGTGGGCGCTCCAGCTCGCACGTCTGCCCGGCCTTGTCTCCGAGATCTGGGTGACGGAAGGCACCTACCGGCCGTACGAGAACCCCGGCAGTGGGAAGTTCGAGATCCTTGACGAAGTGGGCATCTACGGTGGTTTCGCCGGTGACGAGCTCACCCGCGACGAACGTGAATGGACGGTCCACGAGACGATCCTCTCCGGCGATCGCAACGGCGACGACATCCCCGGTGATTTCATGGTGAATCGTGGAGACAACGTGCGTGTCCTCACGGCCCTCGATGTCGGCAACTCGGCCATTCTCGACGGCTTCACCATTCGCGGGGGCAGTTCGAGTTCCGGCTCCGGGCTCCGCTGCGGCACCTGGCCGGAGATCCGAAGCGCGCACCCCAAGATCCGCAACTGTCTCTTCACCGACAACGCGGCGCTTTCCGGCACGAATCCCCGCGGCGGCGCCGTCTACACCTACAGATCGAGGCCGAAGCTGATCGACTGCCGCTTCGTCGGCAATCGCTCGAGTGAGGGGAGCGCCTGCCAGTTCGAAGGAGAGGATGTCGTCATCACGGGCTGCGTCTTCGAGGGCAATGTCCAGGGACGCGCCGTGGTCGGGGACTGGGCAGCCGGTCCGTGGACACCCGTCTCCCTGACCGCCATCGGGTGCGAGTTCCGTGACAACACGCACGGCGCACTCACTTGCTATGGTCCGCTCGACGTACAGGACTCGCACTTCGAGAGCAACCATGCATCGTCGGGAGGGGCGGTCTTGGTTCCGGTCGACGAGAGCGCGGTGATCCGTGACTCGACGTTCGTGACGAACTCCGCAAGCAACAACGGTGGCGCCGTCTCCGGCAGCCAGGTGACACTTCGCCGCTGTGCATTCGAGGCAAACACCGCTGACCAGGGCGGCGCCGTCTACGGTGCCAGCAGCACGCGTTACTGCGTCTTCGAAGGCAACTCCGCCGAGATCGGAGGCGCGGTCGCGTTCAGTGGACCGATGAGCACCTGTCTCTTCACGAGCAATATTGCCACCGACAGCGGCGCTGCGATCTACGGTGGCTTCACGAGCGCCAGTCTCTCCAACCTCACGTTCGTGTCGAACGAGAGCCCGGTGGGTGTCGTTCGGTGGTTCTTCGGAGCCATGCTCGAGAACTGCATCTTCCACGACAACGCAGCAACGCCGCTCGTTACGACCACCGGCGAAATCCGCTACTCGCTCGTCGAGGGCGGTCACGCCGGCGAGGGCAATATCGACGCCGACCCTCTCTTCGTCGATCCGGCGGCGGGCGACTATCGCCTCTCCGCCGGCTCACCGGCCATCGACGCGGGCGACAACGCCGCAGTGCCGTCATCGGTGCAGGTCGACCTGGTCGGCGCGGCCCGGCGGGTGGACGACCCCGACACGCCGGACAGCGGTCTCGGCGGTCCACCGATCGTCGATCTGGGCGCACACGAGTTCCAGCTCGAGTGTGCCGAGGACCTGAACGGCAGTGGCAGCGTCGGCTTCGACGACCTCCTCGCGGTGATCGCGGCATGGGGACCGAACGCGGGACATCCGGCCGACCTCGACGGAAACGACGTCGTGGGCTTCAGCGATGTTCTCATTCTGATCGCGGCATGGGGCTCGTGTCCTTGACCTCGATCGGCTAGTGGTGTCCGCCAAACAGCTTGTGACTTATCGGCGCGAGATCGTCGTCGCTGGCAAGGCGACGCGACGCTGGCATATCCATGGATACGTCGAGGAGCGGCAACGCAGCCAGCGGCGGCGAGGTCCGTCGATATGTT
>JAAELP010000034.1 GCA_024226535.1 Planctomycetota bacterium | reverse complement strand
CGAGCTGACCCTCGAGTACCTTGGGTCCGAGACCGACGCCTTCGTCGAGGTGGTGCAGAAGAAAGACGACATCGTGGTGTTCTCAGGGGTCGTGCAGCCCGGCGAGCAGTTCAGCTTTGCCGGCCAAGACAAGGGCACGCTCTCGACCGAGATCACCATCTACGTCAACGGCGCCCTGAACGCCCGCATGCACACCAGCTGCTCCAAGCCGATCGGCCCGGGCATGGTGCGTGGTGACTTCCTGGTCGCCTCTGGCACCAGCCGTAATGGCGGTCCGTTGTGCCCGCTGCCGGAAGGCGGCCTGTGCGGTGACTGCGACGGCAAAGTGACGCGGCTGACCCTCGAATACCTGGGAGTCGAAACAGATGCCTACGTCGAGGTGGTGCAGAAGAAGGACGACGTCGTGGTGTTTGCCGGCACCGTGCAGCCGGGCGGGCAATTCAGCTTCGACGGTCAGGACAACGGCACGCTGTCGACCGAGATCACGATCTACATAGGCGGGGTG
>JAAELP010000033.1 GCA_024226535.1 Planctomycetota bacterium | reverse complement strand
CAGATCGTAGCGAGTGCAGTCGACGGTCCCGGCGAGCAGGACGTGGTCGATGTGGTACAGGGGGAACCGGCCGTGAAAGCTCGCGCCGTACCCGTGGCCGCCGACGTCGAACGCGTGCCGCAGGCCGGGGAGCATGGAGTCGAGCGCCGCGCTGCCGCGGGTCATGTTGAGGTCACCGACGACGAGGTCCGGGGGCGGCCCGTCGGCTTCGTCGAGGAACCCGCGGACACGGCGCGCGATCGCCGCGCGGCCGAGCCGGGGGCGCGACGGCAGGTCGATCATGTAGATGACGAGCCCCCGGGGCAGGTGCACCGTCGGCTCGATCTCCAGGAGCCCGACGGCGATGTCGTCGGCGCTCGCGATGAGCCAGCGGAGCTGGCGGATCGGGAGCCGAGTGAGCACCGTGAACGGGCCGAGCTTGTGCGGCACGTGCGGTGGACCGAGCCAGCCCAGCACGTCGGGGTGGCTCGGCGTGAGCGTCGCGTTGGAGAGGATCGTCAGCTCCCCGTCGAGCGCGACCACCGACGGCGCGTACCGGTTCGGGCTGCCCCACGCGTCGGAGACGCTCCAGTGCACGAGCCGCAGTCCCGCCGGGTCCTTCCGGGCCCCCCGCAGCATTCGGTGTTCGACGAGGGCGAAGTGCGCCGCCAGCGCGAGCACCGCGATCCCCCAGCGCCACACGCGCCCGCGTCGCCGCCGCCGGGACCATCCCGGGCGAAGCGCGCCGAGCAGGCCGATCAACACGATCGCCAGCGCCGCCGGCGTCGGGATCCACAACAGCCACTGGCTCCAGTCGTACCGGTCGCTCACGACGCGTCCGACGAGCCACGCCGACACGCCGACGACGGCGATCGCGCAAAGGAGGACGCCGATCGCGTTGCCGATCACGATGAGCACGCGCTTCAGCCACCCCCGCCGCCCGGTCCCGGCACGGCTCACGACGGTCCGCCGAACGGGTACAGCAGCGGGGCGACCGCCGTGCAGATCACCGCCAGCACGATCGTCAGCGGCAACCCGAGGCGGGCGTAGTCGAGGAAGCGGTATCCGCCGGGACCGTACACGAGCAGGTTCGTCTGGTACGACACGGGGGAGAGGAACGTGCTGCCGGCGGCCACCATGAGCGTGAATATGAACGCCTCGGGGTGCACCCCCAGGTCGCGCGCCGTGACCATCGCGATGGGGAACATGAGCACGGCGGCGCCGTTGTTCGTGATGAGCTGGGCGAAGAGCGTGGCAAGGGTGAACACCACGAGCAGCATCGCGTGGGGACCGAAGCCGTGGCAGACGGAGATCAGCCCCTGCACGATGCCGTCGGCTGCGCCGGTCTGCTTGAGCGCCGCGCCCATCCCGATCGCCGACCCGATCACCAGCAGCACCTGCCAGTTGATCGCCGATCGGGCGACGGTCCCGCTGATGCAACGCGTCAGCACCATGAGCCCCGCTCCGGTCAACGCGGCCGTCACGGGCGCGATCGGCGACACGGTGAGCATCACGACGACGATGCCGAGGACCGACAGCGCGATGCCGGCTCGCTCGTGTCGAATGGGACGCGATCCGGAAACCGGCGACACCAGATAGAACGAGTCGCTGTTCCGGAATGCCCCCACGAAGCCGGAGTGCGTGTCCAGCAGCAGCGTGTCACCGGGCTGGAGCACGATGTCGCCGATCTTCGCGTGGATGACCTCGGCGTTCCGGTGCACGGCGATGATCGCCGCGTTGAACCGGGTGCGGAACTGCGACGCCCGCACCGTCTTGCCCACGAGCGGCGAGTTGCGGGAGATGACGGCCTCCACGAGCGTGCGATGGCGCTGTTCGGCGTCGATCTTCTCGACCTGGTCGGTGGCGGGGACGAGGCCGCGGATCTTGCGCAGGTCGACCACCGACTCGAGGATCCCCGCGAACGCGAGCACGTCGTTCGCGTGGATGACCTCGTCGGGCGCGACCGCGGGCAGGATCACGTGCTCTCGCTCGATCTGCGTGAGGTAGAGGCCGGGAAGCTGCCGCAGCCCCGCCTCCTCGATGCTCTTGCCGATGATCGGCGAATCCGGGCGCACGAGAAGCTCGACCTGGTACCGCCGCGAGTCGAGCGGGCTCTCCTCGCTCGGGCGCCGCTCCGGGAGCAGCCACCGCGAGAGCAGGAGGATGAGCGCGATCCCGGCCACGCTCGTCGCCACGCCGAGCCCCGCGATCCCCCAGAACTGCCAGCGCGACGAGCGCACCTCGACGCCGAGCTCGCTGAGCCAGACCGGCTCGGTGCCCGCCGCCTCTCCCGCGAGCAGGACCGGCACCTGCTTCACGTACTCCTCCATCACCACGATGTTCGACGCGGTGCCGATGAGCGTGATCTTGCCGCCGAGGATCGCCGCGAAGCTCAGCGGCAGGAAGAGCTTGGAGGGGCTGATGCGGAGTTTCCGCGCCCAGTCGGCGACGATCGGGACGTACATCGCCACGATCGGCGTGTTGTTCATGAACGCGCTCATGAAGGCCACGGGCGCCATGAGCCGGAGCTGGGCCCCGGCCACGGTGCGCGGGCGTCCGAGCAGACGCCGGGCGACCAGCTCCATGCCGCCGGTCTCCTGGAGCCCGGCCGCGACGACGAACAACGCGCCGATCATGATGATCGCCGGATGCGCGAAGCCCCGGATGCCGTCCTCCACGGCCAGGATGTCGCCGGGCAGCAGGGCGTCACCAACGAGCAGCAGCAGCAGTCCGCCGACCATACCGGTGTCCACGTTCACCCGGTTGGTCGCGAGCGCGATGATCACGGCCACGATCGTGCCGACGGCGTACCACGCTTCCCACGACATGCTCGTCAGCCTTTCGGCTTACCGACACCCAGTTCGGAGATCATCCGCACCAGGTCGGAGTGCAGCGCCGACGCCGCGCACACCACGCCGCGGTTCGCCTCCAGGCGCGCGCCGTGACCGAAGTCGAGCGGGGCGCCCGTGATGTCGCTCACCGTCGCCCCGGACTCATGGGCGATGAGATAGCCGGCGGCGTGGTCCCAGATCTTCTCCACGTACGCCTTGCGCGTGGGCAGCCGGAGATACGCGTCGGCCTGCCCGCGGGCGACCACGGCGTACTTGCACTGGCTGTCCAGACGCACCGGATGGCTCGTGGAGCCGAGCGCCTCGACGATCCGCGCCGCGTCCGACTGGTTGGAGTGCGCGGCCTCGACCGACTCGCAGACGCGCACCGGCGCGCCCGCTTCGTACGCCGCGGCCTCGATCGGGCGCGGCTTCGCCGTCTCTCGATCGCCGGACAACTCCCACGCACCGCCCCCGCGGGTCGCCGTGTACAGCGTGCCCGTCTCGTCGGGATGGTCGAGTGCGGCCGTCTGGTTGCGCGGGAGGTTCGGGCATCCCATGATGCCGAACGTCACCTCGCCGTCCTCGATCATCGCGAGGGCGATTGCGTATTGCTGGCCCCGGAGGAAGCCCTTGGTGCCGTCGACCGGGTCGAGCGTCCAGTACCGGCCCGCGCTGCCGTCGTGATCGCAGTGGTCGATCGCATCGAGCACCTCGTCCGCGGAGGTAGCCGGCCGGATCCGCTGGACCGCCTCGATCACCGCGTCGCGCACCACGGCCTGCTGGGGGTCGCGCAGCAACGCCGCGTGCTCCTCACCGACGATCAACGCCGACGCATCCACGGCGAGGAGATCCAGGGCGACGATGGCCTGCACCGCGTAGTCCGCGACCGTCACCGGACTGCGGTCGTCCTTGGTGATGGCCTTCACGCGCTCGAGGTCGCGCTGGATCGATCGTGCGACGCGGCAGCAGGCGGTGACGGTTCGTCTGGTGGCGTCGAGGGCGGGATGGGTGATGGTCATGGAGCTTCCGGAGGGGCGGGGACGTGGGGGCAGGGCGGTATCGGACACATGATACGTCGGCGCGACACGCTCTACTGCTCCACCAACCGTCCGGTTCGGCCGCCGCGGGTGTCCGGGTCGAGACTCCGCCTCAAGCGCGAGCCGTCGGGCGGCGATGGTCTTCGGTGACGGGTCCCGGCGTCGGGGCGTGGTCGAAGGAGTTGAGCCGCCATGTCCGACCGAGTCTGTCCCCTCTGCCGCGGCACCAAGCGGATGCGACGACCCCGGCGTCTGTACGACGCGCGGGTCTGCGGCCGGTGCCACTCGAGCTTCGCGAACCGGCGCCAATGCGCGTACGTCGGGGCTCCGCGTCGGGTTCTGGCGGTCGGTGCTTCGCAACCTCCCGCTGCTCATCCCCCTCGCGCCGCTGTTCATCGCCTTCAGCCTGCTCAAGGGCAAACGCCTCGGCGACGGCTGGGCGAACACGCGGGTCGTATGGAACAAGTACGAGCACCACCCGCTGTTCACGGGCCTGCCCGCGTGCGCCGAGTGCAGCTACGACCTGACCGGCAACACCACCGGCGTCTGCCCGGAATGCGGCACGCCGATCGCGGTGAACGCGGCGACGATGGCGCCGCCGCCGGAGCCGGTCCGCCGCGCCGCGTAGGCAGGTCGCCCGCCGTGGCGCAGCCGGACGGGGCGGCGTTCCCGTTGCACCCGGGGCCGATGCCCTCTACGGTGCGCCGCCATGTCAGGCCTGAACCTCCAGCAGCTCATCCACGAACTTCGGGCCGTCCGCACTCGCTTCGGGACGAGGGCGGCGTCGCGGCGACGTGACCTGCTGAAGGCGGGGGCGCAGCTCCGGCTCAACGACTCCCGGCGCCTGGGCATCTACCACGACCTGCTCCTGTTCGCCGTCGCCCATCCCGACGACGAGGACGTGCGGGAGCGCGCCGAGGCGGAACTCGAGCGTGTCGCGGCGGCGGCCACCGACCTCACGGCGCGTGATCGCGGAGGCGAGCACCTCGACGACTCGGGCCTCGCGGGCAGCGTCGTCGAGTGCGCGTACACCCTGGCCACGATCGAGTGGCTGCTGAGCCGGTTCCCCGAAGACGTCGAGATCGCGTGGACGGACGAGTCGGCGGGGCAGGGGCTCGACGAGTTCCTGCCCGTATGCTGCGAACCCGTGGAGCGGGACGGCGTCCTCTCCAGCCGCGTGTCGACGCAGGAGTGGTTCGAGCTGAGCCGCGGCAGCCACCGGCGCGGTGATCTCGCGTGGCTGGTCGAACAGCTTCGACGCCTGGCCTGCCCGGCGCCGGTACTCGACCAGGTCGTCGAGACCCTGGATATGCGCGTCCGGTGGACGCTGCGCGGGCCGCGCACCTCCACCACGTTCCTCCGGTTCCCGGACCGTCCGATCGAGCATCAGGTGCGTTCTCTGCGGCGCAGCTACGTGTTCCGTCCGCTGCTGGCGATGCCGCTGCCGGCGGTGCGCAGGCTGGCGGCGTCTCCGGCCGAGCGGCTCATCGACACCGCTCGCGCGACGCTCGCGATCCGTCACCGCGAGACCGATCCCGTCTGCTACGCCGACCCGCGCGACGTGACGCTCGTCTCGCTGGAGCGCGGCGTGGACGTTGCGCTGTTCGGTATGCAACCGGACCGGCGCCTGCCGATCGAGACGTTCGTCGGGTACCTCGCGGCGAAGAACCGTGTACCCGCGGCGTACGGAGGCGCGTGGATCTTCGACGACCGGGCGGAGATCGGCATCAACGTCTTCGACGTGGTGCGCGGCGGAGAGTCCGCGCAGCTCTTCGGCAACATCATGCGGGTGTACCACCGTCACTTCAACGTGCAGCGCTTCCTCGTGGATCCCTACCAGTTCGGCGCCGACAACGAGGAAGGCATCCGCACCGGCGCGATCTGGTTCTACTACCGCATGGGCTTCCGCCCGGTGGACCCGGAGCTGCGCGCCCTCGCCCGCGCCGAATGGGCGAAGCGACGCGCCGATGCCCGGTACCGGGCGCCCGCCGCCGTGCTCAAGCGGCTGACGGGATCGAAGCTCGTGCTGGACGTGCAGCCGCGCCGTCGAGGCGCGTCCGGAGCGCCGGACCTCGCCGACGTGAGCCTGGCCGCCACGCAGTTCATCGGCGAGCGCTTCGACGGCGATCGCCAGGCGGCCCGCCGCTGGTCGCGCCGGCGTCTCGCCGGGATCGCGGGAGCGACCGGGCGCGGGCGTTGGCCGGCGCCGGAGCGTGACGCGTTCGACCGGCTCGGGCTGCTGGCGGCGATGGTGCCTGATCTCGCGCACTGGCCCGCCGACGATCAGCGAGCGCTCGTCGGGCTGCTGCGCGCCAAGGGCGGCCCGCGCGAGCGCGACTACGCGCTGCGCGTGCAGCGTCACGCGCGCCTCCGCGCGGCACTGCACGATCTCGCCGCCGCCGTGGTGTGAGTGGCCGTTAACATGGGCAAGCTGGCTCGACGTTGCGCCGCGCAGCAAGGTCCGATATCTATTGCAATGTCCGCCGCGCCCTGCTCTAATGAGTCCTCACGGGAATGACCACAGGACCGGGGTGGGAGAACTGCTGATGAATCGATCGACACGTGGGGCGTGGAGTGGTGTCGTGCTGACACTGCTCGGCGCGGTATTGGCGCTGAACACCGGCGCGATCGCGGGTGGTGGCCCGCCCGGAGCGTGCTGCTTCCCGACTGGTGACGGCCAATGCGACACGCGCTCGGAGTCGGCGTGCACCGCGACCGGCGGTACATGGCTCGGGCCCGGCGGCTCGTGCGGCGACTGCCGCGGCGCGTGCTGCGTCTACGGCAGCGGGTGCGTCGATCAACTCACGGAGACCGAGTGTCTCCTCGTCGCCGGCAACTACCAGGGCGTGAACACGGACTGTGGGGGCACGCCGTGCCCGTCCCCCGCGCAGATCGGCGCGTGCTGTCTCGCGGGCGGATGGTGCTCGTACAACAGCCAGTTCACCTGCACCTTGGTGGGCGGTATCTGGCAGGGCGCGCACACGTCGTGCGCGAGCGACCCGTGCGCGCCGCCGACGGGCGCGTGCTGCTTCCCCGGCGCCTGCGTGATCCGGGAGCCCGGCGCGTGCGGCGCCATGGGCGGGCAGTACCGGGGCAACGGCTCCGACTGCGGGGTGTGCATCCCCCCGATGCCCGGCGCGTGCTGCCTCCCGGACGGCGGCTGCAGCGAGGGGTTCGAGGCGTTCTGCCAGGCCGTGCAGGGGCAGTACCAGGGTGCCGGAACGAACTGCGTAGGTGTCGTATGCACGCCGGATCCGCTGCCGACGGGCGCGTGCTGCATCGAGCTTCCGGGCGTGCCGTGCGTCGACACGTGGGCGGCGCAGTGCCTCCTCTTCCAGGGCACCTACCTCGGCGACGGGACGACGTGCGCGGCGACGGCGTGCCCGCCGACGCCGTCGATCGGCGCGTGCTGCTACGCCGGTGGCACGTGCGGCTTCACGAACCAAGCGCCGTGCCTCCAGGCCGGCGGTACGTGGCAGGGACCGAACACGACGTGCACCTCGGACCCGTGTCCCCCGCCGAGCGGCGCCTGCTGCCGCGGGCACCTGTGCAGCGTGGTCGAGACGACCGCGTGCCTGATCACGGGCGGCACCTACCAGGGCAACGGGACGACCTGCGCGTCGCAGCCGTGCGGTCCGCCGCCGCCGCCGGACGAGTTGCTCTTCCCCGGACCTCCGGGCTTCGTCGGTATCAACGTGGGCTCGGTCGTCGCCGACCTCGAATCGATCCGGACGACGGTTCCGGCGCGAACGGGGATGTCCTGGCCCTGGCGCGCAACCCCGAGGACACGATGAGCAGTCACGGGCGACGGTTTCGATGACCTCGTCGTCCAGAGCGGTCAGCGACTCTTCCTGTTCGTCAACGACGGGGCAGGGGGCTTCACGTCGACGGAGCCCTCCGAGCCGTTCCCGTACTCGATCCTCGACGTGCAGAGCGCGGACATGACCGGCGACGACCTGCCCGACGTCATCATCTCGACCTGCGATCAGGACCTCGCCGACGAGTGCCTCGACGCGCGCGTGGTCGTGTTCCCCTACGAGGGAGCCGGGATGTTCGGGAACGCGATCGAGCGCAGCGTCGCGCCGTTCCCGGTGCGGCTTCTCGTGGCGGACTTCGAACTCGACGGCGCGCCGGACGTCGCGGCCCTGCATCTCCCCGCGGCTCCGCAGGCCGGCGGTGCGCACCTGATCAGCGTCCTGTTCAACGACCCGGCCCAGGGCATCGGGCTCGCCACCGAGTACGACGCATGGAACGGAATCGGGTACTCGTTCGGGCTCGCCGCCGGGGACGTGTCCGGCAACGATCGCCCGGATCTGGTGTTCACGCAGCACCTCGCCACGCCCCCGCGCGGTCCGCAGGCGGGGTTCCTTCCCAACGATCCCGGTCCGTTCGGAGCACCACTCGATCTCGACGTGCCCGGGCTCGCTCCGAGCAACATCCACGTCGCCGACATCGACGGCGACGGCCGGTGCGAGGTCATCACCATCAACAACGGCGTCGACGGGTCCGACCCGATCAGCGTCGGCGTGCTGGACGTCGATCCGTTGTCGCCGATCGCCACCGATCCCGGCGAGGCCGTGGAGGAACCGGATCTCGATGAGATCGTGCCGACCTCCGGGCCACGCCGCGCCAAGGCCAAGGTGACGCGCGGGAGGAAGACCCGGCGATAGATGTTCGATCAGTTCCCGCGCGGCCGCTGCGTAGCGAGCGCGGCTCTCACCATCGCTTCGAGATCTCGAAACGGCGCCGTGTGCCCCGCCTCGGTGAACAGCTTCTCGAAGTACGCGCGCTGAAGCTCCGTGCCCTTGCGTCGTCGCAGGTCCTTCTCGATGGCCGGCGTCGCGTCCGCGAGCGTCACCGGGGCCGGCGCGTCGATGCGTTCGACCGCGACCCATGCGAAACCGCCGCGGTACTCGACCCGCGGCGAGTGCTGCCCGGCCTCCAGCGTGACGACGGCCGAGGCGAGCGGCTCGGCGAGCCCGCCGTCGATGACCTGCATCGGTGTCCGCCGGCGCTGCGCGTTGTCGGGGCTCTCAGCCACCTCGGCGAAGGGCACGCCGTCGGCGAGGGCGCGGTCGATGCGGTCGGCGGCGGCGGTGTCGATCGCCCGGATCAGGCGCACGGACCGCGTCGTCGGCGGGCGGAACTCGTCGGCGCGGAGCCGGTACTCGCGCCGCACCTCGTCGGGGACGATCACGATCCGGTCGTCGACGACCTGGCGCAGTCGCCGGCTCGTGAGCGATCGCTCCCGCAGGTCGCGTACGTACGCGTCGAGACCGCCTTCGCCGCGTTGGCGCAGGACACGGTCCGCCTTCGCTGGGTCGCCCTCGCCCAACTCGGCAACGATCTCGGCGCGACGCGTCCTGGTCCACGTCTTCAGCTTCGCGCGCTGCTCGTCGGTGAGCGCGCGCTCGGCATCGGCGACGGCGACGCGGTTGATGGCGATCATTCGGAGACGTCCGAGCGCCGACTCATGAGTGGCCGGCCGGTCCTTGCCAAGCAGCTCCGACGCATGGATCCGATACCCGGCGATCGTTCCCACGACGGGATCGTCGACGCGGCCCGGGGCGTCGTCGACCTGCCCACCGTGGATGGGAGCGACGAGCGTCAGGGTCGCGGCGAGCGCGGCGGCCGCCGTCGCGGCGAGAACACGTCCGCCAGAGGGTGAGCGCCACCCGATCGCGCGCCACCACAACTCAGTGTCGGCGGGGAGCTTACCGGTGGTTCGGGGCATTTTGGGCTCCGTTCTCGGGACTCTGTTCTATCGAAATGGAATACCGGAAATCGGCCCCTTATGCGAGGGTTGCGGCGGTAGGGGGTTGCGATTATCGGACGACGAGCGCCCAATTGATGGCGACGAATCAAACGGAGGGTCCCCCGATGTTCGAGATCACCACGCGGGTATGTCGCGTTCTGCGCCACGGCGCCGCCGTCATGGTCGCCGCGCTCACCCTCGCGGTCGCCGCGGCGCCCGCCGTCGCCGCCCCCGCGGTCCTCAACGAGGACACGGGAGAGCTGTTCGACACGATCCAGCAGGCGGTCGACGACGCGGACACCGTCAACGGTCACACGCTGCGCATGATCGTGGCGGATCACGCCGAGGGCGCGCAGATCGTCGTGAGCAAGACGATCACGCTGATCGGTGACGGCACGCAGGTCATTCGACCCGTCGCGAGCACCGGTGGCTCCGGCGACGCCCGCGGTTGGTTCCTCGTACCCCCCGGCTCGTCGATCACCGTGCGCGATCTCGTGTTCGACGGGGCGGGATTCCAGGTGTACCAGGCGTTCCGGGTCTCCGGTGAAGGCGGGACCTTCATCGGATGCACGTTCCGCAACATCAACTTCCAGCAGTACATCGGGCTGGCGATGGCCGTGTTCGGAAACGGTCCCGGGATCGTCGTCGACTGCACGTTCGAGAACATCGAGCGGATCGGTGCGCTGTTCTTCGGGGCGGGTGCCGTCGGATGCGTCTACGAGGGGAACACCTACACGGGCAAGGGCGACGGCGACTTCCTCGACTACGCCGTCGAGTTCGGCGCCGGGGCGACCGGGTGGATCCGCAACAACACGATCGTGGATTGCCGCGGCATCGCGACCTCCGACGGCTCCACCTCCTGCGGCTCGCTCGCGACCACGTTCTTCGGTGCCGGAACGAACGTCCAGATCATCGGCAACCGGTACCTCGACAACGCCGTCGGGGTGGGTGTAGGCTTCGGCGTCGCCGACACGACGATTGCCACCGCCACCTGCAACGTGATCGTCGGCAACGGAACCGGCATGACCACGACGTCGAGCACGATCGTCAGCAACGGCGAGGACAACTGGTGGGGCGATCCGACCGGCCCCGCCGACCCGTCCGGCACCGACGAGGCGGGCAGCCCGCCGTGCTTCGATCCGGCGACGATGGTCAACGCCGATGGCACGGGCGATTCGGTGGACGATCTCACCGTGGACTACTGCCCCTGGAAGATCGCGGCGCCGGAGGCGTTGGCGACCGGGGCGTGCGTGCTCCCCGACGGCAGTTGCGTGGAGGTCACCGAGGATACGTGCGCCCTGCTGCCCGGCGACTACTTCGGCGACGGAACGCCGTGCGTGGTCGCGCTGGGGCAGGCCCCGCGCACCGCGCCGTCGGAGAAGGGCAGCCTGCTCGTCTTCTCGAAGATCGACCTGCGCTGGGACGGCACCGGCAACGTGCTCCAGGATACGTTCCTTTCGCTGACCAACGACTACCCGGGTGAAGTCCGCGTGCAGATGTACTTCATCAACGGCGATCCGCCGCTGGAAGCGGATCCCGGCACGGGCGAGCGCGCTCATCCGGGCTGGAACTACGTCGACAACCAGATCACGCTCACCGGTGATCAGCCGACGTACTGGTCGGCGCTGACCGGTCTACCGGCCGCCGGCGGCGTGGCTCCGTTCACGGCGCTGGACACCGGCTTTCCGCCGGGCCGGCCTGCACCGGACGGCGGCCGCATGCTGCGCGGGTGGGCGGTGGCGTGGGCCGTCAACGCCCAGAGCAACGAGATCCGCTGGAATCATCTCTCCGGCGTCGGCACGCTCGTTCACTACGGTCGCGGCTCGGCGTGGGAGTACGGAACGACGAACTACAAGACGGCAGACGCCGCCATCGGGCACGGCGAGGAGACGGGGACGCCCGGTTTCCTGCACATGAACGGCGTGGAGTACTCGTCGAACTTCAGCCTGCTCCTGATGAACTTCCAGGCCGCGGGCGCCTCGGCGTTCAGCGGTCCTCGCCAGGTGATCTCCGACTCGGACCTCACGCTGCACCCGGTCTTCGCGGACCTCCGGCAGGAGTATGGCGGCCCGGTCACGACGAAGGCCGACGTCGACATCTGGAACATGAACGAGATCAAGTTCTCCGAGACGCGTCGGTGCATCACGTGCTGGGACCAGACGTTGCTCAGCAGTTACTCCGTTCCCAACGGCTTCCGCTTCGACATCCTCCAGACGCCGCACGGCAAGGCGCGGATCGACGGCGTGGCCAGCCAGCAGTGTGACGTGGACTACGTCCCGGGCGACGGGCCGATCGGGACCCACCCGCTCGACGTCGTGAGCCAGCCCGCGGCGCTGCTCGGCGTGATCGCCCGGCAACTCCTCTTCGACGGCGGGGCCGATTACGGCGGTGCGGGTGCGAACCTCGTCGGTCTCGGATACGACGCGTCGGCGGAGATCCGGTTCGACATCACGGGCCCGCCGCCGGAAGCTCAACGTCCGGAGAGCCCCGCCAAGCTCCTGCGTCGCCTGGAGCGCGTGTTCGGCGTCACGATCCAGACGAAGACGGTGCCGACGATGCCGTAGGCGCGTCCGCGTCCGAGTCCGTGTCCGCGCCAGCCCGCGTCATCACCATCCGTATCGGCACCCCGATCAACCTCGCGAACAGCACCGCGTAGAACGGCGCCAGCATGAACCGGTAGCGGTTGTGGTCGCCGACCGAGAGCGCGATCGTCAGCACCGTCAGGTAGAGGATCGTGAACAACAGGTACGCAGCCGGCGCGCCCGCCGCGTCGGCGGGGATGATCTCGCCGCCGGCAACGGCCCGGCGACGCACGACGAGCCAGCGCGTCGTGAGCGCCGCCGCGAAGAGGATCAGCAGCGGGAGCATTACCACGAGGACCCACGACTTCAGGCTACGGTCGACGAGCATGATTCGATCGTGGCCCCTGAGCAAGGGTCGGATGTTCTGTGCGTTGCGGTAGCCGGGCGATCCGAACGGCGCGATCGCGTGGGCGGGTTTCAGGGAGAACTTCACGTTCCGCCACAGGCTGCGCAGGTAGAGACCCGGCGATTCGGCGAGCAGGACGCGGGCGTCGGTTCCGTACATCCGCGCGATCTCGATGTACTGCCCGTGGTGCAAGTTCGCCTGGCCGTTGGATTTCGTCACCTGGTCGAGCACGGCGACGCCCGCCGGCTCGTAGGGCTCGAGGAGATGGCGGTACGACATCACCGTCGAACCGTACACCGGGACGAGAACGATCGGCGAGAGGCTCTCCTCCGCGACGAGCGTCCGCCGTTCGTCGTACGGAATGCGGTTGATCGTCATCATCCCCAGGTTGAGGTCGAGGTAGACCTGCCCGCTGCTGAGCGTCCCGAAGAGCACGAAGTTCTTGACCGACAACGCGACGACCAGGAGCAAGGGGACGGCGGCCGCGAGCGACAGGCGACGCCAATGCCGGCGCCAGCACCAGAGGCACGCCGCCGTGACCAGGATCATCCAGAGGGGATGGAAGAGCCCGCGCGTGTAGGCGAGCACCGCGAGCGTGCCGAAGAACGCCACCGCGTCGATCGTCCGGTGATTCGCGGCGAAGCGCGTGACCAGCACCGCCGAGAGCACGAGCAGCGCGGCAATCGGATAGGTGTAGATCAGCCAGTGCTCGAACAGGATCGTGACGGGGCTCGCCGCGAACAGGAGCGCCGTGGTCGCCGAGACCGCGAGCGGAACGCGCATTCGCGTCATGAGCGCGTGCATGCCGAGCATGATCACGAGCCCGCAACAGAGGTAGATCGCGTGCAGGACCACGCCCTCGTGTCCGGGGAACACCTGGAGCACGAGGCCGATCACGTAGTTGAACAGGGGCGGCTGCCCGTGGAGGTAGTAGACGCTCTCCAGCAGCGCGGTGCGCAGCAACTCCGGGTCGACGTACTGGAGGTAGAAATCCAGCGGCTGCACGTCGAAGCGCAGGCCGCCGATCGTCGCGTAGAGCACCCGGGTGATCGCGAACGCGGCGACGAGGATGACCCAGGTAATCCCGCGTTTCGACCGCACTGCTCGCAGGACGTTCGTCATGGAGCCGCCATCGGTGGTCCGCATCGACAACGGGAGTACCGGCCCGGAGGACCGTCCGCGGCGATCAGCTCGGCGCCACCCAGTTCTTCTTGAACGTCCCGATCGCCTCGATGAACTTCTCGTCCAGCCCGCCCTTGAAGCTCTGGGCCGCGACGAGTTCATCGCGCAGCGCCTTGCCGACGCCACGGAAGTTCTCGAGGAGGTCCTTCTCGAACGCGTGCACCTGGTTCAGCGGCAGGTTGTCGAGGAAGCCCTTGGAGCCGGCGAAGATCGAGATGCACTGGTCGATGGCGTTGTACGGAATGTACTGGTCCTGCTTGAGGAGTTGGACCATCCGTCCGCCGCGGTCGAGCTGGCGCTGGGCGGCGGCGTCGAGCTCGGTGCCGAGCTGGGCGAACGCCTCCAGCTCGCGGTAGGCGGCGAGGTCCAGACGCAGCGAGCCGGCGATCTCCTTCATCGCCTTGATCTGGGCGTTGCCGCCCACGCGCGACACCGAGATGCCGACGTTGATCGCCGGGCGCACGCCGGCGGCGAAGAGCTCCGGCTGGAGGTAGATCTGGCCGTCGGTGATGGAGATGACGTTCGTCGGGATGTAGGCCGACACGTCGCCTTCCTGCGTCTCGATGACGGGCAGCGCGGTGAGCGAGCCGCCGCCGTTCTCGTCGGAGAGCTTCGTCGCGCGCTCCAGAAGGCGGCTGTGCAGGTAGAACACGTCGCCGGGATACGCCTCGCGCCCCGGCGGGCGTCGCAGGAGAAGCGAGAGTTGGCGGTACGCGGTCGCCTGCTTCGAGAGGTCGTCGTAGATGCAGAGGGCGTGCTTCGGCGTCTTGCCGTCCTTGCCCTGGTTCATGAAGTACTCGCCCATCGCGCAGCCCGCGTAGGGGGCGATGTACTGCAGCGGGGCGGAGTCCGACGCTCCGGCGTTGACCACGATCGTGTAGTCCATCGCGCCGTTCGCCTTCAGCGTCTCCACGACGCCGGCGACCGTCGACTCCTTCTGGCCGACGGCCACGTAGATGCACACGACCGCGTCGTCGGTGCCCCAGGCTTCACGCTGGTTGATGATCGTGTCGACGGCGACGGCGGTCTTGCCCGTCTTCCGGTCGCCGATGATCAACTCGCGCTGGCCGCGGCCGATCGGGATCATCGAGTCGATCGCCTTGATGCCGGTCTGGAGCGGCTCCTTCACCGGCTGCCGGAAGGCGATACCGGGAGCGACGATGTCGAGCTTCATCGTCTCGGTCGTCTCGATCGGCGGGCCGCCGTCGATGGGACGGCCGAGCGGATCCACGACGCGACCGAGCATCGCCTCGCCGGCGGGGATCTCCAGCAGGCGGCTGGTGGCGCGGACCTGGTTGCCCTCCTCGACCGCGAGGTAGTTGCCGTAGATCACGGCGGCGACGGTGTCGAGCTCCAGGTTCATCGCCTGGCCCATCACCGTGCCGTCCTCGGTCTCGAACTCGAGCAGCTCGCCGGCCATCACCTTGCTCAGGCCGTAGACGCGGGCAACGCCGTCACCGACCTCGACCACGCGGCCGACCTCGCTGATCTCCAGCTCGCTGGAGAACTGCTCGATCTCCTGCTTGATGACGGATGTGATTTCGTCGGTCTTGATCTTCATGGCGCTGCTCGATGTTGGAAGGGACGCGGCGGTACCGGTCAGTCCCTCTGTCCCTTCTCCGAAATCTCATACACGATCGTCACGCTCGCGCGAACGGTGACGTCTCCGGGCGTGATGGGCGGGGCGGAGTCGGCGGCCATCGCGGCGCGGCCCCGCGCCTTGAAGGCCATCTCCGGCCGAGGGATGACCGCGTCGTCGAGGTTGATCGACACGATGCGTCGCAGGTCCACCTCGGCGGCGTCGGCGAGGTCCTGCGCGTCGGCCCGCGCGTTCGCGGTGGCCACGGCGATCGCCTCGCGGCGGTGCGTGCGGGAATCCGCGAGATCGAACCCCGCCACGTCGACGGAGTTCGCGCCGGCCTTGCTCGCGACACCGATGATCTTGCCGGCGAGGTCGAGCTGGCCGGTCCGCACGTTGATCGAGTTCGTCACCTCGTAGCCGACGATCTCGGGCTTCCATCCCTCGGGGCGTTGTCGCGCGGGGGGGCGGCTGTAGACCGGGCGGATGTTGAACCGTCCCGTCTCGTGCTCGTCGGAGCCGAGGCCGGCCTTTTCGATGGCCTTGACGACCCGCCGCATGCTCGCGTTGTTGTCGTCGAGAGCCTCCGAGGGATCCGGCCCGTTGGTGACGACGCCGATCGACATGAGCAGGCGGTCGGCGGGCTTCTTCAGTTCGGCGCGTCCGCGCACGGTGAGCATCGGCGTGTCCTCGAGCTTGCGCCCCGGCGTCGCATCGGCGGGCGGAGGCGCCGCGTGCGCGGGCCGCCACAGGTACGCCGCGACGCTGAGGAGCAGCAGGACGCCCACGGACAGGACGACCTCCTTCTTCATCATCAGGACGCTCCCTCGTCGATGATCTTGCCGAGTCGCGCCTGGACCGCGGCGTGGCCGCCGACCAGGAGATCCTGCCGCAGCCGGCGCAATCGCGTCGCGACCGAGCCGTCGATGAGCTGGTCCCCGATACGCAGCTTGATCCCGCCGAGCATCGACGGCTGGCGGTACGGGTGGAGCACGGGCTCCTTGCCCAGCGCCGCCTTGATCCGCTCGGTGATCGCCGCTGTCTGCTCCTCGTCGATCTCGGTCGCGGTGTACACGTCCACCTCGATCCTCCCGTGCGCCGTCTGCACGAGCTGGTCGTACGCGGCGTTGATCGGCTCGAGGTGACCGAGGCGGCCCTTGTCGTTGATCACGAGCAGGAACCGGAACGTCAGGTCGGTGATCCGGTCGCGGAAGATGCGTCGCAGCGACTCGGCGCGCTTCGTCCGGTCGATGATCGGCGACGCCAGGAACTCCTGGAACGAGCGGTCACTACGCGCGAGCTCGCAGATCTCCTCGAGCTCGGTGCCGACCTCGAAGATCTTCGGCATGCCGCCGGCCGCCTCGGCCAGCGCGTACACGCTGCGAGCGTAGATCTGGGCCAGGGCATCGGTGTGGATCGCCATCGTGCTGCGTGCCTGGTCAGGAGGAGGGCTGGAGTTCGCGCAGCGACTCGTCCACGAGCTGCTGCTGGTCCTCGACGGTGATCTCGCGCTGGAGGATCTTGCCCGCGATCTGGGCGGCGAGCTTCGACGCGTCCGCGTGAAGCTCGTTGACCGCGGCCTGCTTGGCGGCGTCGATGTCGCGCTGGGCGCGCTGCTTCATATCCGTCAGCTCCGCCTCGTTGCGGGTCTTCAGCTCGTCGGCCGCGGCCCGGGCGCTCGCCTTGGCAGTGGAGATCATGTCGGCCGCCTCCTGGCGCGCGGTGGCCAGGGACGCCTCGAACTCGTCCTGGGCAGCCTTCGCCTGTTCGCGCGCATCTTCCGCGGCCTTGATCTCCTCGCGGATCTTGCGATCGCGATCGTCGAGGCCCTGCGTGATACGCGGCCAGACCTTGGCGGCCAGCACCCAGAATGCGATCCCGAACACGACGAGCGTCGTGACGAGGGGGATCCACTGGACCGAGACGGGGTTGTCGCCCGCGGCGAGCAGATGCGTCATGACCTTCCTCCGGTGCGACGGCGCCCGGGAGTCCTCTGATCGGTCAGAGGATTCCGAGCATGCCGACGACGATCGCGAACAGCGCGGCACCCTCGACGAGCGCGGCGGTGATGATCATGTTGGTACCGATCGGGCCGGCCATCTCGGGCTGGCGGGCGATCGACTCACAGGCGGAGCCGCCGATGCGGCCGATGCCGAGCCCGGCGCCGACCACGGCGAGACCCGCGGTGATGCCGCCGCCGAGACCCTTGCCCATGCCATGGCCCTCGGCCTTCTTCAGCTCGACCTGCTGCTCGTGGGTCTGCTGCGCGGCAACGTCGAGGCTGCCGGCGAAGGTCAGACCGATGAAGGCCACGATCGTGAGGGTGAGGAATCGTTTCATTTTGGCTGAGAGCTCCGACAGTGAGGAAAGTTTCTTGCTGGTCCATCCACCGCCCTTGACGTGTCGGACGGCCTGAGCTTGCGGTCGTGATCGAATCAGGCCGGTTCGGTGACCGGCTCGTGTCCGTGGTGCTCTTCATGGCCGTGATGCGAGAGCTGGCCGATGAACACCGCGGTGAGGAACATGAAGATGAAGGCCTGGAGGAAGGCCACGAAAAGCTCCAGGAAGCTGATCGCCACCGCGAACGCGATGGAGAGGATCGAGACGCCGGCGGCGCCCCACGCGCCCGCTCCGTGGTAGGCCATCATGCCGAACAGCGTGAGCGTCGCGAGGAGCATGTGCCCGGCCATCATGTTGGCGAAGAGACGAATGGCCAGCGCGGCGGGCTTGATGAACATGCTCGCGATCTCGACGGGGATCATGAGCGGGGCGAGGAACACCGGCGCGCCGCCGAGCAGGTGGTGGGCCCAGCCCGCGAAGCCCAGCTCGCGGAGGCCGTGCACCTGGATGACGACGAACGAGATCAACGCCAGGGCCCCGGTCACCGCGAGGTTGCCGGTGGCCGTGCCGCCGATCACCGCGAAGTGCGAGTTGCCGAAGAACATCCCCGCGAGGTGCTGAAGATCGAGGAGCGGGATCAGCCCCAGCAGGTTGTTCATGAGCACGAAGAAGAAGAGCGTGAGCAGGTAGGGGAGGTACTTGTTCGTCTTTTCCCCGAGGACCGGCTTCACGATCTGGTCGCGCAGGTAGAGGCTGATGACCTCGACGAGCTGGCCGACGCGGCCGGCCGTCAGGTAGCGGTCGTGCCCGGTGCCGTCGGGGCCGGTTTCGATCGCCGCCGCGGCCTTCTTCATCACCCACACCAGCAGCAGCGCCGCGGCCACGAGCGTGACCATGTGCAGCGTGAGGATCGGCGAACCGAAGACCGTCCAGCCCTCGGTGGCGTGGATGAGCGCGTGATCTCCCCCGACGATGTTCTGGTCGAGTACGTGGCCCAGGGGATTCGGCTTGGAACCGGCGGCGAGGGCGAACATGGCGGGGCAGTCACTCCGGAGCCGAGTCCTCGGGCGGATCGGTCTCTACCCGGGTCATCGACCGCATCGACGTCACGTAGACACGGCTCTCCCCGACCATGACAGCGACGTACGTGAGGGCTGCGGCCAGCCACACACCCCGGCTGCTCAGGGGGGTCGCGGAGTATAGCAAGAACGCCCCGGCGAGGGCCAGAACCAGCCGGATATAGGTGCCCAGAAGCCACACCGCCGGCCAGACGTAGACCGACCGTTCGTGCCACGGCTGGATGGCGAACAGGGCAACGACCGAAGCCACCCCCACCGCGCCCGCTGCGGCGAGCCCGCCGAGCGCGAGGACGCGTGGTCCTCCCCCGGCAAGCACCGCCGCGAGCCACCCGCCGCCGACGATCACGCTGATCACCACGGCGACGGTGGCCAGCCGCACCGTGGGCAGCCGGACGGTCTGGTCATCGGGTCTCGGAGTCATCGTCGTCGTCCCCGGGTTGGTCGTGGTGGTGCCGCGCGGCGAAGTCCCGGCCGGCGCGGCCCGCCTGGCGGGACTCGGACATCGCGCTGCGGATGAAGGTCGCCATGCCGACGATCACCCCCGCGATGGTGCAGATCACGATCCACATCGGCTTCGTCCCGAAGATGGCGTCGATCGCCCAGCCGATGAGCGTGCCGGCGAGGATCTCCGACGCCATGGTGCCGCCCATGGCGGCGAGCCGCCAGAGACGCCGGGACTCGGCTTCGGCGGTGTTCGGCCTTGGTTCGGATGGGGTCATGCGCGCTCCGGACAAAATACCAATATCCTGAGTGTCATGCCTATCCCCGCCAAGGACCTCATCGACGTCACCCCCACGCGGTTCAACCGGGGCGAGAGCCTCTTCGTGCCCGCCATCTTCAAGGGGCTCGGCACCACGATGCGGCACCTGCTCCAGAACGCGGGCCGGGATGGCAAGAACAAGAAGAACATCTGGGTCGTGCAGTACCCCGAGGAGAAGCGGGACGACCGCCCCGTCCTCGAGGGCGGCCAGGAGCGATCGACGTTCCGCGGCGTCCACCGCCTGAACAAGGACGAGGACGGCCGCGTGCGGTGCGTCGCGTGTTTCATGTGCGCGACGGCGTGCCCTGCGAACTGTATCCACATCGTCGCGGAGGAGTCTCCCTGGGAGGACCGCGAGAAGTACCCGAAGATGTTCGACATCGACGAGCTGCGCTGCATCTACTGCGGCATGTGCGAAGAGGCGTGCCCCTGCGACGCGATCGAGCTGACGCCCCACTACGAGATCGTCGGGCTCTCGCGACAGGAGATGGTCTTCGACAAGAGCAAGCTCCTCGAAGTCTTCGACCAGACCATCGAAGAGAAGCCCATGTAGGAGACGGGCGTCCTTGCCCGTTCGCTTCCTCTATTTCTGGATGGAGGGGACCCACGCGGTGGTGCGTCCGCCGATGGTGGCGTGGCGGATGCGGTGGCCGTCGCTCGTGCGGGCGTCGGGGTCCTTGCCCCAGCGGCGGTGGAAGAGCCACGCGCGCGGGAAGCGTGTCTTGTCGGCGTCCACCTCGACGGCGCGGCGGATGATCGCGCCGAGCCGACTGCGCACGCGACGCGCCTCGGCGTCGGTGAGCGTGGACGCGCGGCGCCGCGGGTCGATCTTCGCCTGGTAGAGCACCTCGTCGGCGATCCAGTTGCCGACGCCGGCGGCGAACGACTGGTCGAGGAGCAGGGCCTTGATGATCGCGCTGCGCGCGCGGATCTGCTCGCTGAAGCGCTTCGGCGACGGCAGGTCCAGCAGCGGATCGAATCCGAGGTCGCTGATCGGCGGCTCCGTCGCGGGGTCTTCGCGCAACCGGATACGCCCGAGTCGCCGCGCATTGGTCATGACCAGCTCCCCGCCGTCGTCGAGGTGCAGGCGGATCTTGGTGAAGCGCGGCGGCCAGGCGTCACCCTCGCCGGCCCGCCGGCTCGACGCGAGCTTCAGGGCGGCGGCGCCCGGCACGCGGAACCCGCCGGTCATCCCGAAGTGAAACAGCGGCCACGGTCGATCGTCCAGCTCGAACCAGAGCTGCTTGCCGCGTCGGTGCGCGGCGAGGACACGCCGGCCGGTCAGGGCCCGACGCACGCGTTGCGGTGTCGTGCCGTCCAGCACGATCCGGTCATCGGCGCACCGCACGCGCTCGATCACGCGCCCCACGGCGACGCGCTCGGCGAGACGCCGCGCGCGTTCGAGTTCAGGAAGCTCCGGCATGCGGAGAGGGTAGGCATCCGCGAGCGTTCCGGTCGGTCCGCGTCCGCGACCGCGACCGCGTCCGTGACCGTGCCCGCGTCCGTGTCCGTGTCCGCGTCCGTGTCCGTGTCCGCGTCCGTGCCCGTG
>JAAELP010000032.1 GCA_024226535.1 Planctomycetota bacterium | reverse complement strand
TCCTCGAGCAACTCGATCGCGCCGCGCTCCTCGAGCAGGGCGAGAACGCGCAGCTCCGGGGCGAGCAGCTCGAGGTCCGGCGAACCGTCCAGGCCGGCCCCGAGTTCGAGCCCCGGCCCGACGCCCTCGCGTTCGAGGCCCGCGTCGACGAGCTCCATGTTGATCTCGTTGAAAGCGAACGAGGCGATGGTCGACGCCTCGACGAACCGGTCCCACGCGTCGCAGCCCGCGGGTTGGTGGGCGGCGGCGATCTCCCGCATCTTCGCGGCGTAGTCGATCACCGGTGCCGGAGTCGCGGTGACGATCCGGTACGTCCAGCGGACGACGACGATCAGGATGATCGCGGCGACCACGATGAGCAGGACACGCGGCCAGCGGCGTCGGGTTCGTTCGCGGGGGGGGCTCACGCGCCGCAGCCTACCCGGCTCGGGGAGAG
Organism: Planctomycetota bacterium; assembly: GCA_024226535.1. GTDB lineage: Bacteria > Planctomycetota > Phycisphaerae > Phycisphaerales > SM1A02 > JAAELP01. Next base: position 242 of record JAAELP010000032.1, on the reverse strand, counting down.
GGCACACGTCCGGATCGCCGGTGTTCGCGACACGCTGTGAATCAACCGCTCGTATCGCCGACGGTCTTTGGCGCGGCGGCCTTCTTCGGCTCACCGTTGGGCGTGTGCATGCCGGCAGTGCCGCGGGCGTCGGGGACCGACGAGAGCCAGCTCGCGGGGTACGCCTCGTCGTCGAGATCCAGGGCCGCCTTCGTCGGGAGCAGCGGGCGGAACGTGTCGCACATCACCGCCAGCTCGTCGGT
>JAAELP010000031.1 GCA_024226535.1 Planctomycetota bacterium | reverse complement strand
TGATGATGATGCAAGGCATGCCGACGATCCTCGTGCTCATGGGCGGACCCGACGCCGAGCGCGACGTCAGCCTCAAGTCGGGCGCCGAGGTGGCCGGGGCGCTGCGCGCGACGCCGGAGATGAACGTGGTCGAGCGGGTGATCGACGCACCGTCGGCCGAGGAGCTTGGCGAGATCGTTCGCGAGGTGCGCGCCGACGCCGTCTTCCCCGTGCTGCACGGTCGGTGGGGAGAGGGTGGAGCGCTCCAGGAGCGGCTCGAGACGCTCGGCGTTCCGTACGTCGGCTCCGGACCGGCCGCGTCCGCGACGGCGATGGACAAGATGCGCACGAAGGCGCTGCTCGCCGACGAGGGCGTGCGCACGCCCGAGGCGGCCGTCATCGACGCCGGCGACGCCTGCCCGCTCGAGCCCCCGCTCGTTCTCAAGCCCAACGACGACGGTTCGTCGGTCGACCTGCGGATCTGCCGGTCGCGCGAAGAGGTCGAGGCGGCCCGCCGGGTCCTGCACGTCGGACGCGGACGGCTGCTCGCGGAGCGCTACGTCTCCGGGCGCGAGCTGACCGTCGGCGTCGTCGCCGGCGAGACGCTGCCCGTGATCGAGATCGTCCCCGCCGTGGAGTTCTACGACTACGAGGCGAAGTACACGCGCGCCGACACGCGATACGTGCTCGAGCCGGATCTGCCGGCAGGCGTCGCGGACCAGATCCGCCGGGACACGATGCGAGCGTGGGAGCGTCTCGGCTGCCGCGACGTCGCCCGGGCGGACTACATGCTCGACGACGACGGCGCATGGTTCCTCGAGATCAACACGATGCCGGGGTTCACGACCCACTCGCTGGTGCCGATGGCCGCCCGCCGGGCCGGCCGCGACCTTCCCGCCCTCTGCCGCAACCTCGCGACCGCGGCCCTCGGCCGCAAATCGGGGTCGGGTCTCGTTCCCGGCCGGACCTAGCCGGCCATTTCTTGCGGGCAGCGGGGATCGTTCGCCGATCTCACGGGTCATGGCACGCCGATCCCGTCGGAAGAAGATCCCGCTCCTCGAAAGCGCCCGCAAGCGGCTCGGCGCCATCTCATGGCCGACC
>JAAELP010000030.1 GCA_024226535.1 Planctomycetota bacterium | reverse complement strand
GGCGGCGTCGAGCCCTCCTACGGTTTTCAGCCGATGCTCGGCGACTACGACGGCGACGGCTGGCTCGACCTTTTCGTCGCCAACGACTCGCGGGCCAACTTCCTGTGGCGCAACATGGAGGGGCGGGGCTTTGCCGAGAGCGCGCTGGCCGCCGGCGTCGCCTTCGACCGCTCGGGCAAGAGCCAGGCGTGCATGGGCGTCGCCTTCGAGGACCTCGACGGCGACGGCGCGCTCGACCTCTTCGTCACCAACTTCGCCGACGAGCTCAATACCCTCTACCGCGGCGACGGCGCCGGCTTCTTCCACGACGACACCATCGCCTCCGGCCTCGGCGGCCAGCAGACGATGAGCAACCTCGCCTGGGGCACCTTCTTCTTCGACGCCGACAACGACGGCTCGGCCGAGCTCTTCGTCGCCAACGGCCACGTCTACCCGCAGGTCGACGCGGTCGGCGGTCCCGAGTCCTACGCCCAGGCCAACCAGCTCTTCCAGCGGACCGCCGGCGGCCGTTTCCGCGACGTCTCGAGCGGCGCCGGCCCCGGGCTGGCGGTGGCCCGCGTCAGCCGCGGCGCCGCCTTCGGCGACCTCGACGACGACGGCGACCTCGACGTCGTGATCAACAACTTCGACGCCACCCCCACCGTCCTGCGCAACGACTCCCAGACCGACGGCAGCTGGCTCAAGGTACAGCTCCGCGGCACCGGCCTCAACCGCTCCGCCATCGGCGCCCGGGTCCGCGTCGAAGCCGGCGGTCGCTTCTTGAGCCGCTACCTGCGCTCGAGCGATAGCTACCTGTCGCACCATGACCCGCGGTTGCACTTCGGCCTGGGCACGGCCGAGACCGTCGACCGCGTGGTGGTCGACTGGCCTGACGGGTCGAGCGAAACGATTCCTGGCACCGAGGCCGACGTGTTGATCGTGGTCGAGCAGGGCAAAGGCGTCGTGTCGTCATCGCCCTTGAGGAGGGTCATAGATTGACCGTGGGCTACATGCGGGCGGCGATCCGCGAGAGAATCCGTGCCGACAGGAGACGACTGCGAGAGCTTCAGCGATGCCAGGCGATGCGCGCGTACGGCGATGACTTCGAGGTTGTCTTCGAATCGATCGAGGCTGAAGCATTTGAGGACGCTATTCACGGACCGTCTCAGACTCGCCCTCACGCAGTCGATAGATCGCTCCGGGCCGCAGACCGGTGAATCGTTGCTCATAGCCGCCCTGTAGCGGCCAGCGGACGACGACCTCCGTGATCTCCGACGCGGCTCCGAGCCCGATCTCGAGCTGCAGGCTCCCGGAGCCGAAGCTGCCGCCGCCGCCGACGGTGCGGAAGATCGAGCGCTCGCCGCCGGGACTCGCCACCCGCACCTCGACGCGCGCGCCGATCGCCGATCGG
>JAAELP010000029.1 GCA_024226535.1 Planctomycetota bacterium | reverse complement strand
CTATATCAAGTATCCAGTGGACGGAATTTTCGATTCCCCAGTGTGTCCGAACAGCATTGCCGAACTGTTTTGCGTCGCTGCCGAGACTTGAAATATAATAACGGACTCCTATGCTGACTTCCTTATCTCCTTCGTGCCGTTCGTACTCCGCCATACCTATAGTTTTTATTCCTTTCCAATTCTCCTTTCCGCAAAGCCAGTCTATGTCGGAAACTGTCCAATATCGTCTGATTTCAACCCGTCCGTGGCCTCCGTCAGTCGTCTCATGATAATCGTGAGGAATATCTTTAAAACCGTTATGTGCGGCGTCCTCGAAAAAAAGCTTGATATCGGCGTACAGATTACCCTGGTTTCCTTTGACTGCAAGAACGTAATCCGCTCCTTTATCTCTGATCAGTTCCGCTATTTTTTTCTGACAGCCCATTGCATCGATCGTCACAATACAGCCTTCCAGTTCCGGAACCTTCAGCAGTTCGGGAATTGCCGTGATTTCATTCGACTTGTCGTCGGTT
>JAAELP010000028.1 GCA_024226535.1 Planctomycetota bacterium | reverse complement strand
TGAAGAAGTCCCGCGCGGCGAGAGCGCGACCAGATTCGTCAGATCAAGGAGCCGAATCGATGGCATATCCAGGGCGATACGGCGAGATTCGGCGACGCAGAGCTGGCGGATCTGGGCCGCTCGCAGCCCGCGCGACTTTTTCAACGGGCTGCTAAGCGCTACTCCGGCTCGAGCGCGTCGATGTCGGCAATGGGCGCGTCGGGGAAGTCCGTGTCGGGGCGGGTGGTGACAACGGGCACGACGCGCTCGTCGGCGGGCTCCTCGGCATCGGAGGTCTCGGCACCTGACGACGCGCCGTACTCGAGGATGTCGTTGACGTCGGCGAAGTAGCGCCGCGCCTCGACCGCGGCCTGCGTCGGCACCGCGAAGCCGCGGCTCGTGAAGATGGCGCGGGGCGGATCGGTCCGGTGCATGACGATCTGGAACCGCCAGGCCCGGTGCTGGCGCAGCGGCTTCACGTTGTCCCGGTGCAGGAAGCGATCCAGCTCGCGGTAGACCTCGATCCGCGAGTTCGGCGCGTCCACCCAGACCGAGTTCTCCTTGACGACCCACGTCTCCTCGTCGTCGTCCGGATCGTCCGCGTAATCCGGCGTCTGGGCGACCGCGACGAGCGCCGTCCACACGAGGTCGGGATCATGACCGGGGTACGTCTGGTGCATCCGCGTGCACCCCGTTACCAGCAATCCGAACGTGATCAGCGCCGTGAGGACTCTCATGGATGGGTAGCCTCGCACAGGGCGCGCCGATGTCAACTCGCCGTCGCATGCGATTCGGGTCGACGGGTCAGTGCCGGATCGCGAAAACGGCGAACTCGCCGGTGGCCACCTCGCGTTGAATGGTCGTATCGTCGATGTTGCCGGCCTGCGCGACCTCGACCGCGGAGACGAATCGATCCAGCTCGGCGGCGTCGCCCTCGGCCACGCAGCGGACGGATCCGTTGCGCAGGTTGCACACGTAGCCGGTCACCGCGAAGTCGCGGGCGACGCGCTCGGTGGTGGCCCGGAAGAACACTCCCTGGACCCGTCCCGCGAAGATGATGTCGTACCGCACGGTCATGGGCGCGACTCGACGCTCCCCGCTTACCCGAGGCGGGCGATGACCTCGTCGGGAATGTCCGCGTTCGTGTGCACCTTCTGCACGTCGTCGTGGTCCTCGAGGGCCTCGACGAGACGCATGACCTTCTGCGCCGTCTTCGCGTCGCAGGTGACGGTCGTGGACGGGATCATGGTGATCTCCGCCGACGTCGGCGTGATCCCGGCCGCCTCCAGCGCTTCCTTGACCGTCATGAAATCCGTCGGTTCGCACGTGATTTCCCACGTGCCATCGGCGTCGGTGACATCCTCGGCCCCCGCCTCCAGGGCCAGCTCCAGCAACTGCTCCTCGGTCGCCTTGTCACCCTCGATGGCGATGAGCCCGCGTTGCGAGAAACCGAACGACACGGCGCCGGGCTTGCCGAGGTTGCCCCCCGCCTTCTCGAAGATCTTGCGCATCTCCGGCGCAGTGCGGTTCACGTTGTCGGTGAGGCAGTCGACGATCACGGCCACGCCGCTGGGGCCGTAGCCCTCGTACCGGCACTCGTCGTAGCTCGTTCCGTCGGCGTCCGCCCCGGCGCCCTTCTTGACCGCTTTGGCGATCGTGTCCTTGGGCATGTTGGCGGCCTTCGCCTCGTCGATGGCGTACCGCAGCGTCAGGTTCATGTCCGGATCGCCACCACCGCTCTTCGCGGCCACGATGATCGCACGACTGCACTTGGACCACATCTTGCCCCGGGCCTGGTCCTGCCGCGCTTTACGATGCTTGATGTTGGCCCATTTGCTGTGACCGGCCATACGACACCTCTGTACCTGTCTACGAACTACGAACCAGGGAGCGACTCGACGAAGGTCGGTTCGATCGGGGGCCTCGCCCCCCGCCCGGCGTCGTCGAGCTTCCGCCGCATGTGCTCCAGCCGCGGACGATGCTCCCGATCATACAACTCCTGCGGATCCGCGACGAGCAGACCCCAGACGAGGTTCTGGAGATCGCGGTAGTTGCGCACGTAGTTCTCGCGCCTCGACGGCACCTCCAGCGCCGCCACCGCCCGCCGCCACGCGTGGACCGCCTCGTCGGTCCGACCGGCGCGCCAGAGGGCGTCGCCGAGATGATCGAGCATCTCGGGAACATCCTGGTCCTCCAGCTCGAGCGCGCGGTGGAGCAGCGTGATCGCGCCGTCGCCGTCCGCGTCGTCCTCGATCCGCCCCTGCTTGTAGCGCAGCCACGCGAGCGTGTCGATGACACTCGCGGCGGTCGGCATGGCGGCGGCAGCCGTCTCGATCCACGCCTGCACACCATCGTCGGCGTGCCCGGTCTCCAGCAGCATGTACCCGAGGTTGTTGAGCGTCATCGCGTGCGTCGGGTCCAGGCGCACCGACTCGCGCATCAGGTACTGCGATCCGGCTTTGTTCCCGACGACCGAGTAGAAGTCGCCGGCCCCGGAGAGGACCTTGGCGAGGGTGGGCGTGTCATCGCCGCCGGGCAGCGCCGGCAGCGCGCCTTTCGAGCTGAGATCCACGAGCATGGCGAGGCTCGACTCGGCGCCGTCCGGGCTGAGGGAATCCACGGCGACGATCATCGACACGACGAGGGCGAGCGCTTCGGGATCGAGCGGGGCCTCGCCGCCGATGCGGAGGCTCTCGGCGAGCCGCGTGCGCAGCGCGACCGCTGCCGGCCGGGCGTGACCTCCGTTGACGAGGCCCTGGGCCAGCTCGCGCCAGGCGAGCAGGCGCTCGATCGAGCCCTCGTCGGCGCCGCGCGAGTGACGGGCTCCCAACTCGGCGAGACGGCGAAAGCGAGCCTCGGTGCCGCTCTCGGCGAGCGCCTGGAGGCCGAGGGCGTACACGTTCATGGGAAGATCCGCGTACTGCTCGACCGCGCGTTCGACGAGCTCAGCGGTGAGCTCCTCGCGACGCCCGTTGTCGGGAGGCAACTGGGCACAGAGCGCGATCGCACCGAGCAGGTGCCGGCGCGGCACGTGACGATCATGTTCGATCAGCCATTCGATACGCTCGGTCGCCTCGTCCGATCGCCCGGCGCGCATCAGGAGCAAGGCGCGCTGGAGCGCGCGGCGCGTTCCCGCTGGTCGGCCGTCGAGGCGCGCCTGGCCGAGCGTCAGGGCCGCCTCGGTCTCGCCGGACATCTGGAGCACCATCTCCAGGAGCCTCGTCGCCGCCGGATCGTCCGGGTTCGCCTCGCGCCGCTGCTCGAGCAGCGTCAGCGCCTCCCCGCCCCGATCAAGGGCGACCAGGATCCGGACGAGACGATCGAGCGGCTCCGGAAGACCGCCGGTGCGCTCGAGCCGGCTCAGCAGCCAACGCTCGGCGTCGTCGACACGCTGCATCTGCTCCAGGGCCTGCAGGACCTGGCCGAGGCTCTTCATGTCGGTGGCGTCCCGCTCCACCAGCGACAAGGCGCGGGTGAGCGCCAACTCGTACTGCCCGAAGGACAACGCCTCCTGCGCCTGGAGCTGCCAACACAGCGTGCTCTCGGGCCGCAGCCGGCAGGCCTCGGCGACCGTGCGGTTGAAACGAGCCGCGCTCGGCCGAAGCCCCGATGATCCGTGCAGGAAGGCGAAGAGCTCGAGCAGACGCTGCTTGTCGGCGGGATCGGTGGCCTCGAGCGACTCGGCGAGCTGCACGGTGGTGCGCACGGCCTCTTCGCGCGTCTCGTCGAGGCTCATGCGGTTCGCGCGGGCGGCGTGGGCGCGGACGAGCGCATCGCCAGCCGCGAGACGCTCGCGGTCGTCGATCGCCGAGAGCCTCGCGCGCTGGGCCGCTTCGATCGCCCGCTCGTACTCCTCGATGGCGGTGAGCGCGGACGCCCGGACCGTCCACGTCGGGGCATCATCGAGGTGCCTCGCTGCGTCGAGGGCCGCGAAGAGCAGCTCCGGCTCGTCGAGCGCGGCGGCGACCTCGATCTCCAGGCGGTGCATCGACGCATCGACGGGCCATCGTTCACGTCCGTACCCGCACCACCTCCACGCGGCACCGAGCCCCGTCCGCCGCAGCAGGATGCGCACCGCGATCTCGACGTGCACCACGCTCTCCGGTGCCGGCCGATTCGCATCGCCGCCGGCGAGCCGCGGCAACGGCCGGGGAGCGGCCGCCAGCAGGTGCGAGACGTAGTCGGCCGCGAGATCGGGCTCCATCTCCGTGAGGGCGACGGCGAGATCCACGGCCTCGTCGTCTTCAAGGATCGCCATCAGCAGGCCGGCGGTCGCCACGTCACGTGGCTCGCGCCGCACGCGGTCGCGGAGACGCTCCCCGACACCCGGCGAACGCAGCGCCCAGTACGCGACCCGCAGGAGCATCCCGTCGTCCGGTCGGCGCTCGAGCAGGTCGGCGATCGCATCCCGCACCGCGACCGACGCTCCACCGGCGGGCTCGAAGAGGTACCGGCTCAAAGCGACGAGGTCGTCGCCCATCGCTCCCGGGGCCACGTCGAGTCTCGCGACGAGTTCGCGCTGGGCCTCGTCGCCGCGGCCCAGGCCCAGCAGCGCGAAGGCGCGTCGAGCCGCGAGTCGGGGCGTATCCATGAGCTCCGCGGAGCGCCGAAAAGCGTCCAGCGCCTGGTCGCGCTCGACGAGGCGAAGGTGGGCCTCGCCGATCTCGCGCCAGATGTCCGGGCGCCGGCCCATGATCCCGGCGACGCGGCGCCGGTACCGCGTCATCGAGACGAACTGGGGGTCCTCGGTCGCCCGCACGCCCGCCCCGATCGACGCGCGGTCGTAGCCGAGCAACGCGAGGGTCAGGTGCAGGGCGTGGTCGATGATCAGGGGCGCGGCGGGATCGAAGGACGTGTCGGTCCCGTCGAGCCGCACCCGGGCGAACAGCCGGGCGGCGCTCGTGAAGTCGCGCTGGTTGAGCGCGACCAGACCCATCGAGAACTGCGCTTCGGGATCGCCGGGATCGAGCCGGAACAGCTCCGCGTACGCGGCCCGCTCGCGTGATGCGTCGCGAAGCCCGGCGTACGCGTGGGCCAGCTCGCGGAGGATCTCCGTGCTTCCCGGGTCGAGCTGGCGGGCCTGCCTGAGGTGGGTCGCCGCCACGAGGAACCGCTCCTCGAGCAGGTCGTCGCGCGCCGCGAGATAGTGCCGCAGCGCCGCGTCGGCGGCGCCGGGCGCGACCCCGGGACGCTCCCGGGCCGCCGGCATCACCGGCAGCCCGCTCGCAAGCTCCCGGAGCGCGTCGTCCAGAGGTATCCGCGCCCGCTCGTCGTCCGCCCCGCGGGGCAGCACGAGATCGGGATCGACCCCCGGCGGCGGCGGCGGATCGGCGGCGGGAGCCGGGTCCGCGAGCGCGAGGACGGGAACCAGAAGGATGGCGCGGAGGTCGGGCATGGTGTTGCACACGGGCGCTGGTCGGCCCCTCGCCCCCCGACTCAGGAACGTGTCTTCTTCCGCGACGTCTTCGCGGCGGTGGTCTTCTTGGTGGTCGGCGTGGTCTTCCGGGATCCGGTCGCGGTCTTCTTCTTGGTCGAGGTCTTCTTGCGCGCCGGCTTGGCGCCGGCCTTCTCGACCCACTCCTGGAACCGCCGGTGCATCTCCACGCCCGCTCCCGCCTTGATCTGGCGGGCGAGCCACGCGCCGACCTCGCTCACGTCAGCGGCCTCGTCCGCCGCACCCGCCGCCACGAGTTCCCGCCGGAGCTGCTCGTCGACGGGGATCGCGTGCACGTCGAAGCACAGCAGCATGACGCGGTTCGCCGCGTACGGCCACATACCCTCGAGGGACTCGAGGTACTTCTTGACGTCGCGTTTGCCGGCCTCCTTGAGCGAGTCGAGATCGACGCGGTGCTCGCGAAGGTAGATGTTGCGCAACACGGTGCGCAGCCGCTGGCACCGATCCATCGCCATCGGGTACCGGCTTCCGAGACACGACGCCATCTCCGGGGGCATCGTCACGCGGAGGTCGTTGTAGTCGACGACCTGGTCGAGCAGCTTGCGGTAGGCCGCCACGGCCTTGTCCGCCGTCGTCTCGCACATCAGCATCGACTGCACCAGTACGGCCACCGGATCGTCGCTGTCGGGGAACTCCGGGGGCTCGACCTCCGGAAGCTTCTTCATCAGCGCGGTGAGGTTCTTCGCGCACGCGGTGACGTTCTTCACGACTCTTGCTCCTCCGTCCCGTCGGCGTCCTCTGGCGTCGCCGTCCTCTCTCGATCGGCCTCAACCGCCCGGTCGATCGCGGCGAGGACATCCGCCTCCACCTTCAGCGACCGATCGAGCTTGAACTCGAGCCGCGGCATGCGCCGGAGCCGCACGCGCTTGCCGACCTCGGTGCGGAGGTGCTGCGCCGCATGCTTGAGCCCGTGCAGCGTCGACGACCCCCGTTCGGCGGGGAGCACGGAGATCATCACCGTCGCGTCACGCTTGTCGACGCTCAGCGTGATGCCGGTGACCGAGATGAGCCCACGCACGCGCGGGTCGTTCAGCCCCCGGCTGAGCACCTCCTGCAACGCCCGGCACAGGACCGATTCGATCTGGTCGCCGTGATGGCTCATGAGCATGGCCGCCCGCGCCGGCCGCGATTGCCCGTCTTCCTCCTCACAGGGTCCGCCGTACCTCGAGGGTCTTGTAGCACTCGAGCACGTCGCCGACCTTGATGTCGTCGTACCCGTCGATGAGCATGCCGCACTCCTGGCCGGAGTTGACCGCCTTCGCGTCGTCCTTGAAGCGCTTGAGCTGCTGGAGCCGTCGGTCCTTCTCGATGACGATCTCGTTGCGTGTCACGCGGATCTGCGCGTTGCGCTCGATCGTCCCGTCGGTGACGTAGCAGCCGGCGATCATGCCGACCTTCGAGATCCTGAACACCTCGCGGACCTCGGCGTGGCCGAGCACCTCGAGCTTCAGCTCGGGCTCGAGCAGTCCCTCGGCGGCGCGGGTGACGTCGTCGGTGAGATCGTAGATCACGTCGTAGAAGCGGATGTCCACACCCCTCGCCTCGGCCGCCCGGCGGGCCTTGGCCGCCGCGGTGACGTTGAAGGCGACGATGATCGCGCCCGCCGCTTCGGCGAGCGTGACGTCCGACTCGTTGACGCCGCCGACGGCGGAGTGCTTGATGGAGACGACGACCTCCTCGGAGCCGATCTTGGAGAGCGTGGAGCGCAGCGTCTCCAGTGAGCCCTGCACGTCCCCCTTGATGATGAGCGGCAGCTCCTTGCGCCCGGACTCCGAGAGCTTCTCGAAGATGTTGTCGAGCGTGACCTTCTCCTTGGCGAGATCGCGCTCTCGCTCCTGGATCCGGCGTTCCTCGGCCGCGCCTTCCGCTTCCTTGAGGCTCTTGACCGCGTAGACGCTGTCGCCCGCGTCCGGCACCTCGTTGAGGCCCGAGATCGCGATGGGCATCGACGGGGACGCGGTCTGGATGCGCTTGCCGTGATCGTTGGTGATGTCGCGCACACGGCCGAACGCGCGCCCGGCGACGATGAAGTCACCCTTGGCGAGGTTGCCGTGCTGCACGAGCACACGAGCGACGGCGCCCCGTCCCTCCTCCATCTGCGCCTCGATGACCGAGCCGAGCGCCAGCCCGCCGAAGTCCGCCTTCAGCTCCAGGAGCTGCGCCTGGTAGTCGATGACCTCCAGCAGGTCCTGGACGCCCTCGCCCTTGAGGGCGGCGACCCGGACGACCTCCGTGCTGCCGCCCCAGTCCACGGGGTTCAGCTCGTGCTCGGCGAGTTGGCCGAGGATGCGCTGGATGTTCGTGTCCGTCGCCTCCGGCTTGTCCACCTTGTTGAGGGCGACGATGATCGGAACGTCGGCGGCGCGGGCGTGGTTGATCGACTCGATCGTCTGCGGCATGACACCGTCGTCCGCCGCGACCACGAGCACCACGATGTCGGTGACCTGGGCGCCACGCGAGCGCATCTCGGTGAACGCCTCGTGGCCCGGCGTGTCGATGAAACAGATCTCCCGCTCCTGCTCGGCGACCCGAACGGGTACGCGGAACGCGCTCGTGGCCTGCGTGATGCCGCCCGCCTCGCCGGCGGCGACGTCGGTGTTGCGGATGCGGTCGAGCAGCGTCGTCTTTCCGTGATCGACGTGCCCGAGGATGGTCACGACCGGCGCGCGCGGCTGCTCGTCCACGGTCTCGCGCTCCTTGAACTCCTCGACGATCTGCTGCTCAGCCGTCTTCTGCTCGACGACCTCGAGTTCGATGTCGTACTGCACCATCACCTCGATCGCCGTTTCGGCGTCGATCGGAGCATCGGTCCCCATGAGCGGCTTCCCCGCGGCAACGAGGAACCGGATGATCTCGTTGACCTTCACGCCCGTGACGTACGAGAGCGCCTTGGCGGTGACGGGCTCCTCGATCTTGATCTTGCCGCCGGTGTGCATCGCGCTCTGCGCCCGGAAGGTGCTCCCTCCGCTGCGCTTCTGGTTGTCGCGACGCGCGGCGCGGAGGAAGCCGGCGGAGCGGTTCAGACGCCTCTCACGCTCCAGCAGATCCTGCTCGCGCCAGTTGAACGTGCGGCCGGCGCCCGCGCCGGCACCGGCACCCGCGCCGGCACCCGCACCCGCGCCGACTCCGGTTCGGCTCGTACGGCCGCCGTCGCGTCCGGCCGACGCGCTGCGGCGCTTGTTGCGACGCGTGGAGGTGCCGCGTCCCTCGCGAATCTGTCCGGGGGGACCCTCCGGCTCCATGGGAACCGGCGGACCGGCGCCGCGACCGCCGCGGGCGCGCGGGCCATCGCTCCAGCCCGGACGCCGCGGCTGCGGCGCCGGAAGCACGTCGGGGGTCTCGACGCGGATGACCTTGGGACCGGCGAGCTTCGTCTTCGTCGGCTGCTGGAGCTTCGGACCGGCGGGGGCGATGACCTCCGGGCGGGTCGGCACGTTCATCACCGGCCCCTCCCCGGACGGCATGTCGTCCATCACGGGGACCTCGGCGGTGAAGGCGGGCTCGCCCACGTCGGCGGCCACGAGCGGCATCTCGACCGGCTCCTCCGGCACCGCCATCGGCAGCGGAGCCGGCGGCTCGACCTCGGGGGTCACGGTCGGCGCGACGGGCACCTCGTACTCCACCGGCGCCGGCACCGGCTCGGGCGCCGGCGGCTCGACCACGACCGGCGGCTCCGGCGGCGCCACCTCGACCGGTGGCGCTTCGGGCGCCTCGGTCGTGGCGACGGTCCCGGTCACCTTCTTCTTGGTGGCCTTCTTCTTGGCCTTCGCGCGCGCCTTCTGGACATCAACGGGCTGCGCGATCTCCACCGCGGTGACCACACCGGTGCCCTCGTTGAACCACTCGCGGATCGTCGCGGCAAGCCCCAGCGACACCGCCGACATGTGGTTCGTGATCCCCGGGATTTCCTCGGACTTGCACTTGGCAATGACGTCCTTGGATGAGACACCGAGCTCGCGAGCGAGCTGGAAGACCCGGGTCGTGCTTCCCTTCTTGGTCTTGGCCACGTTGCTCTCCAGGATCCGGCGCTACGCCGACGCCGAATCCTCCCTGGTCACCGGAATCGCCGCCGGGGCGGCTTCGCCCTCGCTCGACGCCCCGTCTTCATCGTTCGTTTCAGGCTCCGCGTCGGCTTCCGGCGCGGACGTTTCTTCGACCGCGGGCTCCGGCGCGGACGTTTCTTCGACCCCGGGCTCCGGCGCGGACGTCTCTTCGACCGCGGGCTCCGGCGCGGGCGTCTCTTCGACCGCGGGCTCCGGCGCGGGGGCCGGGGCCGGCGTGGCCGAGCCACCACCCAGGATCGAGGCGGCCGCCGCCTCGGCGGTGGCGTCCGGCTCAGCCGGGCTGTCCGAAGCGGACCCGGCGCCACCCAACAGGGCTGCACCCGCGGCCTCTTCCTCGGCGCGGCGCCGCTCGGCCTCTTCCTTCTCGGCCTGCTGCTGCTCGGCGACGATCTTCGCCTGGGAGGCGCAGGTGACGACGACGAGCCCGGCCAGCTCCTCGCTCATGCCGAGTTCCTGCTCGAGCACGGCGGCGCCGACCTCCTCGACGTCGAACACGCTGATCATGCCCAGCGCGCCCATGCGATCGAGCATCTCCTCCGTGACGCCTTCGAGCGGACGCACGGTCTGCTCGAGCGTCTCGAGGCTCTTGCCGAACTCCGCCGGCGTGAGGATGTCGAGGTCCCAGCCCGTGAGCCGCGCCGCGAGACGCACGTTCTGGCCACGTCGGCCGATCGCCAGCGAGAGCTGGTCCTCGCGCACGATCACGGTGCCGCGACCCAGCTCGAAGCAGAGGCTCACGTCCTCGACCTCCGCCGGCTTCAGAGCGTTGGCGATGAGGATCTGGCTGGACTCGTTCCAGCGCACGATGTCGATCTTCTCGCCCCCCAGCTCGTCGACGATGTTGCGAATGCGGCTGCCCCGCACGCCGACGCAGGCGCCGACGGCGTCGACCTTGGAGTCGATCGATGACACGGCGATCTTCGTGCGGAAGCCCGCCTCGCGCGCCATCGCCTTGATCTCGATCACGCGCTCGGCCACCTCGGGCACCTCGGCCTCGAAGAGCCGGCGGATGAAGTCGGGGTGGCTGCGCGACAGGACGATCTTCACCTGGCTGCCGCCCTCGCGCACGTCGAGGATCAGGCACCGCACGCGGTCGCCGGGGTGGAACTGCTCTCCCGGAATCTGCTCCGACCGAGGCATGAAGCCCTCGGCGCGGTCGATCTGGACGATGAGCGCGCCGCCCTCGTAGCGGTGGGCGGTCCCGGTGACGATGTCGCCCTGACGCTTGGAGAACTCCTCGAGGAGGCTGCTGCGCTCGTCCTCGCGGAAGCGCTGGATCATGACCTGCTTCGCGGTCTGTGCCGGGATCCGACCGAGCGTCTCCAGCGGGATCAACTCGCGTTGCGGCTCGCCGCCGAACTCCTCCGGCTGGACGTTGCGCCAGATCGTGATCTCGCCGGACATCGGGTCCATGCGACAGCCGAACTCCTCGGCGTCGAGGGAGTTGAAGTGCTTCTTGGCGGCGGAGATCATCGCCTGCTCGAGGTCGTGGATGAGCAGCTCGCGCTCGATGTTCCGATCGCGGGCGATGGAGTCGAGGATTCGGAGAGTCTCAGGGTTCATGTCGTCGTCGGGCTCTGGGTTGTCGGGTTGTCGAGTTGTCGTAGCAGGTCAAAAAACAAAGTCACGCGCGAACCTTTTCAGACCGCCCGTGACCCACGGCGGCCGGTGAGGAGATTCCGAAACCTCCTCCTCCGACCCGTCGACCTGTCCGCTTCGGTCAGGTCACGGTCGGCGTCCTTCCGTCGAGGTGCGCCGCCATGGCGTTCATGGCGTCGGCCTCGAACGAACCGGGATTGGCGCGATCAGGCGTCATCGCGGATTGGCTGGACAGTGTGGGTCAGCACGATCGGTATCCAGTTATCAGGTCACCGGAACCACACCGGCGACCGCGTTTCCATCCGTACATATCGGTCCTTCGCGTACCGCGAATCGGGTACGGTATCCACGCTTTTCCCCATTTGTCAAACACCGGCGGGATCGCCTCATGGCGCTCACGCGGCTGGAGGGCCCCTAACAGGCTGTTGAGAAACTCCGACGGCCCGACATCGGCGAGCTTCCGCCCCGACCGCACCCTCGATTCTCGACGTATCACATGGGATATGCCTTCGAATCGCCGGCACGCTCAGGACGAAACCTCACTCGATCTCGGACGCGCCGGAGTTCCTCAACAACCTGCTAAAGGCGGTCCGAGCCCTGAACCGGCCGTTCGATCCGCAGGGCCCTGCTCCCCCGGTACTGGCCCAGGCGGCACAGGAACTTGGGAATGTCCCCCGCCGTCAGCAGCAGCGGATCGCTGGCCTGCTTCTCGGTCATGATGAGATCGCCGACCTCCAGGCCCTTGTAGTCCGCGAGGGTGATGGAGGTCTCGGCGAGCAGGCCGGCCACCTCCAGCCGCGCGTCTCCCAGCCGGCGGGCGATCAGCGTCTCCCACTGGTGGTCCTCGCGGTGGCGGCCGGCGAGGAACCAGTTCTGGGCGCTGAGGTCGTCGATGAGCGGCTCGATGACGTTGAAGGGGATGCACATGCTCATCGTCCCCGCGCGGTTCGTCATCTTGATCTCGAAGCCGATCACGATGACCACCTCGTTGGGCGGGACGATCTGCATGATCTGCGGGTTCGACTCCATCTCCCCCATCGAGAACTCGAGCTTCCGCACGCTCTCCCACGCTTCGGCCAGGGCGCCCATCGCCCGTTCCAGGATCGTCTCGATCAGGCGGATCTCGATGAGCGTCATCGGCCGCTGCGGGATGAACAGGTCCTGGTTCGAGCCGCCCAGCAGCCGATCGATGATCGGGTAGATGATGAGCGGCGAGATCTCCAGGCAGAGTTGGCCGTCGAGTTGATCGGCGTTGATCAGGTTGAAGCTCGTCGGGTTCGGCAGGCCCGCGATGAACTCCGAGTACGTGAGCTGCTCGGCGTGGGCGACGCGGACCTCGACGATCGTGCGAAGGAAGCCGGAAAGGGAGACACCGAAGTTCCGCGCGAAGGTCTCGTGGAGCGTCTGGAGCGCGCGCATCTGGTCCTTGCTGATCCGCTCCGGCCGCTTGAAGTCGTACTCCCTGATCTCGACGTGCTCGAGATCCCGGCGGCTGCGCGAGAAGATCTGGTGGCGGGGATGCTCGTCGTCGATCTCGCCCGAGGCCACCGCGTTCAGCAGGGCATCGATGTCGTTCTGGTCGAGGACGTCGCTCATGCGGGAATGACCCCGTCTCCGTTCGGGTTCGCGGAGGAAGAGAGCCCCCCGCCCTGGGAGGCAATCGCCGCCTCGATGGGGCGTTGGACCGCGGGCGCCGCGGACCGCCCCGCCTCCTGCTTATCGGAGCAGGAGCGGACGGGCCTTGAGGCCGACCCCGCCCGACCGAGCCTCCGATCCACGGAACCGCCCATGAAACGCCCGTCCAGCCACTTCCATCGCCGAATCCTCCTCGCCTTCCTCGGCGTGCTCCTCGCCCCGTTGCTGGCAGCGGCGGCCCCGCCCACGGGGGACGACTTCCTCGGTGACGACGGTTTCTCCGACGGCATGGGCTTCGGCGACTCGCGCGATTACGTCCAGGTCGAGGCGGTCGCCGCCGCGGCAACCGTCGCCCGCGGCGGGGACCTCGCGGTGGCGCTGGTCTTCGACATCGAGGAGCACTGGCACATCTGGGGCAACGACCGGGAGCTTCCGGACGGGCTGGTCTATGACGACTTCGCCATCCTGACGGAGATCAGCGCGTGGGCCGTCCCCGCCGGCGCGATGGAGCCGCGGATCGACGTTTCCCGGTGGCCGGATCTCCAGGGCGTGACCGCCGACCTCGGCACCGGGCCCATGAACTTCGGTGTCTTCGAGGGCAAAGCGGTCGTCTACATTCCGGTGGTCATCCCCGCCGACGCCCCGCTCGGCGAGGCGACGCTGACGGTGAAGACGATCTTCCAGGCGTGCGACGATCGCCAGTGCGCGCGGGACGCGGAGGTCGAGCTTCCAATCACCGTCGAGATCGTCGCCCCCGGCGACGCGGCCGCCTCCGCGAGACCGCCGGCGGTGTTCGCCGACTTCCCGCCGGAGCTGTTCAACGACGCGCGGGGAACCACCGCCGCGCGGGACCTCACCTTCGACGTCTTCGGCCTCGGCTTCACGCTGAACGTCACCGGCGTCGGCTTCCTGCTGCTGCTCGGCGTCGCCGCCCTCGGCGGGTTCCTCCTGAACCTCACGCCGTGTGTGCTGCCGGTCATCCCGCTGAAGATCATGGGCCTCAGCTCCGCGGCGGGGAACCGGCGACGCACGTTCATGCTCGGCACGACGATGTCGCTGGGCGTCGTGGCGTTCTGGCTGGCCCTCGGGCTCGGAATCGCGCTGGTCAGCGGCTTCACCGCGACGAACCAACTCTTCCAGTACCCCGCGTTCACGATCGGCGTGGGCGTGTTCATCGTGTTCATGGCCGTCGGCATGTGCGGCCTGTTCTCGGTGCGTCTGCCCCGCTTCGTCTACTCGATCAACCCGAGCCACGACACGGCGATCGGCTCGTTCGGCTTCGGCATCATGACCGGCATCCTCTCGACGCCGTGCACGGCGCCGTTCATGGGCGCCGCCGCCGCCTACGCGGCGACGATCCACCCCGCGCAGACGCTCGTGATCTTCGCGTGCATCGGCATCGGCATGGCCCTGCCCTACCAGGTGCTCTCGACGTTCCCGCACCTCGTGGAGCGCATGCCGCGCACGGGCCCGTCCAGCGAGTTGATCAAGCAGGTCATGGGCCTGCTCCTGCTGGCCGCCGGCGCGTACTTCGTGGGGACCGGCATCAGCGGACTGCTCGTCGCGCCGCCGCAGCCTCCGAGCCGGCTGTTCTGGTGGGTCGTGGCTGCCTTCGGCGTCGGCGCCGGCGCGTGGCTGGCGTGGCGGACGTTCCGCATCAGCTCCCACGCGGGATTCCGCGTGGTCTTCGGCGGCGCCGGCATCCTGATCATCGCGATCTCCGCGTGGATCGGCATGACGATGACGAACGCGGGCCCGATCGGGTGGATCTACTACACGCCGGAGCGCTTCGCCGAAGCGAAGAACGACGGCAGCGTCGTGCTCATGGATTTCACCGCGGAATGGTGCCTGAACTGCAAGGCCCTCGAGGCCGGCGTGCTGCACGACGAGCGCGTCGTCGAGGTGCTGCGCGAGAACGACGTCGTGCCGATCAAGGTGGACCTCACCGGCAACAACCCCGACGGCAACGCGATGCTGAAGGCGGCCGACCGCGTGACGATCCCGCTGCTCGTGATCTTCGACCCCGCGGGGATGGAGACGTTCAAGGGCGACTTCTACACGGTGGACCAGGTCGTCGAGGCCATCCGCGCGGCGCAGGGCCAGCAGGTCGCGCGGCGGCCGTAGGACTCGACTGCCTCACCGATCCGCGAGTCGCTCCTCGACGACGCGCCGATCGCGCTCCGGCAACTGCTTCAGCGGGTCCAGTTCGAAGTCGTCGTCGATCCGCAGCACCACCTCGTACGCGGCGCGGGCTCCGCGTCGGTCTCCCGCTTCCCACCGGATGTCCGCCAGACGCTTGCGGGACTGAAGACCGTTGGGATCCATCTCCACGAGCCGCGTCGCCGCTGCGAGCGCCGCCTGCCCGTCGGCCTCGTCGCCGGTGCGCCGGAATCGCGCGCGGTAGACCGAAGCTGCGAGCGCCTCGGCACGTGCGTCGCCGCGGTCGCGCAGCGGCCGGAGCGTGTTCAGCGTCTCGTACATCATCGCGTCGGTGTAGTGCGCGGGCGGTCCAAACGGATCGGCGCGCAGGAGTTGATCGGCTGCGGCGAGCCGAGGGGCGGACGACGTCGGCAGAACCTCGTCCGCGACGAGCAGCAGCCTCGCGGCCTCCCGGCGGCGCTGTCCCTCGTCCCTCGCGCCATCGAGCGCCCGCGCCGCGTCCAGCATGAGACGCTGCTGCCGGGCGGCGGGGACCGCGCCGGTGACCGTGAGCCACCCCGCGGCGATCAACGCCAGCCCGACGGCGGCGCCACCGACGCGCGCGCCGCCGCGATCGCCGGCGGCCGTGCCGCCGGCGAGCCCGAGCAGGACCATCGCCCAGACCACGGATCCCGGCCGCGTCAGCGTCATCTCGATCTGCCCGTGCAGCAGGAGCGCCAGCGCGCCGGCGGCCAGCGCCGCCCGCACCCGTGACGCGCTCGTCGTCGCGACGACGGGACCCAGGAGCAGCGCGGCGGCGACGAACGCGACGAGACCCGCGAGGCGAACGAGCCCGCCGAGCCGGGCGAGCACGTGCGCTTCGACCGCGATCGCCGGCGCGACCGCGAGCGCGGCCAGGACGAGGGCGGGGATGAACATCTCGCTCGCCGGAACGTCGGCCGGCGGGTCGCCGTCGGGCCCGTCACGCGCCAACCGCGCCCCCGCCCGCCACGCCAGGATCAGCGCGAGCGCGACCCACGCGACACCCGTGACGCCGAGATCCGCAATCCAGTCCACGAAGATCGAGTGCGCGCTCGTGACCTCCTCCGGGTTGCGTGGCAGCCGGTGCCTGACGTACGCGGCCTGGTATCCGTCCGGTCCGACGCCGATCCCCGGCGCCTCGGCGACGATCGACGCGGAGCTGACGAGGTAGTGCCACCGGAACAGGAGGCTGCGCTCGGACGCGAAGCCCTCCGGCAGCACCGCGCCGCGCACGACGATTCCCAGGAGCACGAGCGCGACCGCTCCGACCGCGACCGCCGACCACGCCCTCCGTCCCGCGCGCACGGCTAGCGGCGCGACGAGGATCACCGAGGCGAGCAGCACCGCCCCCACCGCGCCCAGCGCCCCCGTCATCCACAACGCCGCGGCGGCGACGGCGGCGGCGAGCGCGACCGCGGCCGCCGTGCC
>JAAELP010000027.1 GCA_024226535.1 Planctomycetota bacterium | reverse complement strand
TGGCGACCAGCCGGAGCATCCGCTCCACGTCCTCGAGGAAGCGCCGGATCTCCTCGCGCCGACCGTCGACCAGGTCCGCGTCGGACCACTCCCACGTCGTTGCCGGCACGTCGATGATCCGAAGCAGCGCCGGCGCGAGTTGGCCGGCGGCCTGCTGATCCTCGACGCGAGCTTCGAGCAGCGGCTTGCGCACGCGTGTCATCGCCACCGTGACCGCCGAGAGCACCCCGTGCACGTCGGGACCGTCCGCGTCGGTCATCTCGAGGTCTTCGGCCCGATCGTCGATCGTCTCCCGCACCTCGGCGATCAGCGCATCGAGCGTCGCGGGTGGAGCCTTCGGCGACGGCAGCGACGGCGCGTCTTTGCACCCCGCGACGACGAACGCGAGCAACGCCGCGAACAGCAACCAGGTCGGTGATGGTCGGGACGGGTGGATCACGGTTCTTCGCCCTCCTCGGCGAGCCGGACCAGCATCGCCCGCGCCGGTGTTCCGCGGTCGTCGGGGCCGAGGCCGGCGAGCACGCGTCGCGCCGTCTCGGCCGCCTCGCCGTGACGACCGGCCCGCGCAAGCTGGTGCGCGCGGATGGTCAGGACGACGGAATCCTCGATCCCGGCCGCGCGAAGCTCGTCGGCGGCGGCATAGGCGACCGGATACGCGTCATGCCGGATCGCGTACCGCGCAAACAACAGGAGCAGCTCCGCCCAGGCCCCCATGGCGCGGCGCTCGGCATCCGGGGACGGCGCGGCCTCCCGGAGCCCGGCAGCGCGATCGATGTGGTGCTGGAAGACCGCCGCCCCGGCCTCGATGAGCCCCGCCTTCGCAAGATAGTCCGCGGCGAGCAGGTCCTTCTCGACGGGCACGCGATCGGCGAGGTCCAGTTCGACGAGACGCAGCAACGCGGTGGCGGCGGCGAGGTGATCGCGTGCGGCGCGGGCGGTCCGGAACGCCTCGGTGTACGCGCCGCGGCCTTCCTCGAGCGTGGCGAAGGACTGGTGACGCAGCAGCAGCGAGGCGACGTCGACGCCGGTTTCGGCCGCGAGGATCTCGACG
>JAAELP010000026.1 GCA_024226535.1 Planctomycetota bacterium | reverse complement strand
GCCCTGATAGGAACCACCGCACGCGATGCAGTCGCGCACGGACCCGAACGAGCAGGACCCGTCGTCGAGACAGCACGCACCCGGCTGTTCGCAATCGGCGGCGGCGCAGTCGATGTTGTCGCCCTGGTAGGTACCGCCAGAGGCGACACAGTCAGCGACGAAGCCGAAGGTGCAGGAGCGGTCGTCACGGCAGCAGGCGCCAGGCTGCTCGCAGTTTGCGGTGGCGCAGTCAATGTTGTCGCCCTGGTACGTGCCGCCGGATGCGACACAGTCGGCGAGGAAGCCGAAGGTGCAGGATCCGTCATCGAGGCAGCACGCGCCCGGCTGCTCGCAGTTGGCTGAAGCACAGGAGATGTTGTCGCCCTGGTACGTGCCGCCGGATGCCACGCAGTCGGCGACGAACCCGTAGGTGCAGGAGCCGTCGTCGAGGCAGCAGGCGCCCGGCTGCTCGCAGTTGGCCGAAGCACAAGAGACGTTGTCACCCTGGTAGGTGCCCCCGGACGCCACGCACTCGGCGAGGAAACCGTAGGTGCACGATCCGTCATCGAGGCAGCACGCTCCCGGCTGCTCGCAGTCGGCCGAAGCACAGGAGACGTTGTCGCCCTGGTACGTGCCACCGGACGCCACACAGTCGGCGAGGAAACCAAAGGTGCAGGAGCCGTCGTCGACGCAGCAGGCGCCTGGCTGCTCGCAGTTGGCAGCGGCGCAAGTGACGTTGTCGCCCTGGTACGTGCCGCCGGCCGCGGTGCAGTCGGCGACGAATCCGAAGGTACAGGAGCCGTCGTCGAAGCAGCATCCGCCCGGCTGCTCGCAGTCGGCGGCAGCGCAGTCGATGTTGTCGCCCTGGTAGGTGCCGCCGGCCGCGACGCAGTCGGCGACGAATCCGTAGGTGCAGGATCCGTCGTCGTGGCAGCATGCGCCGGGCTGCTCGCAGTTCGCTGCGGCGCAGGTGACGTTGTCACCCTGGTAGGTCCCGCCGCCGGCGGCGCAGTCGGCTGCGAACCCGAAGGTGCACGATCCGTCGTCGAAGCAGCACGCGCCGGGCTGTTCGCAGTTGGCAGCCGCGCAGGTGACGTCGTCACCCTGGTAGGTGCCGCCCGCCGACGAGCAATCGCCCGCGGTGCCGAACGAGCAGGAGCCGTCATCGAAGCAGCACGCGCCTTCGATGGGCGGGCCGCTGCACGTGAACGCGTCGATGCGGAAGGCGTCCACGCCGGACTCGTTGATGCTCTGGGGATCGCCGTCGTTGGTCGTGTAGCGCAGACGCATCGTGGACGTCATGGTCACGCCCGCGGTGTCGAGGTCGGTCTGGCTGATGATGTGCGAACGCCACGTCAGGCCGCCGTCGGAGTCGTGCACCGCGACCGTCGTCCACGGGCCGGAGAGGCCGTTGCTGCTCATTTCCACGAGGAGCTGGTCCACGCCGTTGGTGTTCGTGAGCCTCAGGAAGTAGTCGTAGCTGATCGTGACGCCGCCGCCGGAGAGGTCGAACGACGGCGACGTGATGCGCACCGCGCCGTCGTCGACGTCGGTGTTGCCGGTCTCGTTCTGCGTGAGCAGGCACTGGCCGCTGCCGTCGGAGTCGGATTCCGGGTCGTGATCCCAACCGTTGTCGTCCACGGGCACGCCGCGCTGCCAGTCGCCGCTTGAGGCGCCGAGGTTCTCCGCCGTCCAGCCCGTGTCGGTCTCGAAGTCGTCGGCGAACAGCACCGCGGCCGACCCGAGCAGGTACGTGAAGACCTCCGTCGGCGCCGTGCTCGGCTGCGTGACGACGCCGCTGACCGTGCCCTGGGCGCTGAAGTAGTACTCCGGCGTCTGCCCACACGCGGACGCGGGCAGCGTCGCCTGGTAAAGGCCGCCGCCCTGCGGCGTCAGCGACGTGGTCTGGTACGAGCCGCCGTCGTTCCGGAAGTGAAGCGTGGGGGTGCCCACGATCGACTCGCCGACGGCCGCGATCTGCACGTCCACGTTCACCGTGGTGTTCTGCGGCGCCGTCGCGGGCAGGCCGTTCGGGAACGAGATGAACAGGCCGCTGTTCACGGCGCCGTCCCCGACGACCGAGAACGACTGCGGGCCCTGCGGCACGTCGAAGCCGTAGACCTCGATCGTCCACGTGCCTGCGGCGGGATTGCTCACGAGGACCTGCTCGATGTTGTTCAGGTGATCCGCCTGGTTCTGCACGGCGTTGTCGCCGGGGTTGCTCGGGTCGAGCGTCCACGGGTAGTGCTGGCCGCCGCCGGGGGCGAACACGCGCAGATCGAGATCGTTGACGAGGGCGGGGCTGACGTTCGGCGTGCCGGGGACGTCGTCCCACGCGAGGGTGACCTTCAGCTCGGGATCGCCGGGGTCCACGACGACGGTGCGCGTGAAGGTCGCACCCTGCGTGACGCTGCTCTCGACGAACGCGCCGGTGCGCATGAAATCGATCGCATCCTGGACACGCACGGAGCCGTAGCCGAACTGGTAGTCCGGGCCGGGGTTGCCGTTGTCGATCGCCGTGTGCGCCAGCCACGTCTTGAGCGTGGAGTTCCGGAACATCGTCTGCCCCGGGTACTGCACCTTGAAGTCCTGCATGATCAGCGCCGACATGCCGCATACCGTCGGTGAGGCCATCGAGGTGCCGCACTTGATGCTGTAGCCGCCGGAGGAGGATGTCGAGGTCACGCCGTTGTCGTCGTTGCTCTGGCAACCGGGGGCCGAGATGTCGGGCTTGAGCCGCCCGTCGTCCGCGGGTCCCCACGAGCTGAAACCGGTCATGCTGTCGTCGTTGGAGTTCAGCGCGCCGACCGAGATGTGGTTCTTCGCCGCCGACGGCGGGGCGAGGCTGTAGTAGTCGCCGTAGCCTTCGACGTCGCAGAAGCTGCCCTGACGTTCGTTGCCCGCGGCCCACACGATGCGGAACGGGTCGCCGAGCGAGCCGCCGACGATCGCGTCGATCAGCGCCGAGGTCACGCCGTAGTCACCCTGGAGTTCGCAGGGGAAGCCGTTGGGCTCGACGTTGCTGCCGATCGAGTTGTTCGAGATCTCGGCGCCGTACGTGTAGATCGCCTCGTCGTAGTCGGCCTGGATGTCGCCGGGGTTCGAGTAGAGGAAGATGCCCGAGCCGTCATACTCGAAGCCGTAGGACTGGATGGTCACGTTGGGCGCCATGCCGCGATTGGTGCCGCCGCTTCCGGAGCCGTCGCCGCCCACCGTGCCCGCGACGTGCGTGGCGTGGTCGGCCGTGCCGGAGCTGTCGCGCACGGTCAGGCGGCCGCCGAAGTCGCCGTGCGACTCGAGGGCGGTGCCGCCGTCGTACACGAGGACGTTGATGCCGGTGCCGTCGAGGTTGTACGGTGCGGACTGCACATCGTCGACCTGCGTGATCACACGGTTGCTCTCGTTGTTCTCACCCATCCGCGGGAGCGGGGGCTCGATCCACTGCACGGAGTCCTCGTTGGCGAGGGCAGTGATCTCGGAGCGCGGCAGCTCGACGACGAGCGTGTGCACGGTATAGACGTCGTCCTTCACGACACCGCCGTGCGTCTCGATGAGCGCCGCGGCGTCGGCGAGGGCCACGTCACGGTGGAAGACCGCGTAGACGGCCACGCGGTCCACGGCCTCGGTCGTGCCGGGACGCACCATCTGGCCGGTGATCGCGTACTCGGGGATCGTGTCAGCGAGGAGGGCGCGGTGGAGCTTGAAGTCCGCGTGCACGCGGTCGGCGAGCTGGAGCGACGCGACGGCGGCGATCGCGCCCTGGTCGAGCCGGTTCCCCCTGGCGAGCGCGAAGAACGCATGGTTGCCGAGCGGCGCCTGGAGTTCGAGGCCGGCGTTCGAGAGCGCGCGGCGCGCCGTGTCATCCACCGGGCCCGCGAACTGCACGACGACGTGACGCTTCTCGTCGGCGCCGACGACGTTGCGGATCGTCGCGGCCGCGGCGGTGGGCGTCTGCGGCATCAGCGGCGTCGCATCGATCGATCTCCATGGGATCGCCTTCATCCCGAGCGCCTGTTCGACGGCGCCGGCGATCTCCTGGAGTTGGGCTCGCTTCGCCTCGTCGAGCGTGCCGCTGTCGAGGGCCCCGATCAGTCCCGGCAGCGACGGGGGGGCGGGATCGCCGGCGGCCGACACCGCGCTCGCTCCCAGCATCGGTATCGACAGGATCGACGCGATGACGAAACATCGGACCAGGCTCTCGGCACACCGACAGCCTCCGCGATTACAGGGGTTGCCCATCTTCATACTTCCTCGGCGGCCTCATCCGGCCTCGCTGTTCCGACCCGTGGAGCACACTCCAGTATGCCCCACGCTCCTCGTCAGAGAACGGTTCGAGAGGATACCGCGAGAGGTTGCAGGCACAAGGGCTTGCGTATCCGGCAGGGTCGACGCGGTCGGCGGACCGGTCGCAGCGGCGGCGTGGGATGGGGTGGGTGGGCGAGGGGGGATGGACGGTCGCCCCCGGCCCCCCGAGGGGGCGGGACTCGGCGATCAGTCGTACGTGCCCGGAATCTGCGCGCTCAGCTCGTTGATGATCTTCTGCTGCACGGTGGTGGAGAACTCGTTGAAGTTCGAGGCGTGCAGCGAGAAGGCATCCTGGCCGAGGGGAAGGTCGTCCTCGTAGAAGTCGAGGTCCGCCCCGGTGGGTCCGATGAACACGCCGTTGAGGGCGTGAACGGAGGTCGTGAGGCTGGCGATCACGTCCGGCCATGGCGTGCCGTAGTGGGCGGGGTCCGAGGTGCCGTCTTCGACGCCCTGGACGTAGAACCGCCAGTTCTTGCAGTACCCGTCGCCGGAGACGTCGATCACGCGACGCATTCCGAGGAACGAGTTCGTCATCAGCTCGTTCCTCGCGAACTCGAGCGCCGGGGCGAGCATCGTGGTGCCCTGCGACTCACGGCTGATCTGCCGGATCGTGGTGGCGTAGCTGCGGCACTCGGCCTCGGTGCGGAGATGCGTCCACGGAATGCGGATGGCCTGGTGCGTAGCCGCGTCCCACTCGATGTAGATGACGGCGATCCCGCCCATGGTCTCGACCTGCTGGATGACGTCGTTGTCACGGAACGCGTTGGCGTATCCGTTCCGCTGCATGACGTACTCGTTCGAATCCACGCTCGAAGATGTATCGACGAGCAGCACCAGCTCCACCGGCACGAGCACGCTCGGGTCGGTGGCCGTGGACGAGGTCGGCTTGATGACCACGAAGCCGATCGTGACCACCGCTGCCACGATGACGAGGATCAGGGCCAGTTGGACGCCGCGTTTCCAGTTGGGCATGTGCGTGCACTCGACTGAGGACCGAGAAGACGCTTCGATCATCGTCACGGCGAGCCCACCCCTGTCGCCGCCTCTCGAAGGGTGGCGAGGGAGCCCGGAGACGCCGCGGCACAGGTGTCACAGGTTGCCTGGCAAGGGCCGATAGTCCTCGGCTCGACTCAGACCTCTCCCCAGTTGGCGATCAGGGCGAGCACGTCGCTGAAGCCGACGGTGCAGTTGCCGTCGAGGTCGGCGGTGCAGCGCTCGCAGTCACCACACGGGCCCCAGCTCCCGATCACGATCAGGAGATCGGAGAACCCCACCAGCCCGTCGCCGTCGAGGTCGTAGGGGCTGAAGTCGGCGAGGAGTTCGTAGATCGTGTCGATGGCCAGGTCCGGGTTGTGGCTGAAGAACGGCAGCTCGATCGTCTGGTCGGGGCCGATGATGAACGCCCGCGAGAACGGGAGCCCGGTGGGGGGGCTGAAGTACTCGTCGCGCGCGATGTAGCCGGTGGGGTCGAACAGCATCTGGCCGCGCAGGTACACGTTGCGCCAGAAGGTCTCGAGCTGCTGACGCGGCTCGTTCTGGCTCATGACCGCGGTGACCACGCGGGGATCGTCGGTGGACTCTTTCTCGACCGTGTTTTGAATGTCCGCGACCGCGGGCAGGCACGCCGGTCACCACGACCCGAAGACGTGGAAGAACACGATCTTCCCGGACTGGGCGAAGAGGCTGAAGGTGGTTTGGCTGAACGCGCGTGTTGCGTGATCGAACGTCCACGACTCGAGCGCGAACGGCACGGCGGTCTCGCCGGGGTCGAGGTACTGCGTCGCGCCGTGGACCTCGATCGGTAATGGCGATTCGTCCGGATCGTCGGAGAGCACGTGCAGGAACGTGCTGGCGGGTTGCCCGCCGAGGTAGGTGATCGACAGGTCGAGCGTCTCGCCGGGCTGGAGCACGCCGGTTTGCGGGGCGACGGTGATCGTTGGGAGCGTGTTCGTCACGCCGGTGATGGTCAGCGCTCAGGTGCCCTGGTTCGCGAGACGCACGGTGGTGCCGCCGCCGTCGAACGGAAGGCGGATGCGCTGGGATGACGCGGTGATGTCCGGCTGGCCGGCGATCGCCGGGTCGACCAGTTCGCAGACGTCGACCGAATCCCAGTTCGCGACGACGATTCGATCGTCGCCCCACGCGTCGATGCCGAGCCACAGGCGTATCGAGTAGTCGTTGGTGCCGCGGTAACGGCGGAACGCCGACTCGCTCGCGACCGGCGTGAGCGCGCCGCCGGGCTCGACGCCGAAGATGTTGACGCCGCCAATGTCCACGGACGCGATGTAGTCGCCGACCCGGGTGAGCTTGGTGGCGCAGATCGACGTGTCGTAGACGACGCGGCTTGCCACGTTGCCCGGCTCGTACTTCGCCAGCCCGGCGCCGCCGGCGGCGACGTAGGCACGCTGATCGACGAGCAGGACATCCTCCGAGGTTCCCGTGGTCGTCTCGATGCTCTCTCCCGCGGTGATCGTCGGGGCCGTATCGTCGGTGATGTCGACGATCTTCATGCCACCGGCGCCGTCGGCGACGTACGCGGTCTGCCCGCTCACCGCGATCGCGAACGCGTCGGTGAACCCATCCTGAAGCGAGCCGACGAGCACGG
>JAAELP010000025.1 GCA_024226535.1 Planctomycetota bacterium | reverse complement strand
CTCGGGCGCCTCGGGGGCGTCGAGCTGCGCCTCGGTGTACGCGCGCAGCGCGTCCTCGTATTCCGTGGCCTCGTAGTGCTGGTTGCCCTCCTCGGTCTTGCGATGGGCGGAGCCGCCGAGCGGAGAGATCAGCGAGGCGAGGAGCAATGCGGCGATCGGGCGCAGGATCACGACAGTACCTCCTCGGCGGCGGGCGACGGCTTCTTGCGGTCGCCGAGGAGCGTCTCGGCCAGCAGCAACGCCAGTCCGACGATCAGCGGGATCTGGAACCGCTCTTCATATCGCGTGCGCAGCACCGAGCCGAACTGACGCGCGTCCATGGAGGTCAACGCCTTGACGATCTCGCCGATCTCGACGTCGCTCGGCGTCGCGCGATAGTAACGCCCGCCGGTCTCGAGGGCCAGGCGTTCGAGCGTCGTTTCGTCGAGTCGCGTCGTGACCACCTTGTCCTCACGGTCCTTCTTGTACCCGGAGGCCGTGCCGGTCTCGTCCTCGAGCGGGATCGGCGCGCCGCGGCTGGTTCCGCACCCGACGGCGTAAACCCGAACTCCCGCGTCCTGCAACACGGGAATCGCGTCCTCGATCTCTCCCTCGTGATCCTCGCCGTCGCTGAACAATACCAGCGCGCGCCCACGCTCGTCGTCCCGATCGCTCTCCACCCCGAAGGTGCGAGCTCCCAGGCGCAGGGCGTCGGCCAGCGCGGTCCCCGGCACCTGCATCGCCTCGGCGCGCACGGTCTCGAGGAACAACCGCAGGGCCGCGTGATCCAGCGTCAACGGACTGACGACCGTCGGCGCACCGGCGAACGTGATCAGCGACAGTCGATTCCCCTCCAGCGCCTCGAGCAGTCGATCGACACCGTGCGTGGCCTGACCGAGGCGACTGGGAGCGATGTCCTCGGCAGCCATGCTCAACGACGTGTCCAGCACGATCACCACGTCGAGTCCCTCGCGTGCGATCGTCTCCAGCCGGGTGCCCCACTGCGGGCGCGCGGCGGCCAGGACGATGCAGCCGAGGCCGAGGCACAGGAGCAACAGCTTCGCGGTCCGGCGGTGTGTGCTGATCTCCGCCGTGAATCGCCGCAGCCCCTCCTCGCCCCCGGCGAAGCGCTCGAGGGCGCGGCGCTGGCGTGACGCCAGCCACCAGCCGGCCAATGCCAGGACGGGCAGAGCCAGTAGCAACCACAGCAGCTCCGGATGGACGAACCGCATTACGGGATCCTCCGTAGCCGCGATCCGAGCAGGAGGCGCTCGACGAGCAGCAGTCCGATTCCCGGCAGCAGGGCCCAGCCGAACAGCTCGCTGTAGACGACACGCATGCGGCTCTCGATCTCGGTCTTCTCCAACTCGTCGATCGTGTCGAACGTGCTGCGCAATCCGTCCTCGTCGGTGGCGCGGAAGTACTGGCCGCCCGTGGTCTCGGCGATCTGTTGCAACACTTCCTCGTCGAGCTCGACCGGTTGCATCACGATGCGGGTGCCCAGCGGGCCATAGTCGACCGGAACCGGTGCCTCGCCCTCGGAGCCCACACCGATCGTGTAGACGCGGATCTCCAGCGCCTTCGCCGCCTCGGCCGCCGCGGAGGGGCCGATCTGGCCGCGGTTGTTCACGCCGTCGGTCACCAGGACGACCACCTTGCTGCGGGCCTCCGACTCGCGCAGCCGGTTGACCGCAGTCGCGAGGCCCATTCCCATCGCGGTACCGTCCTGATCTCTCGGCGCGAAGTCGACCTGCTCGAGGAACTGGCCGAGCATCTCGTGGTCCAGCGTCAACGGACAGCGCGTCGTCGCGAGCGCCGCGAACACGACGAGCCCGATGCGGTCGAGGGACCGCCCCTCGACGAAGCGGTGCACGGTCTTGCGAGCCACCTCGAGCCGGTTCGGGCGGAAGTCCTGCGCCTTCATCGATCCCGAGATGTCGAGCGCCACGACGATGTCGACGCCCAGCGTCGAGACGTTCTCGATCCGCGAACCGGCCTGGGGGCGCGCGACGGAGACGACGATCAGGATCAGCACCAGCGCGCGAAGCCAGGGCACGAGGCGCTCGATGCGGACCCATGGGCTCACCGCCATGCGCACGCGGGTGCCGGCCTGGGGCAGGACGAGCCGCGCGTCGCCGCGCCGGCGTCGCCGCGCCAGGGCCCAGGCCGCGGCGATGACGACCGGGACGAAGAGCAGGAACCAGGGTGTGGCGAAGCGGAACATCAGGCCACTCCGCGCTCGTCCTCGGCCGGGGCCTCGGCGGGTTTCGTGTTGTCGACGACGTGGTAGGCGCGCTCGAGAGCGCCGCGCCACTCGGAGGGCTCCGGACGCTGGCGCGCGAACTTCACCAGGTCGCACGCACCGAGCAGCTCGGAGATCGCCGCGATCATCGGCTCGGGCGTGCCCGATTGCCGCAGCAGATCGGGGACGACGCTCGTCGTCTGCTCCAGCAGGTCGACGCGGTAGCGGCCCGAGAGGTACTGCTTCAGAATCCGCGACAGCTCGCTGTAGAACAGGTCGATCTGCCCCTGCTCGGGCAGGTGGCGCTCGACCAGGTTCTTGAGCTCCGCGTAGACCCAGACGTGCGGCGGTGTGCGGTGGAACGGATCGTCCGGCATCGCCACGGCCGACAGGCGGGAGGCGTAGCGCCGCTGCAGCCACCACATGACCGCGGCGGCGACGAGCAGCAGGGCGAGAATCGCCAGTGCGGTGTACAGCGTCGAGTAGTCGGGCCGGATCGAAGCCGGCGCCTTGAGGTCCGCGATCTCCGGGGTCTCCCCCGACGCCGGCTCGTCGTCGAGGATGCTGGCGATCGTCACCGGCAGCGGCTCGCTCTCGGCGGTCACCGCGCCGTTCTCCCAGCGCCCGACGACCTCGAACGGCGGCAACGTCAGCTCGCCGGTCTCGTAGGCGCTGAGCAGGCCGCTCCAGACCCAGAGCGCCGAGCCGCCGTCCAGATTCTCGGGTCCGACCCAGGATCCGTTGAGGACGAAGAACTTCCCGAGCTGCGGTCCGACGCGTGGAGGATCGAACGTCATCTCCGGTGGCAGCACGACCCGAATCGAGCCCAGCAACTGATCGCCGACCGTCCCCTCCGCCGGGTCGATGGTGAACTCCACGACGGGGGTCGGCGACGCGGCGGCGAGCGACGCGGCGCACAGAAGGACCAGCGCTGTGGTCACGAGCGTCCGACGCACCGCGCTAGCCTCCGGACGCCTGAGCGCGCCGCGCGCGCTCGTGGAAGAAGCGCACGAGGGGCAGCTCGTAGTTCTGATCCGTCGACAGCTCGAGCAGGTCCACGCCGCTGCGACGGATCGTGTCGCGCAGCACCACGCGTCTGCGCTCGGCGTACTCCTCGTAAACCCTGCGGACGCCGCGGCTGCTGGTGTCGAGCAGTCCCGGCTCGCCGGTCTCGGGATCGACCACGCTGACGAGCCCGACGCTGGGCAGCGTCGCCTCGCGCGGGTCGTCCAGCGCGATCGCCACGAGATCGTGCTTCTGGGCCACGACGCGCAACGTGCGTTCGTAGTCGTCGTCCTGGAAGTCGGAGAGCAGGAACACGACCGCACGCTTGCGCACGACGCGCTGCAGATACTCCAGCGCGCGGCCGATGCGAGTACCCCGGCCCTCGGGGTGCCCGGCCAGGACCTCGCGCAGGACGCGCAGTCCGTGCTCGCGACCCTTGCGCGGCGGAAGGAACTGCTCCACGCGGTCGGTGAACAGCAGCAACCCGACGCGGTCGTTGTTCATGATCGCCGAGAAGGCCAGTAGAGCCGAGATCTCCGCCAGCACCTGCATCTTCGTCGAGCTGCCCGTGCCGAAGTGCTCCGAACCGCTCACGTCCACCACGAGCACGACCGTGAGCTCGCGCTCCTCGGTGAACTTCTTGACGAACGGGTGGCCCATGCGGGCCGAGACGTTCCAGTCGATCGTGCGCACGTCGTCGCCCGGGACGTACTCGCGGACCTCGGAGAACTCCATTCCGCGCCCGCGAAAGACCGAGTGGTACGAGCCCGCGAGACTCTCCTGGACCAGACGCCGCGTGCGGATCTCCAGCCGTCGAACGCGGCGGATGACCTCGCGTGGGGTCATGGAACCTCCACCGCGTCGAAGACCCGCTGGACGATCTGTTCCGGCGTGACCGATTCCGCCTCGGCCTCGAACGACAGGATCAACCGATGACGCAGGACGTCCGCGCCGATGGCCTTGATGTCCTCCGGCGTGACGAAGCCTCGCCCCTTGAGGAACGCGTGTCCCTTCGAGGCGGCGACGAGGCACAACGTGGCGCGCGGAGAGGCGCCGTATTGCAGCAGGCCCTCGACGTCCAGCTTGTATTCACGCGGCTCGCGCGTCGCGTGGACCAGGCGCACCGCGTAGTCCTTGATTCGATCGTCGAGGTAGATCGCCTGCATCGCCTCGCGGGCCGAGGAGATCTGCGCCAACTCGACGACGGGCGTCGCCTCGGGAGTCTTCGCGGCGGACATGCGATCGAGGATCTGCCGCTCTTCCTCGGGCGACGGGTAGTCGAGCTTCAGCTTCAGCATGAATCGGTCGACCTGCGCCTCGGGCAGCGGGTAGGTTCCCTCCTGCTCGATCGGATTCTGTGTCGCCAGAACCAGGAACGGGTGCGGCAGCTCGTAGGTCGTGTCGCCGATCGTGACCTGCCGCTCCTGCATCGACTCCAGCAATGCCGACTGGACCTTGGCCGGGGCGCGGTTGATCTCGTCCGCCAGCACGAAGTTCGCGAACAGCGGTCCCTTGCGCGGGTGGAAGTTGCCGTCCTTCTGGTTGTAGATCAGCGTCCCGGTGAGGTCCGCCGGTAGCAGGTCGGGCGTGAACTGGATGCGCTGGAACGCCCCGCGGACGGCCGTCGACATCGTCTGGACCGCGAGGGTCTTGGCCAGTCCGGGGACGCCCTCGAGCAACAGATGGCCGTCGGCGAGCAGCCCGATCGCCATTCGCTCGAGCAGGTATTTCTGCCCCACGATGACCTTGCGCACTTCACCCAACAGGGACTCGACGACCGCCGACTCCCGCTGCACCCATTCCTGTACCGCCTGCACATCGTGCTGCATTTATTCGTTCCTATCCCTATGACGTTGCCTTTAAACGAGTTACAGATACTAGGGGGCACCCCGGGGGCTGTCAAATCGTAGGCACGCGCGAAAGCTGGACTCCGGCGCCGCGGAACCCGATATTTGACGCCCTGTCAGGGGCTTTGCCGGAGGGGTCCGCGCGGAGCGGCAGCGGAGTGGCTGGAAATGCAGGCGAAACTCGGGGCCGCGTTCATGCTCGTGTCCCTCCTCTACTTGTTGATCGGGATCGCCGTCCCGCGCCTGGAGCTGGGGTTTCTGTCGGCCGCGCTGCTCACGGCGTCGTCCTATCTCGTGATCGGACTGGGCGCCGCCTGGACGATCTCGCGCCTCATCGGGCGGCGCATGCGGGATCTGGCGGCCGCGGCCCGGGTGATCAGCGCGGGAGACCTCACGCACAGGGTCGAGACCTCGGGCAACGACGAGGTGGCGGAACTGGCGCGGGCGTTCTCCGCCATGACCGAGAGTCTGCTCCGAATCGTCGCCGAGGTCCAGCGAACGGCCGACCGCATCCGCGAATCGGCGGAGGTGCTCTCGGAGGGCTCGCGCGAGCTCGACAACGCGACCAGCGGAATCGCCAGCGCGGCGGAGAACATCGCCGGTGGTGCGGAGCTGCAGGTCACGCGCGTTACCCAGACCATGGGCATGGCGCGCGAGTTCTCGAAGGTGGCGACCGAGGTGGCGCAGAAGACGCGCGAGCTGCACGAGTCGGCCGCGCTGGCGACGGTTCGCGCGACGGGCGGCGCCGACGACGCTCGCCGGGCTGCGAGGTCGATCGGTCGGCTGACACGCTCGAACGCCACGGCCAGCGAGGCCGTCGAGGGTTTCCGCAGCCGCGCGGGCAAGATCGGACAACTGAGCGACTCGATCACGACCATCTCCAATCAGACGCATCTGCTGGCGATCAACGCCGCAGTGGAGGCGGTGCGCGCCGGCGAGGACGGCCGTGGGTTCGGCGTCGTGGCGGAGGAGGTCAGCCGCCTCGCCGAGGACGTGCGCCGCTTCGCGGAAGGCATCTCGAACCTGAATCAGGAGGTGATGCAAGGTTCGCGCACCGCCGCGGATCAGATTCAGCACAGCGTTCAGGCCGCGGACGACGTGGGCGAGATGGTGGAACGCACGCTCTCCTCTTTCGAGGGCATTCTCGAGGCGACGCGCGGCACCGCCGACGGCTCCGGCGAGATCTTCGAGCTCACCGACGCGCAGCGGACGAGTGCGGCCCAGGCGCGCGACGCGCTGGCCGAGATCTCGATGATCGCCGAGCGCAACAACGAGGAAACGTCCGAGACCAGCTCCGCGACTCGCGAACAGACCACCTCGACGCGCGAGATGGCGCGCTCGGCGGAGGAACTGGCCGGGGCGTCGAAGATGCTCAACGAGCTCGTCTCGGTCTTCCGACACTGAGTTCCTCGATGAGCGAACGCAGCGGATCCAGCGCAGCGGCCCCGCGCCTGCACTTCTCGTTGACGCACGGGCGGTATGCGATCCGGCTGGAACGGATCGGCACGCTGCTCGAGCCGCGCGATGTGCGCCCGGTCCCGCTCGCGCCGCCGACGGTGGTGGGCCTCGCCGTGTGGCGCGGCCGGCCGATGATCGTCGTCGAGCCCGCCGTCCTGCTGGCCGACCCATGGCCCGGAGGCGGGGCTCTGTTCCTGCGGCTCGCCGAGCCGTACCCGCACGTCGCCTGGCGCGTTCCGCGCAACGCGAGCCTCGCGCGCGACGCGGGCTCCGACGACGGCCTGCGGCATGCCCTGGTCGACCCCGTTCGAATGATGCGCGAGCTGTGCGAGGTGGAGATGGAGCGCTGATGGATCTCTCCGCGTACGTCGACCTGTTCATCGAGGAGTCACGAGATCGTGTGACACGCTCGTTTGCGTTGCTCGACCAGCTCGAGCTCTCCGGGCGGCGCGAGCACGCCACCCGGGAGTTGATGCGCCACGCGCACTCGCTCAAGGGGATGGCCGCGACGATGGGCTTTGCCGGTATGACCGAGCTGTCGCATGCCATGGAGGACTTGTACGAATCGGTGGCGCGCTCTCCTGCGGGTGCGACCGTCGACACGGAGCTGCTGTCGGTTGGGCTGGTATCGCTCTCCGGGATGATCGACGCCGTCGAGCGCGGGGAGGACGCCGTCGAGACGGTGGCGCGCGACCTCGCAGAACGGATCCGCGGCACGTTCGCGGCCTCGCCCTCCCGCCCGAAGATGACGGTGGCGGCGCCGGTCGAGTGCGCCCCCACGCTCTCTCGCCGCTTTGCCGTCGAGCTCGAGCTGGAGCCCGGCCTGACGCGAGAGATGGCGCGCTTCACGACGATGCTGAGATCGCTGGCCCGGCTGGCCCGGATCGAGAGCGTCGATCCTCTGGAACCGACCTCACGGCCGAACGGCTTCGACGACCGGCTGCGCATGCATGTCGGCTCCGAGCGAGACGCGCGAGAGCTCGGGGACGCGCTGCAGGCCCTCGACGGCGTACTGCATGCCGCCGTAACGGAGAGCCCGCGCACGGAGACGAGCGCCCCGCGTCGCGACGCCGCGCCGGGCGACTGGGCTCGCGTCCGCGGCGCCGATCTCGACGCCCTCGTCGACCACAGTCTCGATCTGCAGGTAGAGTTGAGTCGCCTCCGCGCGGCGTCGAGTCCGGGCGCGCGGGCGATGCGCCACATGGAGCGCATCGAGTCGCTCTTGCGCGAGTTGCACGGTGTGATCGTCGACGCCAGGACGCTACCGTTCAGCTCGTTGGTGCCACGGCTGAAAGGTTGCGTGCAGGAGGCGGCGGCAGCGCTCGACAAGCGCGCGCGGATCGTCGTCGCGGAGAGCGCGTTGCGTGTCGATCGGACGCTGCTCGACGCGCTGGGAGAGGCGTTGACTCATATGCTGCGCAATGCGGTCGATCACGGAGTCGAACCGGTGAACGAGCGCGTCGCCGCGGGCAAGACGGCGCACGGCAATCTACGACTCGAGGCCCGTCGGCAGGGCGAGTTCGCGCACGTCGTCCTGCAAGACGACGGTCCGGGACTGGATCTGGAGCGCATCCGGGTTCGCGCGATCGAGCTCGGCCTGGTGCAGCGCGGCGATCGGCGGCTCACCGACGACCGCGCGACCGCGCAGCTGATCACGTTGCCGGCATTCAGCACGAGCTCGCGTGTCGGAAGTGTGTCGGGACGCGGGATCGGGATGAACGTCGTGCGCGAGATCGCGGAACGCCACGGCGGTGTGCTGGAACTCTCGTCCGATCCCGGCTCGGGCACCCGGCTCGAGCTGCGGCTGCCGCTGAACCTCTCCGTCCTGCAGGTGCTCGTGGTTCGAGCGGCAGGCGACCTGTTCGCCATTCCGGCGGCCGCGGTCGTTCGCGCGGTCTCCGCCGAGGACGGGAACGGGCCACGGCGCACGCTCGCCGAGCGGCTGGGTATCGCGCACCGCGGCGAGAGCGATCGGAGCGTGGCGGCGGTGGCCGTGATCGAGAGTGGCGAGGGCGCGTGCTGCTACGGAGTGCAGGAGATCGTCGGACGGCGCGAGGTGGTCGTTCGACCGCTGGGCGCGCCGCTCGACCGTCTCGCGGCCTACTCCGGTGCCGCGATGATCGACGGCGACGAGCTGGCTCTGGTCATCGACCCGCGCGGACTCTAGGAGCCTGTCCGGAGGCGTACGCGTCAGCTCAGGTGCTTCTCGATCAGGCGCCGGATGTCGTCCTTCGGCGCGGCGCCGATCAGCTGATCGACGACGGCGCCGTCCTTGAACAGGACCAGCGTCGGGACGCTGCGCACACCGAAGCGATTGGCCAGGTCGCCGCTGTCGTCGACGTCCACCTTCCCCACCACGGCGCGGCCGCCGAGCTCCTCGGCGAGCTCGCTGAGCCGCGGCGCGACGACGCGACACGGCTGGCACCAGGAAGCCCAGAAGTCGACTAGAATGGGCAGCGACGAGGCGTTGATCGCCTCGTCGAAGTTGTCCTCGTTCAGGGTCAGGACGTGCTCGGTGGTCAACGTCGGATCTCCAGGGTGGTTTTGCCCGGTGCGCCCGAAAGGGCCGGGATTATAGCAGTGGCACCTCGACCGCTCCATGCGACGCGGGCAACGTGAGACGCGTACCGGCCCGTCGCGCGAGCAAGCGCCTGGGCCAGAATTTCCTCGTCGATCGCGGGGCGGTTTCTCGCATTCTGCGCCTGCTGCCCGACGCGGGCGATGTTCCCGTGATCGAGATCGGGCCCGGACGCGGGGCGCTCACGAGACCGTTGATCGAACGCGGGTATCGCGTCGTGGCGATCGAGCTCGACAGGTCGCTCGCGAGTCGGCTGCGAGCGCAGCACGACGACGCGAGCCTCGAGTTGATCGAGGACGACATCTTGAAGGTCGACTTGCCCCAACTGATGGCCCGCCTCGATCCGCGGAGCACGGGGCTGGACGTCGTCGGGAACTTGCCCTATTCGGTGTCCAAGGCGATCGCGGCCAAGCTCGTCGCCGAGCGTCGTGCCGTCCGTTTCGCGGCGCTGATGTTCCAGCGCGAGGTGGCCGAGCGCATCACCGCGACGCCGGGCTCGCGCAGCTACGCCCCGATCAGCGTCCTGGCGCAGGAGGTATTCCGTATCGAGCGCGTCTTCGATCTGCGCCCCACCGCGTTTCGTCCTGCGCCCAAGGTGTTCTCCAGCGTGACCCGCTGGACGCGGCGCGAGCCCGACTCGCTGGATGCAAGCGCGGAGCACCGCTTGCGCGCCTGCCTCGCGGCGTGTTTCGCACAGCGCAGGCGGACGCTGCGCAACAACCTGCGCGCGGCGCTGGCCGACGACGAGCGCGTTCGCGAGCTGCTGCGGGTGTGCGGAATCGACGGGGGGCTACGGGCGGAGCAGCTCGAGGCGTCGCAGTTTCGCGATCTCGCGAGGCGCTGGCCCGAAGCTGGAGCCGGCGGCCTCGCCGGAAGCTCCGCGGGGGACGCCCCTCCACTCTGATATAATTTCGCATCGTTTTTCGCGGAAAAGGCCCACGTGCCGCGGCCGTCCCTGTCCGCGCCACCTCACCCGACGGGGGACGTGCATTGCCCCGATCGACACACCTCGAGGTCATCCCGCTCGGCGGACTCGGCGAGTTCGGGATGAACTTCATGGTCTATCGTATCGGCGACGACTGCGTGGTGGTCGACGCCGGGATGATGTTCCCCGGCGCCGAGCACCTGGGCGTGGACGTCGTGATCCCCGATATGTCCTTCCTCGAGGAGTGTGGGACGATCCACGGCGTCGTGCTGACCCACGGGCACGAGGATCACATCGGCGCCGTCCCCTACCTGCTTGCCCGCCACGACGTTCCGGTCTTTGCATCGCCGTTCACGCGCGAGCTGATTCGCAACCGGCTGGCCGAGCACGCGTCGGTTTCGGCCGACTGCCTACGCGATCTGCCGGACGATCGGCCGCTGCAGCTCGGACCGTTCGCCGTCGAGACGTTGCCCGTCGCGCATTCGATCCCGCAGGCGCGGATGGTCGTCCTACGCACGCCGTTCGGCAACGTCGTGCACACGGCGGACTTCAAGCTCGATCCGGATCCCGTGGACGGGGTGGGGCTCGACCTGGAACGGGTCGCCGCGCTGGGGCGCGAGGGCGTGCTGCTGCTGCTCTCGGACAGCACCAACGCGGACGTACCCGGTTTCACGGCCGGCGAGAAGACGATCGCCGCCGGGCTCGATCAGGCGATTGCGGGCCACGACGGGCGCGTGCTGGTCACGACTTTCTCCAGCAACATCAACCGGATGCGGCAACTGGTCGACCTCGCCCGGCGCCACGGCCGCCGCATGGCCCTCGTCGGCACTTCGATTCAGCAACAGGCGGAGGTGGCCGGGCGCCTCGGGCTGCTCGACTTCCCGTCCGGAATGCGGACGTCGCCGCAGACGCTGATGGACGGTGCGCCGGACCGCGCGCTGTTCCTCGTGACCGGCACGCAGGGCGAGCCGATGTCGGCGCTGGCCCGCATCTCGGTGGACAAGCATCGCGAGGTGCGAGTCGGTCCGGGAGACCTCGTCTTGCACTCGGCGCGTCGTATCCCCGGCAACGAGAAGAGCATCGGGCGTATGATCGATCACCTGCTGCGCCGCGGCGCGCGCGTCGTCACGGCGGCGAACGCCCGGATTCACGTCTCCGGACACCCCGCCCGCGACGAGTTGCGGCTGATCCTGCAACTGCTGCGCCCGCGCTACTTCATCCCGATTCACGGTGAATTTCGGCAGTTGAGCGCCCACGCGGGGCTGGCGCACGAATGCGGGATGTCGGATGATGCGGTCGTGCTGATCGAATCGGGCGACGTGGTCGCCGTGAATGAGCAGGAGATCGTCCGCGCCGGAAGGGTGCACGTCGGTCAGGTCTTCATCGACGCCACGCTCGACGAGGTGGACTGGGCCATCCTGCGCGACCGGCGCCGCGTGGCCGGCGACGGGATCGTCGTGGCCGTCGTGGCCGTCGATCGCGAGAACGGCTCGATGAACGAGTTCCCCGAAGTCGTCAGCCGAGGTTTCGTGCCGGACGCGGACGGGGCGGAGAATGGCGTGATGAGCGACGCGCGCGATGTGGTGCTGCGGACGCTCGAGGACGCGACGCCCGAAGAGCGAGCGGACGAGACGATGCTGAAGGCCCGGATTCAGACCGATCTGAAGCGTTTTCTGCGACGTCGCACGCAGCGCCGGCCGCTGATCATTCCGGTCATCGTGGAGTTGTGACATGAACGCGAGCCTGGCCATTCTGCGCGACAACCGACGCTTCCGGGAGCTCATCGGACTTCTCGCGCTCGTCTTCGGTGCGTTCTCCCTGCTGGCGCTGCTGTCCTACCGCGGTGTGGATCCCACGTGGTTCGACAGCCGGGCCGTGGACGGACCGGTCGGCAACTGGATGGGCTCGCTGGGTGCGTTCGTCGCCGAGCTGCTCCTGCAGGGCTTCGGTGTCGTCGTGTTCGTGCTGCCGTTCGCCGTTGCGGCGTGGGGCTGGGACCGCCTGCGTCGCGAGGAGAGCCACTTCAGCGGGGCGCACGTCGCGGCCTACGTCGCGCTCGGCCTGGCGCTGTGCTCGCTGGTCGAGTTGCTGTTCTCGCAGGTGCGCTACGGCGGCGAGACGTTCGAGCCGGGAGGCCTGGTCGGATCGTCGATCGCCGGCGTGTTGCGTGCGTTGCTCAACACCTCGGGGGCGCTGCTCGTCTCGGCCGCGATCGTGGCGGCCGTGGTGATCCTGAGCACCAGGACCTCGTTCCTGCGCGTGGCGGAGCTGACCGCACGCGGCGCGAAGACAGCCCTGCGCGCCGTGCGGACGTGGGCCGAGGGGTGGATCGAGGCACGCAAGGAGGAGCGTCGCCGCGCTCCGGTCGTGAGTCAAGCAGGAGCGGCGCCCGCGAAGCGCGTGGCCGCGGTCGAGCGGCCTGCCGTCTCCGTGACGGAGGCGCCCGTCGAGCCGCGCCGGACGAGCATCACGCTGGAGAAGAACGAGCCCGAGGCGCAGCCGCCGCCCGCGGCCCCGAAGGTGGCGTCGCGTCCGAAGACGGCGTCGCGCGGACCGACCCAGGCCGCGCTGCCGATGGAGAAGGGGCAGCGGGGTTATTCGCTGCCACAGCTGGACCTGCTCAACGAGGTCGAGCCGCAGAGCCGCGAGAGCGAGCAGGAACTCCTCGACAGGGCCAAGCAGATCACGACCAAGTTCCGCGAGTTCTCGATCGACGGCACGGTCGTGGCGATCCACCCCGGGCCGGTCGTGACGACGTTCGAGTTCAAACCCGAGGCGGGGGTGAAGTACTCGAAGATCACGGGGATGACCGAGGACCTGAGTCTGGCGCTGAAGGCGGTGTCGGTGCGCATCGACCGGCTGCCCGGTCGTTCCACGGTCGGCATCGAGGTCCCGAACCGGCGTCAGGAAGTGATCTACCCGCGGGAGCTCCTCTCCTCGTCGAACTTCCGCGACAGCAGCTCCAAGCTGCCGCTGGCGCTCGGCAAGGACATCCACGGCGACGTCGCGGTCGCCGAGCTCGATCGTATGCCGCACCTGCTCATCGCCGGAGCGACCGGCGCCGGCAAGTCGGTCGGCCTCAACGGCATGATCATCAGCATGCTCTACAAGTCGACGCCCGAAGATCTGCGGATGATCATGATCGACACCAAGATGATCGAGCTGGGCATCTATGCGGATATTCCACACCTGCTGATCCCCGTGGTCACGGATCCCAAGCACGCCTCGGCGGCGCTGAAGTGGGCCGTGCGCGAGATGGAGCTGCGCTACCGCATGCTGGCCGCCGTCGGTGTGCGCAACATCTCTCAGTTCAACACCCTGCTCGCCGAGGAGCCCGGCCGCACGATGGATCACCCGAAGACCGGCGAACCGGTGGAGCTCAAGCACCTGCCGTACATCGTCATCGTGATCGACGAGATGGCGGATCTGATGATGGTCTCGGCGGGCGACGTCGAGGAATCGGTGATGCGCCTGGCGCAGATGGCGCGCGCCGTGGGGATCCACCTCATCCTGGCGACGCAGCGTCCGTCCGTCGACGTCATCACGGGTACGATCAAGGCCAACTTCCCCTCGCGCATCGCGTTTCGCGTCTCGCAGCGGGTCGATTCGCGCACGATCATCGATCAGCAGGGCGCCGAGCACCTCTTGGGCCGCGGCGACATGCTGTTCC
This sequence comes from Planctomycetota bacterium, assembly GCA_024226535.1. Classification (GTDB taxonomy): domain Bacteria; phylum Planctomycetota; class Phycisphaerae; order Phycisphaerales; family SM1A02; genus JAAELP01. The sequence goes on along the minus strand of JAAELP010000025.1, from coordinate 3,804 downwards.
TGCCGACCGGCTCCTCGATTCTCAAGCGCCTGCACAGCGGCTTCATCACCGAGGGCGAGATCAACCGCATCGTGTCGTGCCTGAAGAAGATGGCCGAGCCCGAGTACGATGAAACCGTGCTGGACGACACGGAGGGAGCGCGCGGCGAGGTCGATCCCGGCGATCGCGACGAGATGTACAACGACGCGGTGCGAACGGTGATCCACGAGGGCAAGTGCTCGATCACGTTGATCCAGCGGCGTCTGCAGTTGGGCTACGCGCGCGCGGCTCGCATCGTGGACATGATGGAGCAGGCCGGCGTGGTCAGTCCCGGCGAGGGCAGCAAACCGCGCGAGGTGCTCGTGGGGCCGGAGATCCTCGATGCCCCCGAGGCCCGACCCTGACGGCCGGCCCGGTTCGTCGATGAGCGCCTCCCCGAACGGACGAACGACGGCGTTGCGCATGAACGCCCTCACCGTCAGCGTGACGATCGTCCTCCTCGTCGTGCTGGCGCATCTCCCGCTGCGCCACAGCGAGTACATCCAGGACGATCATCTGGCGGTGGAAGAGAACGTGATCGTCGCCCGCGGCGATCTCGGGGAGATCCTGGGCAGCACCTACTGGGAAGGGGCGAGCGGGCAGGATCGCAGCCTGTACCGCCCCGTGGTCATCGCCAGTTACGCGCTCGAACGGCGCCTGACCGGTCGCCCGAACGCCCTCGTCTCGCAGATCTTCAACCTGATCTTGCATGCTGCGACGTCCGTGCTGCTGTGGTTGCTGGCGCGGCGTATCGGCCTCGGAGCCCTGGGCTCGGCGGCGGCCGCCCTGCTGTTCTCCGTGCACCCGGTTCACCTCGAGGCGGTGGGCGGCATCGTCGGTCGCGCGGAGATCCTGGCCGCCGGCTTCTCGTTTCTGGCGCTGTGGCTGCAGAGTCACGCGGGGCCGTGGTACTCCGCCGACCGCAGCACGATCGAGCGGCCCGTGCGGCCGCGGGCGGCGGCGATCGGGGCAGGCGTCGCGCTGTTCCTCGCGCTGGGGTCGAAGGAGGGAGCCGTTGCGACTCCCCTGCTGATGCTTGCGCTGGAGCTGGCCTGCCGCCCGCACGAGCGCGGCGGATCGCTCGCGACGTGGCTGCGGCGCGCCGCGGAGCGCTTGCTGCCCGCGGGGATCGCGGGCGGGGCCTATCTGGCGTTCCGCGTTCACGCGCTGGAGATGTTCTTCGTCATCCCGCAGATTCACCCGCTCGACAACCGGCTGGTCGAGCTCGGCGGTGTCGAGCGCTGGGCCACGGCGCTCGGTCTGCTGACGCGCTACGCGGGCCTGTTGCTCTATCCCCACGCGCTGTCTGCCGACTACTCCGGAACCGTGATCGACGTGGAGCCCGGCCTGTTCACGGCTCGGGCCCTGGTCGGCCTGTCGCTTCTGGCGCTTCTCGTCGGGCTCGCGCTGGTGCCACTGGTGCGCCGTGCAGTCGCTCTGCGCAGCGGCGCGGCGCCGCCGCCCGTGAAGCTCGCCGCCTTCGCCTCGATCTTGTTCCTGTTGCCCTACCTCGTGATCGGCAACCTGCTGCGCGACATCGGGACGATCTTCGCCGAGCGCCTGCTCTACTTTCCGTCCGCCGGTTTCGTTCTGCTGCTCGGCTGTCTTCTCGAATGGGCGGTGCGCGCGCCGCAGAGCGAACGTCAGCGAGGCCGTCAGCAGCGGCTGGCGCTGGCCATCGTCGGCGTGATGCTGCTCGCCTTCGTCGTTCGCAGCTGGTCGCGCTCTCTCGACTGGCGCGACGACGGGACGCTGTTCGCCGCGGCCGCCGAGGTCTGCGACGCGAGCCCGCGCGCCCACTACATCCTCGGAATGCTGCACTCGCGCTCCGGACGTGAGGACGAGGCGCTGGAACAGATGCGCAAGGTGATCGAGCGTTATCCCGACTACCCGGCCGCATGGTTCGAGCGGGGCGTGATCTACGGACAGCGTGGGGAGTACCGCAGGGCGGAGACGGCGTTCCGCGAGACGCTGCGCCTGAGCCCGCGCTATGCGAAGGCCCTCACGAACCTCGGCATGGCGCTGAGCGCGCAGGGGCGCAAGGCGGAAGCCCGGAGAGAGCTGGAGCGCGCGGTGCTCCACGACGCCGGTATCGCCCGGGCGTGGGCCGAGCTGGGCAACATAGCGCGCGCCGAGGGGCGGTACCGCGACGCGATCCGCGCCTATCGCCGGGCGATGGAGCTCGGCCGTCCGGGCATCGAGCAGCGTCTGGCCGAGGTCGAGCGGCTTGCCCGGTCGGGCTCCTGAACGGATCGGCTACAATCAGCCACCGATGCAACCGAGTGGCACCCGCAGCCTGATGAAGATCGCCGGCCTCGCCCCGATCCTGATCCTCTCGTGCGTCGCATGCACGGCGCAACACGAGCCCTCCCCGCTCGAATCGGTTCTGCCGCTCGACACCCCCGCCGGCGAGAAGACGAGCGGTCCGTCCCTCACGACGGGCGACGGCCGCCTGCTGCTGAGCTGGATGGATGCGTCGCGCGGGGAAGGGGGCGAGCTGCGCTATGCCGCATTCGACGGTGCGAACTGGGGGCCGGTGGCGACCGTGGCTCGTTCGCCGAGGATGTTCGTCAACTGGGCCGACGTTCCGTCGCTGGCCGCGCTCGGCGACGGAAGCGTCGCGGCGCACTGGCTCGAACGCGCCGGCCGTGACGGCTTCGCGTACGGCATCCGGCTCTCGACCTCGTCCGACGGCCGTGCCGACTGGTCCCCGGCGCAGCGGCCACACGACCCTCCCGCCGACCGCTCCGAGCACGGTTTCGTTTCGCTGGTACCCGAGGAGGATGGGGCGCTGGGCGTGATCTGGCTCGACGGGCGCGAGATGCCGCGCGGCGGAACGATGCAGCTGATCTACCGTCGGTGGCACGCCGGCGAGTTCGGCGAGGAGCAGGTTCTCGATGGTGACGTTTGCACCTGCTGCCCGACCTCCGCGCTGCGCGTCGCGGGACGGACGCACGTCGTCTACCGCGGTCACGACGGCGACGAGATTCGAGATATTCGCACCGTTTCCGGCGACGACGGCGCGTGGAGCGAGCCGCGTCCGGTGCAGGCGGACGGTTGGCGCATCCCCGCGTGCCCGGTCAACGGTCCCGCGCTGGCGTCGAACGGCGAGCGCCTGGCCGTCGCCTGGTTCACGGCGGCGGACGAACGGCCTCGCGTCCAGCTCAAGGGTCTGTCGGACGGCGCGTGGGACGAGGCGATCCGCGTCGACGGCGGCGACCCGCTGGGGCGCGTCGCGCTGACGATCGACGACGAGGGACGTGCGCTCGTCGCCTGGCTCGAGAGCGTGGAGGGCGGCGCGGAGGTTCGCCTGCGGCCCATCGGTCCCGACGGCACGCTCGGCGAGGCGGTCGTGGTCGCCGGCGTCGAGGCCTCGCGCGTGTCCGGGATGCTGCAACTGGCGCGCCTCGGCGAGCGCGTTTTCCTGGCGTGGACGGCTCGCGGCCCCAGCGTGCGCCTGGCCGAGATCGTGCTCTAGCCTGGATTATTCATGAATGCGCGCCGCGAAACGGCGGAGCTTCGAGGAAAACCGGGCTGCGCAGTGGATCGGGCCCGGAGGCGTACTCGTGCAGTACGTCGAGGACCCGGGACACGAGCACGCCCGATTTTGCCGGAGATGCGTCGTTGCAGCCGTGCATTCATGAATAATCCAGGCTAGCGACTCGCGCGTAACGCGACATCCAGCGCGAGCCGCAGGCTCTGCGCCGTGCGACGCGGATGGTTGGAGCCGAGGAGCACCCCGCAGACGGCGACACCGTGCGCGCCCGCGTGGATCAGTTCCGGAAT
>JAAELP010000024.1 GCA_024226535.1 Planctomycetota bacterium | reverse complement strand
GGATGATGTGCCGCTGCTGCTTGCTGTGATGATGCGGATGAAATTGCATGAAGTCCTTGACAATCATATTCCGGTGCATTGGAAGCAGAGAGACCTGAGTTGGGGACTGACGTGTATAATATGGCTGGCGTATATTTTATCTGAGGGAGATCATCGCAAAGTATCGGTTCGGGAATATGTTAAAAAGATATTGGTGACTCTGAGTATCATAACAGGTCGGAAGATAGATGAACTTGATTTTACAGATGACAGATTAGGTTTGCTGCTGAAATATCTGGGAAATAAATCGTATTGGGATAAGATAGAAAAAGAGATCAGTGAATGTTCAATTGAAGCATACGAATTACAGACGGATACGGTCAGGTGTGATGCAACTACCGCGTCAGGTCATCATGAGATAAAAGAAGACGGTCTTTTTCAAAAAGGCGTCAGCAAAGACAATCCGAAACTGCCGCAGATCAAGATAATGATCGGAGCGCTTGATCCGCTCGGAATGCCGCTGGCGACGGATGTTGTTTCGGGAGAGAAGGCTGACGATGTTTTATACAGACCGGTTATAAGACGGATAAATGAGTATCTTGAAGATAAGGATGTGTTATATGTCGGAGACAGCAAACTGAGTGCCTTTGACACCCGCTTATATATAAAAGGTATCGGGAAACATTATCTGTGTCCGCTGCCTC
>JAAELP010000023.1 GCA_024226535.1 Planctomycetota bacterium | reverse complement strand
GCCTTCTGCCGGTACGACTCGGAGCCGATCACGAACCGGAACCTCATCTACGAGCCGGATCACGTGGTCGTGCTCGACCCGACCCTCGTCGCCCTCGGCGTGTCCAAGGGGCTCAAGCCCGGTGGCTGGATCCTCATCAACACGGCCGAGTCCGCCGAGAAGCTCGAGGAGAAGTACCCGGGATACCGGGTCGCCACCGTCGACGCCACGGCCATCGCCCGCCGGAACAAGCTCGGCACCGCGAGCGTGCCGATCGTGAATACCGCGCTCGTCGGCGCGGTGGCGCGGATCCTCGAGTTCGACCTCGAGCACGTCGACGAGGCGCTGGAGCACATCGGCTTCGTCGGCGCGAACATCACCGCCGCCCACGAGGCGTTCGAGGAAGTGCAGATGGCTGTCACCGTCGGGACCGCCACGGTCGAGCACCCGACGATCCCGCACGGCTACGTCCCCGGCCTCATCGAGGGCAACACCGGCGAGAAACCGCGCATCAAGACCGGCGACTGGGCGACGCAGGAGCCGGAGTACCAGCCGCGGCGTCTCGTGCCGCCGTGCAACCACATCTGCCCCGCCGGCAACGACGTGCAGGGCTTCCTCGCCGCCCTCGCCAAGGACGACGCGGACGAGGCGCTGAAGATCCTCCTTCGCACGTCGCCGTTCCCCTCCGTGTGCGGCCGGGTCTGCCCCGCTCCGTGCATGGACGCGTGCAACCGGATCCAGATCGACGGCGCGGTGAACGTGCGCGACCTCGAGCGCTGGGCGGGCGACCACGGCACGGCCGAGGCGGAGACCCGCCCGCCGCGCAACGAGCACATCGCGGTGATCGGATCGGGTCCGGCGGGTCTCGCCGCGGTCTATCACCTCAAGCTGCTCGGCTACCAGGTGACGCTCCACGAGGGCGGCCCCGAGATCGGCGGCCTCCTCCGCACGGGCATCCCCTCCTACCGGTTGCCGCGGGAGGCGCTCGATCGCGAGATCGACCGCATCCTCGAGCTCGGCGTGACCGTGGTCGCCAACCACCGCGTCGACAAGAAGGAGCTGCTCGAGCTTGCCCGCACGCACGACGCGGTGCTGGTCGCCACCGGCCTCCAGCAGCTCCGCGATCTCAAGCTCGGCGCGCGGGAGGACGG
>JAAELP010000022.1 GCA_024226535.1 Planctomycetota bacterium | reverse complement strand
ATACGCTCGATCAAGCCGCCGTTCTCATCGTAGGCACGAGTCGCGAAAGCGCCGTCCGGATAGGTGATCCGAGACCGGCGGTTCAGATCGTCGTACTCGAAGGCTGTGACCTTTTCGCGGCCGTCGGACTGAGTGAGCAGATTGCCGTTCTTGTCGTAGGTGTACTCGGTACGGTGCGTCTCGGGGTCGACCACCGCGGCCAGGCGATTGGCATCGTCGTACTCCCACTGCCAGATACCGCCTTCAGGACGGGTCTTGCTCGTCTGGTTGCCGTTCAGGTCGTACCCGAGAGTCGTGGTCTCGTCACCGCCGCGAGTCTCGCTCAGCCTGCGCCGGCGCAGGTCGTAAGTCCAGATTACGACCCGGTCTTCGGGGTCGGTCGCTTCGAGGCGGTCGCCCATGGCGTCGTAAACGAAACGACTGGTGGCCTCGAGCGGCAAGTGCTCGGCGAGCACCAAGCCGCGCTCGTCGTAATCGGTGGTCGTGGTGTTGCCATTGGCATCGGTCGAGGTCACGACGTTGCCGTTGCCGTCGTAGGTGACGGTCAGAATCACGACACCGTCACGCTTCGTCTCGAGCCGGCGATTCTCGCGATCGTAGGTGAACTCACTGACTATGCCGCGACGGTCAGTCTCGGTTAGACGGTTGCCCGCGGCATCGTAGGCGTAGGCCATCTGGTAGCGCTCGGCGCCGTCCTCGACGGGCGGGTCAGTGCGCAGCACCAGGCGGT
>JAAELP010000021.1 GCA_024226535.1 Planctomycetota bacterium | reverse complement strand
GTCCAACTCTCCCGCCGGTGTCTTCACGTGCGGAGTGCGGACCGGTCGCGGCGTGGCCGCGGGCGTCAGGCTCGCGGGCTTGACCGGCAGACCCGCGAGGGTCGCCGACCAGAGCTCGGCTCCCGGCGGAAGCGCGAGCTGGAGGTGCTGCTCCGTGAAGTTGTCCATCCGGTACGTCTGCCGGGCGCGGTAGGCTCCGTTCGTGTCCAGCACGAGCATCGTCTCGGCAAGACCGATCCGCGCGCCGGCCGTGCGCACCGCCTCGCGCCGGCGAAGCCGGAAGCTCAGCCGCGGCTCGCCGCCCCCACCACTCCCCCCGCGCGCCACGAAAGCCTCGGTCGGACCGGTCGAGAGCATGCTCGACACCGTGCGCCATTCGGACTGAGCACGACCCAGCGGTTGCAGGCCATCGGATGCGGCGACCACGACCTCGTCGCGACCCGCGTTCTCGATCGCGGCGTATCGTCGATCCGTCTCGCCCGTCTCGATCACGGGCAGGGGCACGTCCACGTCGCCGGCCTCGATCGCGCGATCGTTCTCGACGAGCACGAGGAGACGATCCATCACCTCGTCCTGGAGCTCGAGGCTGACGCGGATCCACCCCGGACGATCAGCCACCGGCTCCACGCTCTTGCGTCGGAGCAGCGGCACGCTGAACCGCGCTTCGGCCATGAACGCGGGCAGCATGAAGACCACCTCGCGCACTCCACCCTTGCGCACCGTGAACTCCAGCAGCACGGTGTCCTCGAAGGCGACCTCGGTGACCCGCACGTTGGAGACACTGCGACAGGAGACCTCGCTTGCGCGCGGCGAAAGCCTGAGCACCCCGGAGTACTCGTCGCTGCGGCATCGCAGGGCGAGCCGCGTCAGCGGACGTTGCTCGCTCTTCAGCCACGACTGGACGCCGCTGAGCAACGCGTTCTCACATCCGAGAAGTTGCTCGGCGCTGACGTCGAAGGCGGGATCCACCTGGACGGCGATCCAACTGCTCTGCCGCTCGGCCTGGGGAACTCTCAGACGCGGGACGGGGACCGAGTCCGCCGGTCCCAGTGCGCCGAGGCGACCGGAGATCGAGACCGGTGTGTCGCCGAGACGTCCGGCGTGAAGGATGATCGTGACGAGACGCTGGTCGTCGGCGACCGGACCCTGCGCCCACTGCACGATCCCCGGCGCCGACACGTGCTCCAGCTCGAGATCGGCCGGGATCGACAGTTGCAGTCGATGCACCGGGCGATCCCGCACGGTGATGTTCACGCGCGATTCGAGCCGGCGTTCGCGTTGGGCGATCCGGAGGATCGTCCGGAACTGCGCCGTGATCCGCGCCTCGACGGGTCGCGCGGCGAGCCGGAGCGCGAAGCTCGTCGTGACGAAGCTGTACGCCTCGTACGGACGCGTGCCCAGCGGGCTGTCGGAACCGGGGGCACCGGCCTTCTCGGAGATGCCCGTGTCCACGTCGATCCGCGACACGCCCTGTGCGGTGGCGGTCCGGACGTTCAACGCCGGACTGCGCCGAATGAGCAGACGCCCGTTGTGCAGTGACGCGCCGACGACCTCGGGAACCGCCACGTCGATATCTGCGGCGACATCGAGACGCCCGGGTCGGCGCAGGTGGATGACGAACTCCTCGTGCTCATCGGCGGGCTTGAGCGTGGTGACCGACAGCAACGCGGGCTCTTCCCCCGCGGTTGCGGCGATGCTCCAGCCACGCACGTTCACACCCTGCACCCTCTCCACGAGGTAGCCGGTGGGTACGAGGACGCCGAGCTCCTCGCGCTGCGTCCTTGGGAAGTCCAGCTTCAGCCCGACGTGCAATGCCAGACCGTCTTCCTGGACGTCCAGCACCGCGTCCGAGCGGGCGCGCAACGCGAGGTCGGTCGCGCCGCGGCCGACCCGCGGGCGCCACTGGACACCGAGGAGCCCGAACGGCCCGAGCGCGGTCCGGATCGTCTGCCCGGCCTCGGTCGTCTCGTAGCTTCTCCGGTCGTCGATGTTGTCAAGCCGGACGTCGGTCGCGGCGTCGGGAACGGTGAGCGTCAAGCCGGTGGCGGGTCCACTGGGGACACTCATCTGGACGATCCGCCAGCCGCCGCGACGCCGCATGGGCGCACGGAGCGTCAGGTCGAGACGATGCCGCCCCTTCCCCTGAATGTGGACCATGATGAGCGGCCGAACCGGTTCGGGCGGCGATCTGCGCAGGCGTTGTTCCTCGGCCTGCGGCGCCGGTGCCTCGACGACGCTGAGCTTCGCCGGCGCTCCATCGAGGTCCGCCCTGGCCAGCACGGCACCCCCGACCGGGAGCGGCACGAGAACGGCCTCGTCCACGTAGACCTCGATGTCGAGCCCGCCCGTGAGCAGGAAGTACGTGGGTTCGGCGCCGGAGGGCAACTCCGCGGAGAACGACCCGGTCGCCATCGCGTAGCGCACCGGCGGCGCAGTTTCGCCGATCGGCTTCTCCGGGTACGCCAGGTTCCACAACTCGACGAAGCGATCGTAAGGCACGAGCAGTTGCTCGGTGTCGACGGTGCCGAGGGCTGACGTGTCGTCGTAGGGAACGATGATGACGTCACCGGGCACGTTCACCGGCGGTCCGGCGTCATCGTCGTCGCCGTCGTCGTGCGCCTGGGCCGGCGCGACGCCGACGGCGAGGGCGAGCATCATGGCTGCCGTCACGGCAGCGCTGCTCGCGGGTGACGTGTGCCCGGTTCGGAACGACTTGATGATCCACCGCACCGTCCCGACGAGCAGGTAGAACGCCGCCAACGCCGCCGCGGCGAAGAACACGGTGTTGGCCATGTGCGCGGTGGCGCCACGTCCGGCGATCACCGCGACGATCGTTGCCGCGACGGCCACACCGATGACGAACCGCGTCTTCACGGCTGGCGAGGCGGAAAGACGCATCAAGCCGAACAGGAACACGACGAGGGCGATCGACCAGCCGAGGAACCCGAGGCGGCGGGCGTCGCCGAGACGCAGCACGAGCAGAGGATCGGCGCCGAGGTTGCGAAAGCGGAGCGTCTCGCCAGCCACGTCCAGGTTGATGGCGAGGCTTCGCGCGCCGAGCAGGCGGTGCCGGCCGGCGGACTGGAAACTCTCGCCGGCCGTGACGGGTGCGTCGGTGGGCGGCGGTGCGGCCGTCTGCATGTCCGGTGTGACGGCATCCAGCACGAGGGCGGTGCCGGACCGCGGTGGCGGCGCGGGTTTCGCAAGCGCCGGTTCACGAGCCGCCGGCGGTCGCCGTTTCGCGGGCGGTCGTGACGCCCTCGGGCCGGTCATCTCCTCGATCTGTTCCGAGGCCGCCGTGGGCGCTCTCGCCTGGTCACGCGCCGCCTTGGCAAGAACAGGAAATGGCGGGCCGGGAGCTCCGCCGAGCTTCGCGAACAGCCAGCGACCAAGCGTCGCGATCGCCAGCGGCTGGTCGGGCAGGTCGTTGGTCTCGACCGTTCCCGAGGAGTCGAGGACCCGATACCCGCGGGGCGTGCTGACCGACCACTGGAGATCGGCGACCGGAATCGGCACCGCGCCGCCGCCCCCGCGCGCCGCCAGCGCCAACTCGGGGGCCATGATGACGACGTTCTGCACGAGATCGAGTTCCGACGTATCCGATTCGTAGACGACCGAGAGCGATCGCGCGGCGGCGCCGGTGGCGCGGGCGGGAAGATCGACCAGGAGCCGATTGCCCAGCCGCTGGGGCTTGGTCGGTTCGCCGTCGAGCGTGATCGTCCACAGCCGCGATGACGCGGGGAGCGCGATCTCGAGGAACAACGCCTTCGTCCGCAGATCGAAGGAAGCCTCCGTGACCGAGATGCCGGCCGCCGACAGGTCGGTGACGAGCCGCGCCCGCTGGACGATCGCCGGAGGCAACGCGTAGGCGGGGTCGCGGGTCACCGTCGCGGCGAGGTCGGTCGCATCGCCGAGGAACTCCCACACGCCGAGGAGATTCGCTCCCGGCTGGTACTGCGCGTCGACGAGTTCGCCGACGTCGATCGCTCGCGCGTCGCCGGTGATCGCGATGTCGAGCTCCGGGCTGCCCTCGACGCTCACGACACCGGACTGGTACACCACGCCGCCGGCGTGGCCGATCGGCAACGCGAACGCGCCGGCGGCGACGTGATCGACCGGTTGCTGAAACTCGACGTTCAATCGGATGTCGCCGCGACGCGGCCTGGTGAGCACGGCCGTCCAGCGACGCACGGTGCGGGCCGGCTCGATCATCTCGAAGGAGTACCCCTTCAGCTCCACGCCATCGAGACCAGTGATCGACAGCGCCTCGGGCGTCGAAGCCGGCAGGAGCAGGGACAGCTCGCGTGTTCGCGCCTGCGTTACCTCGTAGTGCAGCTCGTAGCGGGCGCCGAGCGTCTCGGGCTCGATCTTCAGGAACGAGTATGTGCGTGCGGTCACACGCGAGCCGCGTCGCGTCACCTGCAAGGTCGCCCGATAGGGATGCTGATCGAAGCTGAACGCGAGCCCGGCGCCGACGCCGCCGAGACCGAACAGGCTCATCTCGTTCTCGTCGAGCGCGATCAGGCCGGCCACTTCGTCGGTGGTCACCTCGAGATCATCCTCGGCGAGCACCGCGATCGCTCCCGTCTCCCGCGACGCATCGAGCACCTTGAAGACCGGCAACGCGACCTCGGTGTCGCTCCACTGCTCCAGCCAGCTCGACGGGGTGCGCACGGCGGTGAAGGACACGGTCTTCGGCGCGCCGGGATCGATGCCGGCGGATCCGCCGAGCCCCCTGACGAGCACCGTCGACGGCTCGTCGTCCGATGCGCCGTCGATCTGCCTGAACTGGAGTTCCGCGCCGCCCTCGTCGGTGACGCTCTTCACGTGCCAGCCGTGAGGTGCGGTGAACACGAACGAGAACAGCTTCTCCTGCCGCGGCGCGAGGGCGAAGCCCCCGAGGACCTCGTGCTCGGTCCGGCTCAGCGTCAGGAGAACGTTCGTCCTCGCCCGCAGCTCGGCGGGCATGTACTCGAACGTCGCGTCGATCTCGAACCCGCTGGCGTCCGGTGCGTAGTACGCCGCAACCGGGCGCAGTGTGTCGTGGGTCACGGTGCCGGCCGACCGCGCGAGGAGCGTCGGCGGCAGTGCCGCGGCGAGGACGGCCACGTCCACCGGCGCAAGCCCGCGATCGACGATCGACTGAACACGGAGCCGGTCTTCGATCAGCAGTCCGAGCAGCGCCGTCTGTCCCGCCGTTTCGAGCGGTTCGAGGACGGGCATCGACCACTGCTCGAGACGCGCATCGTTGCGCTGGGCCGTGGCGGAGATCACGACCGTCTCCGTCGTCGGTTCACGCAGCTTGACGACGAGCGTGGCGCGGGCGCCGCCGTCGGGCACCACTGTCCATCGCGCCAGGTGCGGTGAGTTGACCTCCGTCATCTCGAAACCGTCCGGCACGCGGAAGCAGAACTCGTCGACGGCCCGGTGCAGGACCGCGAGCGAGATCGTCGCGTGCAGCCGCTCCCGTCCCCGGGTCACCTCCGAGACCATGACGCTGCGCGAGACGACGAGACGCTCCGTGCGCTTCAGCCTGCTGTTGAGCGTCATCACGAGCGTCACACGCTGATCACGCCGCGGGACCAGCTCGAAACGCGTCACCAGTTCCTTCTCGTCGAAGACGCGATCGGAGATGCCCGCCACCCCGACGAGCGCGTCGACGGCGGTGCGCTCCGCTTCGACGTCGCCGGGCACGATCATCGAGAACCGGGTCGCGGCCGGGGTCGGCACCCGGACGTCGAGCACCTGCCGCGCCGAATCGGTGGCGACGGGCGCGACCAGCTCCAGGGCAAGACGATGACGACCGACACCGCCGACGAAGAGCACGAGCCGTCCGTCGTCGCTGCGGCCGATCGGGGCGTCCTTGCCGTCCAGCGTGGCGCGCCGGAGTCCAACGCCACCGAGGTCGAGGCCCAGCGCGTGCAGACCTGATTCGAGCACGTCGATCCGGAGCGTTCCGTCGATCCGGGCCCGTTGCTCGGAGAGCACCGCCGAGTAGGTTGCGGAGATGACCGCTGCGCTGCGGGGCGGGCGGAGCACGGGATCCCTCGTCGCCTCGGCGAGCAGCGCTTCGTACTCGCGCCGGGGCAGCAGGACGCGTCGCGTCGGACCTTCCAGGAGTACGTTGAGATCGTCGAGGGGCACGAGCAGCTCGCGGGCCGGTGGGTCGTCTCCGCTCGGCGCGGTCGTATGCGACGACGCGGTTCGGGGACCGGCGAGGACCGTGGTGAACGCGAGGAGCACGGTGAGGAGGATTCGCGGGTCAACCATCGTTCGACGCTCCTTCCTCGGAATCCGAGCCGGCGCCGCCGGGCGTCGGCGGCAACGGTCCGGTGCCGACCGGCGAGGCAGGCGTCATCGCCATCAGGGCCGCGGCCTTCTTCGCGCGGGCGGCTTCGATCTTCGCCTCCCTGCGCGCGATCACGAGCGGGTCGTTCGGCCGCACGCGGACCAGGTAGTGCGCCGTCCACAGCACCGCGACGATCACGACCGCCGCGAGCAGCCCGCGGTCCATGATCTGAAGCGAGAGCGTCGGGAGGAACACGCCGGCGATGACGAGCACCACGACCAGCAGCCCGACGGCCACGACCCGCCACGAGGCGCGGGCGCGAGCCAGGACCAGACCCAGGCCGACGATGATGCCGAACACGAGCACGCTCAGAAGCGTTCGGTTGATCGTCTTCGGCGCGAGCGTCGCATCCGCGCCGGCGGCGGGACGCAGCGTCGTGAAGAGATACGCCCGGCCGTCGGCCTGGAGCCCGGACGCCGGATCGCCCGCGATGTTGACGCCTTCGCTCACCCAGTTGATCAGCTCACGATCCGAGAGACGCGGCACGGGGCGCCAATCGAGCCAGCCGTCCTCGCGCCAGCTCATGTCCGGGTTCCAGGGGCCCGGTGTCCCGATCAGATCCAGGTTCCGCGGCAGGTGCACCGAGCTGTACGCGCGCTGCGCCGCCGGCTCATCGGGAAAGACCGGCGCCTCGAACGGGAGAGCCGGATCGCTCCGGACGTATCGCAGCTCCAGGAGGAACGCTTCCTTGGGTCCGACGCCCGGGAGCGGGATGAAGTACTCCCCCGGCTTGCCGCGCTCGAGCGTCGCCGCGGCGCCGTTGATCCGCAGCGGTTGCGTATCGAACTCGACGCCGTCGGGAAGCGTCACCGCGAGCCGCTGACGCGCGCTGCGCATCCGGTACAACGCCTGGACCGTCACCTGGCCGCTTCGCGTCTGGACCATCCGCATCAGGGCACGCTCGATGCTCGTGCGCTTGACTTCCTCCAGTTCGTAGTGCGTCGCGGTGATCGTGAGCGCCCATTCGTCCTGGAACTCGAACGCCCGCGCCGCGTTGGGGAAGGAGACGGACGGCATGAGATCGTGCTGCGGATCGATGCCGCGCACGCCGCTCGGCTCGCCGGACTCGTGCACGTCGACGGTTTCGGACTTGATGATGACGACCTGGCCCCAGGCGCGGTCGACGGCGACCGGCACGAGGCGGGGAACGACGAGATCGACGCTCTTGCCGACATCGAGGTCTTCGAGCGGGCGTTCCCAGGTCAAGGTGAGCTGGCGCTGTCCCACGAACTCGCGATCGCCGGTGAAGCGCCAGGCAACGTATCCGGGCTCGACGTCATCCGGCGCCGGCGTGATGACCTCGTCGCGGACCCCCGCCGTCGTGTTGCGAAGGTCACCGGACACCTCGGCGGGGACATCGAGTCGCAGCGACTTGATCCCGCTGTACTTCACGTCGACGAAGAGCGTGGCGTCGTACCTGACGAGCCCGGGTTCGATCGTCGTGGCCAGGAGCTGGCTCACGGTCACGTACGGCCGTCGTCGCTGCACGGCCAGCGTCAACGAGGCCGGATCCTGCGCGTACACGTACGCAAGCATCGCTCTCTGCTCGACCTTGCGTTGGCTCGGATCGGCCACCATGCCCTGGAGGGCCTCCGTCGGCGAGACGCTTCGCAGCCCGTTGGTCGTCTTCGGGTTGACACGCAGGCTCTCCGGCGCGAAGACGACGAGCCGCCCGCTCTCGCGCTTGATCGAAGCGCCGGTCACGCGAGGCACCAGCAACTCGATCTCCGCCGACGCCTCGCTGGGAGTGATCAACTCGGCGTGGTCGAGCGAACGAACGAGCAGCATTCGGAGCGCGACCTTCCCCATCGCCTTGCGGGAGAGGCTGACGGTCAGGTGCGTCTCATCGTCGCCGGACAGATGGTGGGCATCGACTTCGACCGCGGTGGCGCCGGGAGCGGCGCGGCCGCTGACCTGCCTGACGTCATAGCCGGCCGGCACCTCCAAGTCCAGCTCGAATACGCCGGCGCGACGGACGTCGTACACCACCAGGTAGTCCAGGGACAACCGCTCGGGACTCAGCCGCGCGGACACGAGCGCCTCGGCCGTGATGGACGGTTTGATCTTCTCGACGTCGAGGGCGAGGTCGAACGGGACGCTCGAGTAGCGGTAGGAGAAATCCCAGGGGCTGGATGCCAGCGACGGTGGCAACTCTCCGGAATCGACCTGGATGAGCCCGGTGGATCGGCGCACCTGAGCGGCCAGCGCCGCGGCCGATCTCACGACGACCACGCCCTGTTGGCGCGCCGCCTCGAGCGCGCGGACGACGGGCACGGAGAGCTGGATCTCGGATGCCTCGGATGTGAAGCGTTCGAGTTCCACGCGGACCTTCTGCTGTCCCTTGATCGGCTCGAACAGCTCGATCGTGATCACCTGCACCGGCGGCTCGCGCTGCTCGAAACGCTCGACGGACCATTGACGGACGTTTGCGTCCGACACGTCCACGACCTTCTCGCCCACCGGCACCTCGATGGTGAGGGCGGGCAGCTCGGTGCGGCTGATCTCGTAGGCCAGGTCGACGCGCGTCCGGGCCACGCCCTCGTCGATCCACACCCGCTGCTCGGAGACGACGTCGGCCAGGGCGCCGAGCCCTGTCGCGCCCTCGGACTTGGGGGTCCAGTCGATACCGACCGAGGGCGCGGCGCCCACGAAGGCGAGAACCACGGACCAGTCGCCTTCCAGGTCCGGCTCCGTCTGCGCGGGCACGTCCGTCGCAGCGATCAAGGGGCGCAGGTTGACCTTGACGCCCTCCTCCGGGATCGCCACGCGCCAGCGGCTGATCGGAGCCTGGGGAGCGTTGAACGACACGGAGTTGCGGCCGGGTGCGCGGTTGTACGACTTGGCGTAGGTGAGCTTCAGCTCGAGCGCGACCGGCGCGGCCTCGGCCTTCTCGTACAGCAGCGAGTAACCGCGTCCCGCCGTGAACAGAAGACGGGCCGGCTCGTCGTCGATGGTGGCCCCGGTGATCGCCGCATCGTCCAGACGCAACGGTACCTCGTTCCAACCGTCTCGGAGCAACTCGATGTGCACCGTCGCGTTCACGGTGACGACGTCGTGTCTGACCGTCGCTTCGTTGCTGGTCTCGGTGATGAGGGCGTCCACCGGCGGCTCGTCGGCGTCATCCGGCCCCGTGCGCTCATGTGCCGCGCGCCAGAGTGCCTGGAACTCCTCGTAGGGGAGGAAGACACCGCGTCCCTCGCGCTCGAAGACCTCGCGCAGCTTCTTGTACGGGATGTAGATGCTCTGCTCCGTGGACGGCGGCTCCTTCGCATCATCGGAATCCTGCGCCACGGCATCACCGAGCGGACAGAGCAGCGACAGCGATATCGCGAGGACCACGACCAGCGTGGGCCACCCATGGAAGAACTTGTGGATTGTCATCTGGCTTCCTCTGAAGCTTCCGAGGTTCAGGCCGGCCGGGCACCCACCCGAGCCGATCGGGGCGCGGCATAGCTACGCCGACGAGCGGCCACGCAGCCCGCGACGAAGCCTGGCGAGATGGCGACCAACGCCGGACTCAGACCACCAGTGTTACGCACGAGACGCTGATTTGTTACATGCGTCAGCATGCCAACGGCCCGCTCCCGCCAACGCGGTCGGCCACGAGATCGCGAAGGGGCCCCGGCTCCGGACGATGGGAGAGAACCCGCGTAGACTGCCCCTCAGCAATAGGGGATGCCACATGACCGTCAACACCTCCTGCGCCGTTGAATCACCGCAGACCACGGACTTCTACGCGGTGCGCAGCCTGCTCGACGAAGACGAGCGGGCCATCCAGGACGCCGTCGGGCGATTCGTCGATGATCGCGTGCTGCCGATCGTCGCCGACGCGTTCGAGGAGGCGCGGTTCCCGACGGAGCTGATGGGCGAGATCGCGGAGATGGGCCTGCTCGGCTGCAACATCGAAGGGTACGAGTGCGGGGGCCTCAGCCACGTGTGCTACGGACTCGTCTGCCAGGAGCTGGAGCGCGGTGACGCCGGGATCCGCAGCTTCGTGTCCGTGCAGGGCAGTCTCTGCATGTACCCGATCATGGCGTTCGGCAACGAGGAGCAGAAGCAGCGCTGGCTCCCCGCGATGGCGCGCGGCGAGGTCCTCGGCTGCTTCGGCCTGACCGAGCCCGACGGCGGATCCGATCCCGGCAACATGAAGACGAACGCCCGCCGCGACGGCGACGACTGGATCCTCAACGGGGCGAAGATGTGGATCACGAACGGAACCGTCGCCGATCTCGCGGTGGTGTGGGCGGACACCGACGACGGGATCCGCGGATTCCTCGTCGAGAAGGACATGCCCGGCTACACGACCCGTGACATCGGGCACAAGTTCTCGCTCCGCGCGTCGATCACGTCCGAGCTGTTCTTCGACGACGTCCGTGTCCCCGATGCGAACGTGTTGCCGAATGTACGCGGCCTGAAGGGGCCGCTGAGCTGCCTCACCCAGGCCCGTTACGGCATCGCGTGGGGAGCGATCGGCTCCGCGCTCGCGTGCTTCTCGGAGGTCCTGGAGTACGCCAAGGTGCGCGAGCTGTTCGGCCGCCCCCTCGCGCACACGCAGACGATCCAGCGGCGCCTCGCCGACATGAGCCGCCGGATCACCACCGCGCAACTGCTGGCGCTCCAGCTCGGCCGAATGAAGGACGCGGGGACGATGCACCACAGCCAGGTCTCGATGGCGAAGTGGAACAACGTCCGCATGGCGCTGGACGTCGCGCGCGATGCCCGGGATCTGCTCGGGGCCAGCGGCATCAGCGTCGAGTTCTGCCCCATCCGCCACATGCTCAACCTCGAGAGCGTGATCACCTACGAGGGCACCGAGACGATTCACGAACTGGTGGTCGGCCGCGAGCTGACAGGGCACGCTGCGTTCTAATCTCGGCGATCAGCCGGCGATGCTGTACTCGTACTGCCCCTGCACCGCGTCGTTCTCCGCGTAGCGGGCGAGGCGGAAGAGGTGCGGCGAGAACTCCGGGTCGGCGACCCGCGTGAGCAGATCGGCGACCATCACCGCCACCGCGGGGCCGAGCTTGAAACCGTGCCCGCTGAACCCGGTGCACGCGAAGAAGCCGCTGCCGGCCGGCACCTCGTCCACGATCGGATGCCAGTCGGGGGTGATCGCGTAGAGCGAGGCGTACCCCCCGGCGGCCCGGCTCTCCCACAGGGCGGGGTAGCGCCGACTGACCCGCTCGCCGACGTCCAGCATGAACTCGTCGTCGTGCAGCTCGTTGTAGTCGTCCGGGTCGACCACGGCGTCGGCTTCGGCCGGATCGATGAGACCGGCGAGGGTGATGTTGCCGGTCTCGGGCCGGAAGTAGGTGGCGTGGATGAAGTCGGCGACGGCCGGGTGCGGCGCTTCGTGCCCCTCCGGGCGCTGGAGGAACGCGACCTGCGCGCGGCACGCGTTGACGGGCAGCTCGACCCCGGCCCGGCGCGCCACCTGCGCGCTCCACGGGCCGGCGCAGTTCAGCACCAGCGGGGCGTCGTAGCGCTCGTCGGGCGTGTCCACGCCGGCCACCCGGTCCCCCGAGAAGCGAACGTCCGTCACCGGGGTGTTCAGTTGGATCACGGCACCGTGCCGGCGCGCCGCGTCGGCGTAGGCGTTGACGGTGAGATTCGGATCCGCGTAGCCCGCCTCCGGCTCGTAGGCGGCGGCGACGAGATCGGAGGTCTCGATGTGCGGCATGATCTCGCGCAACGCGTCGGGCGCGAGCAGCTCGGAGTGGATACCGACCCGATGCTGCAGGGCCACGTTCGCCTCCAGCCCCGCGTGGTCCTTGGCCGACGTCACGGCGATGAACCCGACCCGCGTAAAGCCGCCGTCGGAGCCCAACTCCTCTTCCATGTTCTCGAACGCCCGCAGGCTGTGCAGCGCCATGCGGGCGGTCAGGTCGTTCGAGTAATGCTGGCGGATGAGGGCCGACGACTTGCCGGTGGAGCCCGCTCCGATCGTGTCCTTCTCGAGCACGCCCACCTTCAGCCCCCGCCGCGCCAGCTCGTAGGCGCAGCTGCAACCCATGATCCCCGCCCCGATGATGGCAACGTCGAGCGTCCTGGACATGTCGGTCGGCTCCGGTTCACGAACTGGTGGATGACAGTGAACGACAAGACGGGCAGATCATAGCCCGGCGGTCGCAGGTTCGAATCCTGCGCCAGCTATTCACGGCAACTCGATTGCGGCCAGCCGATTAGGGCTGGCCGTCTTCGTGCGCGGTGGGGTGGGGTTGGGTTGGCGGCGCGGGGCGTGTCTGAGCTTGCCGGGGCGCGGGGGGCAGAGTGATAGTGCGGCACCATGAATGGGAGCACCAAAGGACCAGATGGCACTGGCTTTCCCCCCAGGACCCGATCCGCATCCAGTGATACTCTGGACCGCGGATCAAGGAGGACCTGGGCATGCCTGGACGGCGACACAAAGCGGAAGAGATCACCAACAAGCTGCGGCAGGCTGACGTCGAACTCGGACGCGCGAAGTCTCTCTTGTCTCTCCATGCCGCCTGACCCGCTGGTGCACGGATCGTTTCTCGAAAACGCCCGTGCAGAACCTTGCCGCATGAACCAGGTCCTGACCGTCACGCCCCGCGAGGCAGGCGGCGATGCGGCTCGATCGCTACGGACGCGCTCACGGGCACCGTCCCCAGCTCGAGAGCACGACGAGAAGTTCGCCGAAGCCGACCGCGTCGTCGTTGTCCAGGTCCTCGGGGCAGCCTGCGCACGAACCCCACGCGGCGAGGATCGCGAGCAGGTCGCCGAAGTCGACCCCGCCGCTGCAACCGAGATCCGCGGGGCATGCCGGCTGGTACTCGTACGCGCCCATGTCGACCGGCGGGTTCGTGCCGTCCGGACGCCCGGTGTCGAGCGTGCAGGAATCGTGTGCGAAACGCGGGTTGCCTTCGAGATCGGTGATGATCCCGGCCGGCACCGCGAGGTTGTCGCCGGCGTCAATGCACGGCGAACCGGGCTGCAATCGCAGGTCGCCGCCCGCGCGATCGACGAAGCGAGGATCGACATCGATGTTGCCTGCCCCCGGAAAACTGCCCTGGACGTTGCTGTAGCTGACGGTGACCGTCCCGTAGACGGCCCAGATCTCGTCGCCGCCGTCCCACAGGATGCAGTTGGCCAGGGTCAGGTCAACTGGCGGCCATGGCCAAGTGTCAATCAGCGCGACGGCGCGACCGTTGGCGGCCAGGTTGCCGCTGAACGTGCAGTCTGTCAGCGTCCCGCAACCGTGCATTCCGCCACCATAGTCGGCCCAGTTGTCGGTGAAGACACAGTTGATCACTGTTCCGCAGGTGCCGATCCCGCCGCCTTCGGAAGCCGTGTTCCCGCTGAACGTGCAGTTGGTCACCACGTTGCCGCCGTACAACCCGCCACCTTGGAAGGCCGCATTGTCGGTGAACGTGCAGTTGGTCACCGTCGCGCCGGCACCATCGAACATTCCGCCGCCAGCTCCACACACCCAATTCCCGCTGAACGTGCTGTCGGTCACCGTCGGGCTGCCGAAGTCGTTGTACATCCCGCCGCCGATTTCGGCAGTGTTGTCCGTGAATATGCAGTTGATCACCGTCGGACTGCTGCCGACGATGTACATCCCGCCGCCTGCACTCACTCCCACAACGTCGTCGTACGTTCCCGTCCCTCCGGTGAGCGTCAGGCCCCACAGGGTCGTGTCGGGACGCTCGTCGCTGGTGCAGGTAACCACGCTGCCGCTCCCGCCGGCGTCGATGATCGTGCTGGCCACGACGGCCGGGTCATTCGGGTCGACGCTACGTACGGTAATCGCCTTGCCGTTGAAGTTGACATTCTCGGGATACGTTCCCGGGGCAACTACGACGTCGTCGCCGTCGACGGCTGCCTCGATACCCGCCTGAATCGTCGGTTGATGGGCCGGGATGTCGATGATGTCGGCCGACGATGAAGACGCCACCGCCATGAGGATGGCAGGGCCGACGCACCAGACCCGAGTCGCGGCGTCATACGCCGTGGCGCACGAGGCTGCATTCGATCGAGACTTCATGACTGTCCCTTCCGTCGATGATGCCAGGAAGCGGACAGGTCGATTCGACTCTGAATCCGGCATACCAGCCGCCTCTCACCGCCAAGCGACGTTCGAGGCGGAACAAGCTCAAGAAGAAGGAGAGAAGCCCCAGATTCCGTCAGGATCTGCTGGTGCGCTCATGGAACGGTCGCTCAGCCGTCGGGCTGATCACCGTTCTCGCCCAGCGCTGCTTCGTACGTGCGAAGGTCGCGCTCGTACGCGGCCCGGATGCTCGGACCTGCCCGTGGGGGAATACTCGCGATCGCGCGCTTCTGGGTCTCGATGGCCCGGGCATGATCGCCGGATTGGTGCTGGGCCAGGGCCAGCACATCGAGCATTCGGTGGATGTCACCGGGGTCTTGTGCCTGCGCCACGTCGACTGCTCGTCCAGCAAACTCGATGGCCCGTACAGGATCCTGCAAGTCGCCAGTATCGCGTGTGAGCAGCCAACTCACGGTGTACAACTCGAACGACGAGGCCTTCGCATCGTCGGAAGCGCTCGGAAGCTCTGCGAGCGCCTCGCGATACAGCGCCAGCGCGTCATCGTGACGTCCGACCCTCGTGTACGACCGGCCCAGCGTTCGCATCGTGAGCAACGTCCGGCGGTGCCGCCAACCCTGAGCGACTCGTCGTGCGGCCAGCTCGGTCTCCAGGGCCGAACAGACGTCGTCGAAGCGCTTCGCCTTGTTGTAGATCCGAACCACGATCGACATGTTGCGCAGGGTGTAGGGGTGCTGCTCGCCCAGGACCCGCCCCATGACGTCCACCAGCTCGGTCCGGAGCGCGATGGCCTCCTCGTACCGCCCCTGCTTCTCGTACACCTCGGCCAGATTGCCCCTGGACGGAAGCACGTCGGGGTGAGCCGCGCCCAGCACACGTCTTCGGGCCTCGAGTGACTCACGCAGTATCGGCTCGGCTTCTTCCAGCCGGCCCGTACGCAAGTACAAGAGGCCAAGGTGACTCATGGACTCCAGCGTGTCCCGGTGCTCGGGTCCGAGCACGCGCTTTCGAGTCTCCAGCGTCCTGAGAAGGAGTTCCTCCGCTTCGTCGGACCGCCCGGCATATCCGGCGATGAGGGCGTAGAGTTCCACCGACTCGAGTGTCCCCGAGTGCTCGGGCCCCAGCTCGCGTTGACGGCGCTCCAGATTGCTGACCGCCAGCGCCTCCGCTTCACCGACACGGCCCAGGAACAGTTGGAGCACCGCCGATTCGTGGGCGGACTGCAGCGTGGCCGGATCATCCGCGCCAAGCGAGCGCTCGCGAATCTCCAAGGCCGCGGGAATGTGCTGCTCGGCGAGATCCCACGAACCGATGTCCCGGTAGGCCATGCCGATGACGTGATGCAGCTCGGCGGCGATCAGCTCATCCTCGATCTCACCTTGTGACAGCCGCTGAGCCGTGTCGTCGAGGATGCCCTTGAGCAGCACCGCGTCCTGATCTTGGGCAATCTCCGGATTGATGCTCCCCAGCATCTCGATGATGAGCCGCTTCACCTCGGTGGCCCGGGTCAGTTCGCGCTCCATTCCCCGCTCGGCAGAGCGTGCCCGAAGCATGCCGGCGGTCGTGCCCGCGACGCCCAGCACCAGAACGACAGCAACGACTGTCACCGCGATCACGCTGGCCCGGTTGCGCTTGACGAGCTTCCCAAGTCTGTATCTCGCACTCGGCGGGCCGGCGCTCACGGGCTCGTCGTTCAGGTGACGCTGGATGTCCGCGGCCAGGCCGTTGGCTGTCTCGTAGCGGCGCGTGCGATCCTTCTCCAGGCACTTCATGACGATCCAGTCGAGATCACCACGGAGAAGGAGGTTGAGCTTCTTCAGGTCAACGCGGCGCTGTTCCGCGGTATGCGAGCCGGTGTCGCCCAGGGAGGACAGTCGCGTCGACGGCTTGTGCGGCTCTTCCTCGCGGATGATGCGCATCATCTCCGCAAGGCCCGCCTGCATGAGCGTCCCGGTATCGAATGGCGTGGTGCCCGTGAGCAGTTCGTACAACAACACCCCCAGCGCGTAGACGTCGCTGCGGGTGTCGATGTCGAGCCCGCTCATCTCCGCCTGCTCGGGCGACATGTACGCCGGCGTGCCCACCATCTGGCGGTGCTGTGTGTAGAGCGTCTTCTCCGTGAGTTCCGCGTTCGTCGCCTTCGCGATGCCGAAGTCGATCACCTTCGGCACCGGCACGCCGTCGTGCAGCGTGATCAGCACGTTCGACGGCTTGATGTCCCGGTGGATGACTCCCTTCTGGTGGGCGTGCTGGATCGCGTGGCACACCTTCACGAAGAGATCGAGCCGGCCGCGGGTATCCAGCCTCTCCGTATCACAGTATTCCAGGATCGGCACGCCCTTGACGAGCTCCATGACGAAGTAGGGACGACCGGTCTCCGTCGCCCCCGCGTCCAGCACCTTCGCGATGTTCGGGTGATCCATCATCGCCAGGGCCTGGCGCTCGGCCTCGAAGCGGGCAATGACCTGCCTCGTGTCCATGCCGAGCTTGATGACCTTCAGGGCCACCCGTCGCTTCACCGGCTCACGCTGCTCCGCTGCCCAGACGGTGCCGAAGCCGCCTTCGCCGATCTGCTCCAGCAGCTTGTAGCGCCCGATCATCTGGCCGACCTGCTCGCGAGGCGCCGTTGCCACCGTCGCGTCATCGGCGCCAAGCGCGAGCGCGCACGTCGGCTCGGCGAGAAAGTCTCCCTGCTCGTTCTTCGCGGCCAGCATGGAGTCGATCTCGGCGCGCAGTGCGTCGTCGTCGCCGCAAGCTTCATGCAGGTACGCCGCCCGCGCGGCGCCGCTCAACCCGGCCGCCCGTTCGAGGATCTCCGCCACTCGTTCCAGGTTGCCCGACGGTTCCGTCATGCGCCTGCATCCTTCCCAAGCTCCCGGTAGAGCCACGTCCGGCCGAACTCCCATCGCCGCTTGACCGTGGCGGGCGAGATTTCGAGCGCCGCAGCGGTCTGCTCGATGCTCAGACCCGCGTAGAACCGCAGGCGCACGACCTCGGCGATCCCGGCGTCTCGTGACTCCAAGCGACGCAGGGCGTTGTCGAGGCTCACGGTCTCGTCCAGATTCCAGGATTCGGCCACGTCGGCCACACTGAGCGGCTCCCGGCGGCGGTCGCCCCCCCGCTTCAGACGTCCCCGGGACCGGGCATGGTCGAGCAGGATCTGCCGCATGGCTTCCGCCGCGGCGGCGTAAAAGTGCCGTCGGTTCTGCCAGGGCAGATCGCGGTCGCCGACCAGCTTCAGGAAGGCCTCGTGCACCAGGGCCGTCGGCTGGAGGGTGTGGCCGGCCCGCTCGCCGGCCATCTGCATCTGGGCCGCGGCCCTGAGTTGCTGGTAGACCAGGGGCAGAAGGCGCTCGGCGGCCGACTGGTCGCCCTCCGCGGCAGCGATCATCAGGAGGGTGGCGTCGTGATGTCCATCGTCGAGCGTCACCCCGCCATTCTACTGGGCTGTCGCGCAAATCCGAGACATCGAGTCCCGCTGCTCATAACCAGCCAGTCAGTGTTTGTACCTTGCAAGTGATCGCGCCAGCCCGCGTGTCTCTACTCACCATTCCCGACCGTTTGTAAGAGCGTTGCGCCCGCTCTATTCCCCGGCCGGTGGCAAACGCCGCCGGCCCCACGGTTCACGATGAACGCCGCCGAGAGACCTCGGCGGCGTTGTCGTTGGGGACGCGGGGTTTCGCAAGGGTTCAGCGAGCGGGCGTTGGCGGGAGCGCGGTCTCTGATCGACGAGAGGTCATAACCGCGATCGGCGCCCGTCCCCCGCTTCGGGCCGATTTGAGGCCAGAGTCTCTCTGTCTCTCTTCGAGACGCCCGCCCGGGTTATGAGGGGGTTGTCTCTGCTTGGGAGGTCGTGACAGTGAGGGTTGCGACCGGATAGCGAGCGCAACCGTCTTCCAGAACGCGAGTTGGCGGTGACCTGCCTTTTGGCAGCCTCGGCGCGGCGCTCGCCGCTCACCCTCCACGCGGCTCAGGAATGGGTACAGGCGCACCTTCCCGGGCGGGATAGCGGTCTTTGCGGCCCCGATACGGGACAGTAGACTGACTCGTCTGCGACTGGGGTCGCCTCATTGTCGAGTTCACCGCATACCAGGATAAGGACGCTGAGAGAATGAAGACGCTCGTTGCCGCATTGCTAACGGCCGTGCTCGGCTCGCCCGTGGCGGCGCAGGACAAGCCGAACATCCTGGTGATCTGGGGCGATGACATCGGCACGTGGAACATCAGTCACAACAACCGCGGCATGATGGCCTACCACACGCCAAGCATCGATCGCATCGCCAAAGAAGGTCTTTCGTTTACTGACTACTACGCGCAGCAGTCGTGCACTGCGGGCCGCGCCGCTTTCATCGGCGGGACCATTCCCCTGCGAACCGGCATGACGAAGGTCGGCCTCCCCGGCGCCGCCGAGGGCTGGCAGGAGCAGGACATCACCATCGCCGCCGTCCTCAAGGAGCAGGGATACCACACCGGCCAGTTCGGCAAGAACCACTTCGGCGACCGCGATGAGCACTTGCCCACGAACCACGGTTTCGATGAGTTCCTCGGCCCGCTGTACCACCTCAATGCGTCGGAAGAGCCAGAAAACCGGGACTACCCGACCGACTACGTCATGCCCAGCGGCAAGACGTTCTTCGAAACGTACGGCCCGCGCGGTGTGATCAAGTCGAGCATGAGCGCCAGCGGCATGCACAAGGTGGAGGACACCGGCCAGCTCACGAAGAAGCGCATGGAGACGATTGATGATGAAACCGTCGCCGCAGCGAAGTCCTTCATCAAGCGGATGGACGCTTCCGGCGAACCATGGTTCTGCTGGTGGAACGGGACGCGCATGCACTTCCGTACGTATCTGAAGGATGAGATCGAGGGAATCTCAGCCCCGCATGGCGATGAGTATCACGATGGCATGATGGAACATGACATGCACGTGGGTCAGTTGCTCGACCTGCTCGATGAACTGGGAGTCGCCGACAACACGATCGTCATGTACTCGACCGACAACGGCCCGCACTTCAACACCTGGCCGGATGCCGGCTACACGCCGTTCCGCAAAGAGAAGAACAGCAACTGGGAGGGTGCGTATCGCGTGCCCGCGTTTGCCCGCTGGCCCGGTCACTGGCCCGCAGGTATCACGCTGAACGGTCTGGTCGCGCATGAGGACTGGATGGTCACGTTCGCAGCCGCTGCCGGCAAGGACGATCTGAAAGAGGATTTGCTCGACGGTTACCGCGCCATCAGTCGAAACTACCGTCAGCACCTCGACGGGTACGACATGAACGAGTACTTCGCGAAGGGTGACACCTACAGAACCTCCAGCAAGAACATCCAGGCATCACCCCGCAAGGAGTTCTTCTACGTCAACGACGACGGCCAGGTGGTGGCCATTCGACTCGGCGACTGGAAGGCTGTGTTCCTGGAGAATCGCGCTGATGCATTTGAAATCTGGCGTGAACCCTTCACAGAACTGCGCATTCCGAAGCTCTTCAACCTGCGGCGTGACCCGTTTGAGAAGGCCTCGATCGATGCGAACACGTACAACGACTGGTGCCTTGATCGTCCGTATGTGATTGTTCCGATGCAGCAACTCGCGGGCAGGTTCTTCAAGACACTGAATGAGTATCCCCCCAGCCAGACGCCGGGCTCATTCAACTTGCTGAAGATTCAGGAGCAGATCCAGAACGCCGCGAGCGGCAAATGATCCATCAAGCACTTGCGCCGCCGACGTTCGGAGCCGCGAGCACGTCAGATTCGTGATGATCGCGACTCGGGAGAGAGTACCCGTGAACCGGCCGATTGACGACATATGTTCGCGCTTGCTTCCCCTGGCCCTGGCCGCCGCCGTGGCGTGGCTGGCGACCCCAGCGTCGTCGAGCGCTGCGGCCGACTCCGAGCCGCCCCGTCTCGTGCTGCAGATCACGGTGGACGCTCTGCGGGCGGACATGCCGCAGCGGTTCGCCCGCCATTACGGCGAAGGCGGCTGGCGCTATCTTCTCGAGGAGGGAACGCGGTACATCAACGCCAACTACCAGCATGCCAACACCGAGACCATCGTTGGCCATGCTTCGCTGGCCACCGGAGCCTACCCGGCCGACCACGGGATGATCGCGAACGTCTGGTTCGACCGCGAGACCGGTGCCCTCCGGTACAACATCGAGGATCCGGAGCACACGCTCTTGACCGCCGGCGGCGGGGTCGACGCGTCGCAGGAGATCGACCCGACACAGCGCGCGGCGCGCAGTGAAGGACGCTCCCCGCGGGCGATTCGCGTCTCGACGTTCGGCGACGAGCTGGCCAGCTTCAGCGCCGGCAGGGCGAAGGTCTTCGGCGTGTCGGTGAAGGACCGCGGTGCCGTGTCGATGGCGGGCCACGCGGGTACGGCCTACTGGTTCTCCAAGGCGACCGGGACGTTCGTGACGAGCGACTACTACGCCGACCGCTATCCCGAGTGGGTCGAGGTCTGGAACGCGGCGCAGCACCCGCAACGGTACGCAGACACCGAGTGGACGCTCGTCGGAGACGTGGAGGAGTATCTTTTCGGCGACGCGGATGACCGTTCATGGGAGACCGACTTCCCCGGATGGGGACGCACGTTCCCTCACTCCTACGGTCCGGGCGACGGCAAGTACCTCACGACCTTCCTCACCCTCAGCCCGGCCGGTGACGAGCTGACGCTCGATTTCGCCAAGGCGCTTCTCGAACACGAGGGGCTGGGACAGGACGACGTCACGGACTACCTGGCCATCAGCTTCTCGGCGACCGACTACATCAATCACCTGTTCGGGCCGTCGAGCCTCGAAGCCGAGGAGAATCAGCGACGTCTTGACCGGACGTTCGCCGAACTCTTCCGGTTCATCGACGAGCAGGTCGGGCTCGACCGTACGCTCATCGTCCTCTCGGCCGATCACGGGAGCCCGGAGGCGCCGGGGTACCTCAACGAGCTCGGGATCCAGTGCGACTATTTCGATCCCGAGGCGATCGACCGTGATCCGGCCTTCGAGGCCCTGAAGGCCAGGTTCGGAATCGGCGAGGAGCTCATCGAGACGTACTTCCATCCGTATCTCTACCTCGATCGCGACGTCATTCGAGAGCGCGGCCTCGACCAGGGAGAGGTGGAGCGTGCTGTCGCCGCGGAACTGATGAGCTTCCCGGGGATCGATCTCGCCGTGAGCAGTCGGGCGCTCCTCGGCGGCGATCTGCCCGACGTGTGGAAGATCCGCGCCGTGCTGCGGAATCATGACCCCGATCGCTCCGGCGACATCTACGTCGTCTTCGCTCCACACGTGTTCATCAGGGATTTCGACGGCTTGAGCGTCGCCGCCACGCACGGCTCGCCATGGCGCTACGACACGCACGTGCCTGTCATCTTCGCCGGCCATGGCGTCGGCCCCGCACGAATCGCCCGACCGGTGACCCCCTACGACATCGCGCCGACGCTCTCCGCGTATCTCGGCATCAACTCGCCCTCCGGCTCTCGCGGTGAGCTGCTCGAGGAAGTGTTGCACCGAGACGGGCGCTGAAGCGCTCTCTCGACGCCGTCCGACCCGCTGGGACACGGATTCGGTCGCCGGCGCGCACGCCGATACGGAGTCGAGCCAAGGCGCTTCGACGTCGCGATTGCTTGTCCAGTCGAGGTCGGCAGTTCGACCAACACGCGTGGACGTCCACGTGGTACTTGACCTGACCTCCATCCATGGTCCAGATCGGAGTCTATCTGCTCCGGGACTGGACCGGTTTCAGGGGATCACGTCAATTGGAACGACACACCGAAATCCAATCCAGTGCATGCGATAGGACGAAGGAGTAAGCCCCTTTCGTTCACCTGAGCACATGCGCCATCTCGGGTCATACCACGATCCACCTCTACCAATGCGGATGGTCCCTGTAAGCGGTCCCTGCGGATTCTCCACCGGCGAACGTGCGTAATACTCGCGGTCATACCAGTCGTTTACCCACTCCCAGACATTACCGGCCATATCAAGCGCGCCACACCAACTCGCCCCGTCCGGGTAGCTTCCTACCGGCGCCCAACTCGCGTGTCCATCGTTGTAAGCGGTATCTCTCTCGAAACCCCTGGACGTGAAGTTGAAACCGGCATCGCGGTAATTCACCAGTTCACCGTCGAAAGTATTCCCCCAGGGATAGAGCGAACCGTCCGGACCGCGGGCGGCGTACTCCCACTCCGCCTCCGCAGGCAGCCGACCATTGACCCAGGCGCTGTAGGCCGCTGCTCCATACCAGGACACCTCTATCACCGGGTGGTCCTCGTAGCCGGTTCTGGGAGTGAACACCCCGTCAATCTCATCGATCAGGCCATACACCATCCCCCTATGACCTGCCCCCGGCTCCAGCCAACTGATTCCCTCTTCACGCTGGTTGCCATGCTTGTTCAGGAATTCACAGAACTGCGCGTTGGTGACCTCGGTTTGGTCGATCCAGAAAGCATCCAGAGCCACGGTATGCGCGGAATACTCGACTTCGTACCACTCCCGCGAATCATCGCCGCACATACGGAGGATCTCTTCCAGCTGGGCATCGCCATAGCCCATTTCGAACTGACCAGCCGGAACGTAGACCATGACCATCCCATCAGCCGGGCGTATCCAGGTATCACCCAGTGAGGGGTTGATTGGAGGTGCAGGTGTCGCAGATGACGGGGTAGATGCACCGTCAGTTGTTGGGGGGCTCACCTTTGCGTCAGGTTGAGGTGTCTTACATGCTGCCAACAGTAGCGATGGCAGTACGAAGACAAGCCTTCGGGAGAAAAGAGCCCTGGGATTCATCTGTCAAACCTCAGCCGACATTCCCCATTTGACCTTCGCCCGGCTTCACCGCCGGGACATTCGAGTGCCAATGTATCGCTTCCCCCCCCACAACATCAAAAGCCCAAACGACATGCCTGCGGCGGAGAACGGGCGAGAAAGACCGAGCCGTCATGATTCCAGCGCAGCCCGACAGTCTCATGTTCATCTCCGTCAAGACGCTCGCCTCCGTCCATAACCAGCGAGTCAGTGTTTGCAGCTTGCGAGAGATCGAGCCGGCCCATGTGTCTCTGCGCGCCCTTCGAGGCCGTTTGTAAGAGGGTTGCGCCCGCTCTATTACCCGGTCGGTTGCAAACGCATCTGGCCCCACGGTCCACGAACGACGCCGCCGAGAGACCTCGGCGGCGTTGTCGCTTTCTACGCGGCTTCCCGCGGGGTTTGGCAACTCGCGAGCGGCGAGGCCGAGGTCTCTGATCGGCACGAGCTCATAACCGGGACCGGCGCCCGTCCCCGGCTTCGGGCCGACACGATCGCATACGACGAGCGCCTCGACGAACCGGTTCACGGCCGGGACACGTCGTTCAAACAAACGCCGGTTGCCCCGATTCGGTTACGGCGCCCCGACCCCGTACCGGTCGGCCAGTTCGCCGGCCACGGCGCGACAGCGCTCGAGGTTCCGGCAGTACTCCGGTGCCGCCTGCTCCTCGCCGTAGGCCCGCGCGAGGCCCTCGACCGCGGGGCCGTCGAGCACGCCGTCGGCCATGTTGAACAGGATGTTGTCCTCCTTGGCGATGTGAGCGCGGAGCAGGTCGAGGTACAGCTCGCCCTGGTCCAGGACGAACTGGATCGCCGCCGCGTCGCCCCCCGCGGCCGGCTCGAGCCGCTCGGCGATCGAGGCCACGTACGCGCGGGCCTGCTCGTGCTCGGCGAGCATGCAGCCGATCGGCCCGCCCTCTTTCGGAATGCCGGCGGAGACGAGCACCGGGAAGAGGCGGTCCTCCTCCTTGCAGTGGTGGCAGCGATCGGCGAAGCCGCGGAAGAACTCGACGAACTTCTCGAACGTCGCCAGGTCCACGGCGTCGGCCTCTCTCGCCTCGCGGAGGGCGATCTCGAAGCAACCGAGCACTCTCAGGATGACCTGGTGCTCTTCACGCAGGCATCGCGTCGCTTCCATGGGATTCTCCTTCGCGACGCCCGCCACGGGCGCGATCGGCGGCGTCATCGGGTTTTCGGGTGTAGATCAGAACATACGAGCGACAGACGAGGGGCGCGCAGTCGTCGCACGAGGGGCCGAAGTCCGCCGGCGTGAGCTGCACCACCTTCACCTCGAAGCCCAGCGAGCGATACAGCTCGATCGTCTCCTCGGCTCGGGCCGGGTCCGCGAGGTTTCGACGCGTCCAGCCCTGCGCGAGCAGCGCGGGGTCGGTCCGGACGGAGAACTCCCCGTCCTCACGCGGGCCCCGCTCCGGCTCCGACGGAGGATGCACTCTGATATCCGCGGCCACGATCGTCTCCTCGCGCGTCACCGGGCCCCGCCCGTAGGCACCACCGGCTGCTGCCGCAGCTTCCGCAGTCGGATCTGTCCGAGGATCGCCGCGCCGAGGGCCGCGACGAACTGGACCATCTCCGGTTCGGGTACGTTGACCTCCGCCTTCAGTTGCTCGCGGACCGCGTCCGCCATCGTGTCGAAACGCAGGATGCCGCCGATCAGCGTGAACTCGGGCTGGGCCTTCACGCGCTTGATCAACTGGACCGAGCGGCCGACCAGCGACTCGATCGCGCCCTGCATGATGTCCGACGGCGGCGTGCCGAGCGAGAGGTGGTTGATGACCTCGGACTCGGCGAAGACCGCGCACACGCCGGAGATCGGCACCGACTCCTTGCTCGTCGCCATGAGCGGGCCGATCTCCTTGGTGGTGAAGCCCATGTAGCGGGCCGTCTTCTCGAGAAACGCGCCGGTGCCGGCGGCGCACTTGTCGTTGAGGCGAAAGGACTTGACCTTCGCCGTCTCGTCGAGCCGGCTGGCTTTCATGGTCTGCCCGCCCACGTCGAGCACGGTGCGTGTGCCGGGGAAGAGGAAGGCGGCTCCCCGCGCGCTCGCGGTCAGATCGGTGACGTGGACGTCCTTGAAAGCGACCTGGTGCCGACCGCTACCGGTGGCGATGAGGTACTCGACATCGTCTGCCGAGAGGCCGGCGTCGTCCAGGGCGCCGTCGAACGTGCCCCGTGAGGCCTCTTCGAGCTTGAATCCCGTCGGCCGCATCCGCTGACCGAGGATCTCGCGACCGTCGTTGATGATGACGGCCTTGGTGTAGGTCGAACCAACGTCGATTCCGGCGGTGATCGTCATGTCTTGGCCTCCGCGGGCTCGCGTGGATGGCGGCTGGCTCGAATCTGATCCAAGGCGAAGAGGGCGGCGCCGATCGCCCCCATGAAGTGCGAGTCGTCGCTGACGTTGAACGTGGTGCCAATCTTCTCCTCGAGCGCCTTCACCATGGCGACGTTCCGTGTCACGCCGCCGGTGAACGTGATCTGCTCTTCGAGGCCTACACGACGCATGAGGCCGCAGGAACGCGACGCGATCGACTGGTGCACGCCCCACAGGATGTCCTCGAGCTTCTTGCCCTTGCCCAGCCACGAGAGCACTTCCGACTCGGCGAAGACCGTGCAGGTCGTGCTGATGCGGACCGGCCGGTCGCTCCGGAGCGCCGTGGGGCCGAGTTCGTCGAGGGGAAGATCGAGGGCGGCGGCCGCGGCTCCGAGGAATCGCCCGGTGCCGGCTGCGCATTTGTCGTTCATGCAGAAGTCGACGATCTCCCCGGTGTCACCGATCCGGATCGCCTTCGTGTCCTGTCCGCCCATGTCGACGACGGTTCGGGTGGCCGGGAACATGTGCACCGCCCCGCGACCGTGGCAGCTGATCTCGGTGACCTGGGCGTTCCCGAATGTCACGCGATAGCGCCCGTAGCCGGTCCCGATGATGTATTCGACCTCGTCGTCCTTGATCCCGGATCGATCGAGCGCGTCGGCGAACGACTGTTCCGCGGCGTGGACGACGTTCGCCCCCGTTTCCCTTAGAACGCGGGCCACGATCTCCTGATCTTCGTTGATGATCACGGCTTTGGTTTGCGTCGATCCGACGTCGACGCCTCCGGCATAGGCCATCGGTCACCTCACTCTATGTGCTACGGGCAAGCTGCCGTCGCGACGCCAGACCTTCGAAGAACGCGTCGATCCGGTTCTTCATCTGCGCTTCCGATACGACACGCCGGTCCATCATGTCCGACTCGATGAAGAGGCTGGGCACGTCGGTCTCCCGCGCCAGCGCCCGCCGCGAATCGGCGAGGCCCGTCGAAACGGTGCGACAGCTCTTGATGGGGTGATAGACGACGCCGTCGATCTGGTACTCCTCGATCATCGTCTTGAGCACCTGATGCTGGTGGAACATGCTGTCTCCGGCGTCGCGCACGCTGATGAGCAGACCCTCCGCGAGGCTCTCGATCGGCCGATCGAGGTCGTACTCGTAGCCCAGGTTGGTGCCGCCGGAGGCGAACCAGAGGTAGGTCGAGTTCACGAAGGTGCCGCCCCACTCGGTGAAGAGCTCGTTGAATCGGCGGAAGATCGGGTAGCAGGGAACGCCCACGAAGACGAGCCGGTACTCCTCGTCGGTCATCGTCCCGATGCCGTGCGCGACCTTGTGCTCCATCTCCTCGACGAGGGCGTCGAAGTACTCGGCCCCCGCCCTGGTCCCGCGGAAGCCGTTGGCGACGCCCAGGAAGATCGCGCCGTCCGTGAGCGAGTTGAAGACGGCCGGACGGCTCCGGTTGGCCTCGATGATCTTCTTCCATCCGACGCTCATCACGTTGGCGTAGCCGAGCACCTCGCGGAACTTGTCGATGTCGAACTTCTTGCCGGTGAACTCCTCGCACGTCGTGATCAGCTCGCGGAGCTGGGCCTCGACGTATCGTCGGTCCGCCTCGAAATCGCGATCGCCCGGCCACGGCTGACCGGTCGCCTCTCGGCTGCCCGGGACGTCGATCGTGACGATCGGCATGTCGTACATGCGCTCCCAGATCTCCGCCCACTTGATGTAGGTGTTGCAGGCGTTGGTGAGCACGGCGATGCCGGGCTTCGGTATCCGCCCCATCGGGTGATCACCGTGGCGCAGTTGCACGGCCACGTCCGCCTTCACGTACCCGCAGATGTCCGGCGAGTAGCCGTAGTCCTCCGCCTCGTCGAGGAACTCGTGGGCCACGCGGCGGATCGCCGTCTGGAGCGAGTTGATCTCGGGGAAGACCACCGG
Source organism: Planctomycetota bacterium (assembly GCA_024226535.1). Classification (GTDB taxonomy): domain Bacteria; phylum Planctomycetota; class Phycisphaerae; order Phycisphaerales; family SM1A02; genus JAAELP01. Next base: position 43,841 of record JAAELP010000021.1, on the reverse strand, counting down.
CAGGTCGAACGTCTTGAGGATCTCGTTCAGGCTCCCCATCACGAACACGTAGGCAGCCTGCCGGTCGTTCTCGGCCGTCTCCGACAGCTCCGCGAACCACTCGCGGAACATCCTCGCGCCGTCGCGATTGCCTCTACCGATCAAGTCTTCCGTTGCCGTTTGCATGCTTTGATCCTCGCGCTCAGGCGAACAGCAGGTTCTCGAGGAACGTCTCGACCTGCATCTCCAGGTGCTCGAACGATGTCATGTTCTCTTCGAACTCGCTGACGAAATACGGAATGCCCTTCTCGTCGAGCATGTGCGTGTAGGCCACCTGCTCCTCCAGCCCCGGCTCGCACATCTTCGCCGCGGCCACGATGACCGCGTCCGCCCGCGCCGTCTCGATCCGCCGCGCGAGCATCTCCTCCTTGGGCTTGTTCAGGTCGTGCTGCACCGGGCTGTAGGACGATCGTTCGATGTACGACTCGGCCAGGCCGTGCCACGGATCGCCGTCCGTCGGCACGTCCTCGAGGAGATAGCGCAGCCCGATGAGGAAGTCGTCGTCCACGACGTAGCATGTTCGCCCGAGCATGCGGATGAGGTCGAGCGGGGGTTGCTCGCAGAACGCGCCCTCGAAGACCACGCGGATCCTGTCCTGCTCCTTGGCCCGGCCCGCCCGGATCGCGGGCAGCACGGTCCGCAGCAGCTCGTTGTGCTCTTCGCGCGGCACCATGCCGCCGACGGCGACCAGGGCGTACGCGTCCTCGGCCGTCACGAGCCACGGCGTCTCGCGCTTGATGTCGTACAGCTCTCGCAGCAGGGCGCGATTCTCGTTGAACACGGCGATCGATCGCCGCAGGTCGTCATCGGTGATCGCGCGACCCGCCACCTCCTCGACCAGGCGCGCGAGACGCCGGTACTCGTCGGTGAGGTACGTGACGCTGTGGGCCGAGTTCGGGTTCTGCGGCAGGTAGAGGATCTGACACGGGTAGTCGAAGTTCCGGCCCCAGATCGCGGCGAGGTTCCGGGCGGCGTCGCAGATCGGATGAGACACGAACAGGTCGAGTTCGAGCTCCCCTTGCAGGACGACCTCGAGCGACGTCTTCATGATCGAACAGAGGTACGACCCGAAGTGCGAGTCGGCCCGCGTCGGCTCGACGGGCGTGCCTCGTATCTTGACCGGCAGGAGCCCTGCCGCGTGGGCGATCTCCTCGGGGAAGTAGACCTGGAAGTGCCCGACCACCTTGCCGCCGGCCTCGCGCCACCGCTTCACGGTGGGATACCCCGGGTCTTCCACGAGCTCGCGGCAGTGGTACAGCGCTTCCTCGAGCGGCTGATCTCGCCATTCGCTGAAGACGGGACGGCTCATGATCGTGGCTCCTGCGCGGTCTTCGTCACGTCGGGCTGCTCATCGGCGGCGTCGGCTTCGAGGCCGTTCGCCGGGGGGTAACGCCATCCCGGAAGATCCGTGTCCTCGCACGAATAGTCCATCTTCGGGGGGCGAGCGCCGCGGTCGAGCAGCTTGACCAGCCCCGACCGGACGTACGGGTTCTTCTTCGGGTTGAACGTCTCGCCGGTCTCGCGGGCGAGGGCCGCGTCGTCGATACCGCGCTGGAGCTCCTTCTTGAACAGCGCCCGGGAGTACGGGGCGTCCTTCGCCGACTGCCGCGCCTGCTCGTACCCGCGCGCCAATCCGTCGCGCTCCTCGTCGAAGACGCCGTTGCTCAGACCGACCTGGTAGGCGCGATCGGCGGCCATGCCCTGGTCGAAGAGCTCGAAGACGATCGAGTCGCCCATCCCCAGCCGCTTGAGCTCGCCCGGGCCGCCGAAACCCGGCAGGATGGCGTAGTCGAGCTCCGGCTGGTTGTAGGTGTTCTTCTGCCGCCACGTCGAGACGCGATCGAGCGTGTCATAGACGAATCCGTGCTGCCGGATGTCGTAGCGCAGGTCGAGGAAGTAGGTGAACTCCGCCCCACCGCCCCACTTCTCGCCGAACACGCCGATCGACGCGAGCGGGCTGCGCTGAATGACGCGGAACAGTCCGACCGCGTTCTTGCTGGAGGCGGCCGCCTGCTCCTCGGTGAGCGGCACGTAGCCGCGATCGCGCTCGAACCAGCCGCGGTTGAACTCGCGGGCATCCGCCCCGAGCATCCGCATGCCGGTGCCGGCCGCGGTGAACAGGACGGCGCCGCACCGGCCCTGCCGGTGCAGGTCGAGCGCCCGGTGGTAGGCATGACCAAGCTGGTCGATCACGGCGTGGTTGAACACGTTGCCGCGCAGCGGGCAGTTGAAGACGATGCTCGCGACGCGGTCACGCGAGTTCGGCTCGACGAACTTCAGGTCCAGGTAACACCCGCGGTACGTGCCGCTGGCGAGGTCGAGTTCCGCAACGGGCGTCCGGTACGAGTATCCGTAGCCGAGCAGCCGGTCGATGTTCCGGTGCTTCATCTCGTGGAGCAGGCAGGGTTTCCCCTCGCGCGGTCCGGCGACGCCGTCGGTGTCGAGCATCCCGACCATGTGCGGGTCGTCGGCGTTCTCATCGGCGGCCCGCCGGACGAGCTGGATCACGCCGTCGACCGTGAGATCGGCGATCAGGGCGTCGATGAGCTCGACGAGACCCACCTTGAACCGGAGCCCGGCCCGGGTGGCGATGTTGATCTGGCCCGGCGTGGCGTAGCCGTCCTGGATCATGTCCAGCGCGTAGAGCGCGATGGGCAGCACGTAGCGCCTGAAGTCCCGCCCCCCCTCGTCATCGGCGCTGGCGACGTGCACCAGGGACTCGGCGCTCTTGATGCGCCCCGCCCGGCGGTCGCGCTCGGCCGCCTCGTACCAGGACCAGTGGTCCTTGCGGGAGATCTCGCCGATCGCGACGTACTCTCCGCTCGCGGCATCGAAGACGCGCTGCGGGCTCGGCCGCGCGTCGTCGCTCCACTCGTAGAAGCCCTTCCGCTCCGGCGTACCGACTCCCCCGAAACCCCGCGCCTCGAGGCCGGCGATCCACTCCGGGTAATGGCGGCCGTCGCGAAGGTACAGGCTGCTGAGCCGGTCGTCGGCCGGAAGCGCCTCGCCGAGATGGTGCGACGACTCGGTGTACGGCATGTGCCCGGTCTGGTCGAGCACGGAGAACGGGTTGGCGGTGAACAGGTCCCACAGCCCGCCCCGCGTGACGATGTCGCCCGCGTTCTTCACGTCCCACGTCACGATGGCGGCCATCGCCTGGAAGATGGGGTCGGTCAGGTATCCGTGGTGGTCGCGCGGCAGCGCGATGACGGTCTTCTCGAGCACCTGGTCGGCGAAGACGACGCCGAACGCATAAGTCTCGCTCGAGGCGTACTTGCCCTTCATCACGTCGATCAGACGGTTCGCCTCGAAGGGGTAGTACCCATGCACCGTGAGCAGCCTGCACCGGAACGCCTCGGATCTGAAGAGTACGGCCAGCTCAGCCGTGGTGTGCGAGGAGGTGTTGGAGAAGATCGCCGCGACCGACTCGGGATCGACCGACTCCTCGATGAGCGAGAAGATCTTCGCCTTCACGCGTTCGGACTCGGTGGCGACCTCCCAGATGAGGTCGCACCCCGGGAGCAGGCCGTAGTCGCTCGTGAAGGTCGTGCGCATCTCCAGCGCCTCGGCGTCCTCCGGCCGGAGACGGAACTCCTTCACGTCGCGCGCCCACCGGCCGGAGAGCCGCTCCCGCGCACGCGCCAGCGCCTGGTCATCGATGTCGATCAGGATGAGCTCCGCGTCGGTCTTGAGGAGCAGGTCGATCGCGATGCCCTGGCCCATCGTGCCGGCGCCGATGACGGCGATGCGGCGGACGGCGTTCACGCGCCTGACCGCCGTCTCGATCGTCTTGTCACCGAAGCTGAATGCTCGTTTCATCGTCTCGCTCCGACACGTGCCCGTACCTTCATGACCGTTGAGAATCCCGAATGATGACGGCCAGGCCCTGCCCGCCTCCGATGCAGGCCGACGCACAGCCGTATCCCTCGCCGCGCCGATCCATCTCGTACATGAGATCGACCATGAGCCGCGCGCCGGTCGCCGCCAGCGGGTGGCCGATGGCGACCGCGCCCCCGTTGACGTTGACCTTCTCGTCGTCCAGGCCGAGCTCTCTCACCGCGCCCATGGCCTGCGCCGCGAAGGCCTCGTTGATCTCCCAGAGCCCGATGTCTCCGATGTCGAGCCCGGTCCGGTCCAGCGCCTGCCGGATGGCGGGGACCGGCCCCCGTCCCATCACCCGCGGCTCGACCCCGGAGATGCCGTACGCCGCGATCTCGAACCGCGTGGGAAGGCCGAGTTCCTCGGCGCGCTCGCGGTCGGCCACCACCAGCGCCGCGGCGCCGTCGCTGATCTCGCTTGCGTTCCCGGCCGTGACGAGACCGTGGGGCGTGATGCCCGGCAAGCGAGACAGTTCGTCGGCCGTGGTGTCCCGCACGCACTCGTCGTGAGCGAGACAGACCGGCTGTCCGTCGAGGTCGTCGGCCTCGAAGGGGAAGAGCCCCTCGAGGGCGGTGCCGCCGTTGAGATGACTCTCGCGGTTCGCGCGCCGGGCGCGGGCGTGGGACTCCTCGGCGAAGGCGTCGCACTCCGCCCGGGTCACGCCGCGTTCGGCGCCGTATTCGTCCGCCGTCAGCATCATGGTCGTGTGGGCGAGGTCGTGGTTCAGGCCGGCGAGGATCGTGTCCTCGACCCCGCCGTTCTCCCCGAACTCCCAGAAGTGCGCGCCCGAGAGCCGGGGCGCCCGGAGGATCCGCGGCGCCCGCGACATCGTCTCGGCCCCGAAGCACAGGGCGACGCGGGTGTCGTCCATCGCCGCCGGCATGGCGATCTGCTGGAGCGCGCTCACGACGGTCTGGAAGCCCGAGCCGCAGATGCGCTGCACGAGGAGCGACGGCACCTCGGTCGGCAGCCCGCACCGGAGCGCGACGTTCCGCGGGAAGTAGATGTCCTGCCCGCCCGGGGCGGTGAACTGGTACACGTTCGCCCCGAACGCCGCGTCGATACTCCCGACGTCCACGCCGGCGCGCCGAACGGCCTCGTTCGCCGCCTCGACCGCGAGGTCCTCGGGGGCGAAGCGGCTGAGGGTCCCGCACTTCACGCCGACCGGCGTGCGGGCTCCACCCGCGATCACGAATCGGGATACACCGTTCTCGCTCATCGGCTCACCTCCTCGGCGACCTGCTGCTCCCCGACCTGCTGCTCCGCAACCTCGATGACGGCCGCGGGTGGCTCCGGCTCGAACAACGCGTGGATCTCGTGCTTGAACGAATCGAACACCCGTTGCCGAACGACCTTGGCGGACGGCGTCAGCTCGCCGCGTTCGAGCGACGGCTCGCGGCTCGCGAGAACCGCCCGCTTGATGCGCTGGTACTTGACTTCGATCCTCGGATTGACGCGGGCGATCTCGTCGGCGAAGAGCTCGTGCACGACCGGGTGCTCGGTGAGCACCGTGCTCTTCAAACCCCGCTCGTCCGCCCAGGAACGCAGCCGCGGGAAGTCGGGGTAGATCAAGGTGGCCACGAAGTCCTTCCCGCTCCCCATCACGACGGCCGTGCCGATGAAGGGCGATTCGTTGACCAGCGTGTTCTCGACCCGCTGCGGGTGCACTTTCTCACCGGTCGTCAGCTTGAACGCTCCGTCCTTGCGACCGAGGATGCGCACGCCGTTCGCGGTGTACTCGCCGAGATCGCCCGTGTGGAACCACCCTTCCGTGTCGATGACGCGCGACGTGGCGTCCTCGTCGTCGAGATACCCCTGCATGACGTTGGGGCCGCGTACGAGGATCTCCTGGTTGCTGTCGACGCGGATCGCGACGCCGGGAATCGGGAACCCGACGTAGCCGCTTCGCCACTCCCGCTCCGGGCTGGTCACGGTGACGCACGGCGAGGTCTCGGTCAGCCCCCACCCCTCGCGAACCTGGACGCCGCGCCCCCGGTAGGCCGCCTCGACCTGCGCCGGCAGCGAAGCCCCGGCCGTGAAGACGAGGCGCAGGCGGCCGTCGAAGACCATGTCCGCCAGCGCCTTGCTCACCCGGCAGCGCGACTGGAGCAGGTCGTGCACGCGCGGCACGCTGAAGAAGAGCGTGGGACCGTAGCGCTCCCAGTTGTCGATGAGCCGGTCGAGATCGCGACCCAGCGAGTCGTCCAGTCCGAGCTCGCACCCGTTGTAGAGGGTCATGAACCGCTCGAACAGACCGCCGAAGCTGTGGTGCCACGGAAGGAAGCTGAGGAACACGTCGTTCTCGTTGATGTCCCAGATCAGCGAGATCGCCTTCTGCTGCGAGATCAGGTTGCGGTTGGAGAGGCAGACGCCCTTCGGGGGACCGGTCGTCCCGGACGTGTACATGATCATGCACCGGTCGTCCGGCCGGACCGCTTCGATTCGACCCTCCAGCTCCTGGATCGGGGCGCCGCCGTCGAGAAGCAGCGTGCCGAAGTCGACGGCGCCCCAGGTCTCCGTCTCGTCGCTCGAGTCCATGCAGAAGTACTTCTCCACGAACGGATGCCGGCTCGGCTCGATCTTCGCAAGCTGCTTCGCTGCCGAGACCACCACGAATCGCGGCCTGGCGTGGCGGATCACGTAGCCGACGAGGGGCGGCGGGTAGCCCGCGAAGATCGGAACGCTGACGGCGCCGATCGACATGACCGCCAGCTCGAGCATGTACATCTCGACTCGGTTCTCCGAGATCACGGCGACGTGATCGCCGGGCCGGAGATCCTGCTCGATGAGATGGCGGGCGATGCGCGTCACCCGATCGCCGAAGTCGTGCCAGGTGATCCCGACCTGCTCGTCACCGGCGCGGTGGCGGATGTACGTCCGGTCTCCCCATCGGGCGACGCGGTCGCGCAGCAGCACGCCGAATGACGGCTCGTGGTCGCCGAGCTCCACCGGAGACTCGTGCTCCTCGCCGATCCGCCGGATGCCGACCTGCTCGTCCAGCCCCAGGGCGGTCAGCTGCGAGTACGCCAGGCAGGTGTCCGCGAGGAGATCGTGGGTGCGCCGGAATCGATCCTCGGCCGGCTCGCGCAGGTACTCGTCGCCGAACGGCGTCACGCCGGCCCGCAGCCGGACGAGATAGGTGGCGACGAAATGTGCGATGGACGTGGCGAGCTCCCTGATGTGCGAGCACCCGGCGCGGCCCCCCAGCCGCTCGGCGATGTCGCCGAGCACGCCGCGCTCGACGCGGAGCCCCACCAGCCGCTGCGCCACCGCCTCGACCTCGGAGCAGACCGGGAACGGTGTCCGGATCATGTGCAGCTCGCTCCGCGTGATCTGCCGGTCCGGAACGTTGATCGTCAGCTCGAGCCGGATCAGGTGCTCGGCGTCGTGGAACGTCCCCAACAGCAGCAGACGGTCCTTGCCGTCCTCGTACAGATCGACGCTGATGTTGCGCTGTGCCGCCAGTTTCATGTTGCCGCTCCTCCAACCGCCGTCGCGCGTGCCGGCCCGGCCGTGCTTGATGGCTCGCGCCATGGCCTTCTGGACCTGATGGGCGAGATCACGAAAGAGTTGCTCTTCCCGCTCCATGTCCGCGTTCGCGGCGTAGCTCCGGAGCGGGGTGAGGATCCACTCCTCGTTCGAGAAGAGCCTCACGCTGTCGAGCCCGCGCTCCAGCGCCTCGCTGAACGCCTTCACCGAGCTGGTGACGTGCCCCCGGTTCCTCTGGATGATCGCGAGGTGCCCGGCCCACACGGAATCGAACGTGGTGCCGGGCGGATAGGCCCCGATCGCCACGCCGACGTCGAACACCGCCCGCGTCACCTGCTCGACGAACTCGGCCCGGTCCGGGTCGTTGCACAGGTCACCCATGCGCAGGTCGACGCAGCTTCCGTCGGGCCGGACCATGTGAATGAGGCCGCCGACGTTCAGGACGATGGAGATCATCGCCTTGTCGAACTCCACCCGCGTCGCGGGAACGCCCTGGACATGCGTGAACGGGTAGCCGTGCGCGGTGAGGATCTCGGCGATGCGCCCACTGTCGTCCCCGTCCCCGCCGGCGAAGAGCAGCGCGCCCTTGCGCTCGAGCAGGTAGACCGTGTCCGGACCGGCGCCGCGGCGGCCGCCGGCCTGGAGGGAGATCCCGCGCACCACCCGATCCAGGATCGCCGCCCGCGTCTCGGCCGTCACCCCGGGCAGGCGATCCATCAGGATCGACTCGTCGATCTGGCTCCGGAAGTCATTCAGGGTGGACTCGAAGAGGACGCCGTTGGGCAGGATGAGCAGGATCGGCATGCCCTCGCGCACGGCCCGGGGGCTGCCCAGGCGACCGCGCTCGGCCAGGTTCTCCAGGAATCGCGTGACCTCCCCGGTGAAGACGGCGAGCTGGTTCGGGTTGCAGCAGACGAACAGAAGCTCGGGAAGCGATCCCTTCGCGTCCGCCTCCATCAGGTTGACGTAGATGCGCCCGCGCAGCGGCACCACCCGTTGTTCGCCCTGCTCCTCCAGACGCAGGCATCCCGCTTCCTTGAGGGTCTCCGTGATACCGTCGCCGTGCATGCCGATCAGGCTGTCCGCCTGCGCGTGCATGAAGAACCCCACGCCCAGCGCGCCGGGAGGATGAACACCGAGTCTGCCGGGGATCAGCATCGCGGGTTGCCCTCCCCTGGCGCTGTCGTCTGCATGGGATCCGCCGCCACCCGCTCGCGGGCTGACAGAGCCGCCCCGTACGCGCCGGCGTGCTGCGGCAGCGGCGGCAGGAGAATCTCGGTCTCGAGCACCTCGGCCAGCGCGCGGCTCATGGCGCGGCAGTGGGCCACCACGCCTCCGGTCGCGGCGAGCGGTCCGTCGTGCGATGCGATCATCTCGAAGAGCCGTGACGCGATCGACCGGAAGAGCCCCATCGAGATGTCCTCGGGGCGCTGGCCGGCCTTGATGCACTCGAGCACTTCGGTTCCGGCGAACACGGTGCAGTAGCTGTTGATGACCGTGTGGGTCTCCGACTGCATCGCAAGCTCGTCGAGCTGATCGAGCGACTTCCCGAGCTTGAGGGCGATCGACTCGAGGAACGTCCCCGTGCCCGCCGCGCACTTGGCGTTCATGCGGTAGTCGGCAAGCTGGCCGTGGGCGTCGATGCGGATGACCTTCGTGTCCTGGCCCCCGATGTCGATGATGTTGCGCACCTGCGGGTACCACTCGTGGGCGCCGCGCGCGTGGCAGGTGATCTCGGTGAGGCGACGATCCGCGAACGGAACCCACTCGCGGCCGTAGCCGGTGGAGATGCAGCCCGTGATCCCCTCCCGATCGCCGCCGACGGCCTCGAGCGCGCCGGACAAGGCCGACTCCGCCGCCGCCGCGTAGTCGAAGCCCGACGGCACCACCCGGTGCCCGGCCAGCGCGCCCGACTCGTCGATGACGACGCACTTGGTCGCCGACGAACCGGCATCGATCCCGACGAAGAGGGGCTCGCTCATCGGCGTCGTCCCTCCAACTGCTCGACGAACGCCTCGATATTCGTCATCGTCTGGGCGGTCGAGAAGAACCGCACGTCGGCCAGGTCACCGTCGATGACGAGGACCGGCATCTCCCGTTCGTCGCGGAGGCGCTGCGCCATGCCGAAGCGCGAGTTCGTGTTGTTCGGGCACGTTCGGGCGTTGTGGAAGATCGCACCGTCGATCGAGAACCGGTCGAACATCTCCTCGAGGAACGACTGCTTGAACCGCTCGTCGCGGTTGATGAAGATCTCGAGGCTCGACCGCGCCATCCAGTCGAGGGGATCGCCCCCCGAGTAGGGCTCGAACGCCCACGAGTTGCAGTAGGTGCTGGCGGCCACCGCCGTCCGCAGATCGAAGAACCGCTCGGACAGCTCGCGGATCTTCGGCCAGACCGGCATGCCCTCCCAGTACACGCGGAACTGCTCGCCGGGCACCGCCGCGACCCCGTCGTCGACGCGGGCGCGCATCTCCGCGAGCAGGTCCTCGTAGTAGTCGATGGCGACCTGCGAGCCGCGCATGAGGATGACGGGCGCCATGTGAATGAGCCCGTCCCAGAACGTGATCGGGGCCGGGCGCGACCGTGCGGTCTCGAGGACCTCCCGCCAGAGCGAGCTGGCGCGGCTCGACCGCGCGACCGTCTCCTCGAGCTTCGCCGCGTCGAACACGAGACCGAACCGTTCCTCGATCCGGGCAATGAGGTCGCGCAGTCGTCCCGCGACGAACGCAACGTGGTCGGGGCCCACCGCCCCCAGGTGCAGAGGCGGACGTACCCCGAGCACCGTCGCCTCGTGCCGGCGGCCGAAGAAGGCGAACCAGTCCTGCACCTCGCGACACTGGTTCGTGTTGTAGGCGAGGAGATCCGGCGTCGGCGGGCCGTCGATGCCGTAGATGTCCTGGAGCGGACTCCGGCCGGCGAGACAGGAGCCGATGTCGCTGTTCATGTACGAGCACGACTCGGGGCAGTAGCCGGCTCCCACCGCCCGCGGAATCAGCTCGTGACTGACCTTCTGCGCCCCGAGCAGCGCCCCGTGATTCTCGGGGAAGAACACATCGAACCCGAACGCGGTGAGGATCTCGCACGGTCCGACCGACGTGCACCACGCCACACGACGCCCCGGGTCCTTCGCCGCGGCGTCGAGGTCGAGGAAGTACTCGCGCATCAGCGTTCGGAGCCGCTTCTGCGTCTCGATCGGAACTCGCTTCGTGGCCGTCCGGGTCATCGGGGGAAAGGGCCTCGGGCTTACGGGATGACGATCGAGCGGAGCGACAAGCCCTGCTTCATCACGTCGAACGCGCCCTGGATCTCGTCGAGGGCAAAGCGGTGCGTGACGAGTCGGGAGACATCGATCTTGCCGAGCTCGACCATGCGGATGAGCGGCACGTACTCGCCGGGAGGGCAACCGAGCGAGCCGACGATCTCGAGCTCCTTGAACATGATCTTTCCGGCGACGATGCTGATCGCCTCGTGCGTGTAGCCGACGACGCAGAGGCGGCCGCCGACGCGCACGCTCTCGAAGGCTTCCTCGATCGTGCGGGGATTGCCGATCACCTCCATGGCGATGTCGGCGCCGCCCCCGGTCAGCTTCTTGATGGCCTTGCTGGCGCGCTCGACGTTCTGCGAGTTGATCGTCGCCGCCGCCCCGAGCTCCTTGGCCCACTCGAGCTTCTGATCGTTGATGTCGACCGCGATGACGTAGGCGCCGACCGCCGCGGCAAGCTGGACGGCGTTGATGCCGACCCCGCCGCAACCGAAGACGGCGACCGTATCGCCGGGCCGCACCCGGGCGCGGTTCTTCACGGCGTGATACGGCGTCGACAGCGCGTCGGCGATGATCGAGGCCTCGGCGAGCGGAATCGACTCGGGCAGGTCGAGAACATCCTTGGAAGGTACGGCGACATACTCGGCGTAGGCACCGTCGAAGTGGTTGCCGAGCATCTTCATGTCGCTGCAGATGTTCTCCTTGCCCATCCGGCAGAACCGGCACTTGCCGCACGTGAGCACGGCGGGTATCAGCACCCGCTGCCCCACCTTCACGTTGTCGACGTCGACTCCCACTTCCTCGACGATGCCGGAGGCCTCGTGTCCGAGGACGATCGGCGGCTTCTTGAACGTGGGGACCCCGTGCTCGATGTAGTGGAGGTCGGTGTGACATGCGCCGCACGCGGCCACCTTGACCAGGATCTGGTCGGGGCCGACCTGTGGAACGGGAATGTCCTCGATCGTCAGGCCGCCGGCGTCGGCGCCGTGAAACACTGCTGCTTTCATCTGTCAATCCTTCGGGAAGTGCGCCGACCTCAGGCGTGGCTCCATTCCGGGGCCCGCTTCTCCATGAAGGCCGCGATGCCCTCGTGAGCGTCGGACAGGCTCATCAGGTCGTTCAGATAGAGTTCTTCCGCCATGTCGAGGTGGGCGAGTACCTGCCGGCGCGAACCGTTCGTCGTCGCCCTCTTGGCGAGACGCACTACCGGCCGCGACAGCTTGCGGATTCCGTCCACGTACTCCGCCACGCGTTGGGGGAACTCGTCCACCGGGTAGACGTGGTTCACCAGGCCGATGCGGTGCGCTTCGTCGGCGCGGATGGTCGCTCCGAGCGCGACGAGCTCGATCGCGTTGTGCAGGCCGATCCGTGACGGGAAGACCGCCGCCGCCACCGGCGGGAACACGCCCACCTGCACCTCCGGCTGGCCGAACTTGGCCTTCTCGGAGGCGAGCACGATGTCGCAGAAGCACGCAAGCTCGCATCCGCCTCCCAGCGCCGCGCCCTGGACCGCCGCGACCGTCAGGGCATCGCTCATCGCCAGCTTCCGGAAGATGCCGTGGAAGAGGCGGATCATCTCGCCAACCTTGTCCGCGGAGTGATCCGCCACGTCGACGCCGGCGCTGAACGCCTTGCCCTCCGCCGCGATCACGATCGCCGCGAGACCGTCGTCGGCGACCAGCGGCTCCAGCAGCGTGTTGAACTCCGCCATCATCGGAGTGTCGAGCACGTTCAGCGGCGGCAGGTTCATCGTGATCGTGACCACGCCGCCGGAACGTACGACTGTGAAGTACTCGAGCTGACTCATCGCGCGTCCGCCTTTCAGATGTACTGCCCGCCGTCGACCTTCAGAACCTCGCCGGTGATGAAACTCGCGTGCTCGCCGCACAGGAAGGCCACGGCCTCGGCGACGTCGCGGGCCGTCCCGATCCGTCCCAGGAGAATCTCCGCCCTCGCCTCCGCGAGGGCATCGGCCGGCATCGCCTCGAGGATCGGCGTGTCGATCATCCCCGGTGCGACGGCGTTGACGGTCACGCCATACCGCGCGAGCTCCTTCGCCAGCGACTTCGTGAACCCGATGACGCCCGCCTTGGCCGCCGCGTAGTTCGTCTGGCCGAACTTGCCCCGAAGCCCGTTGATGCTCGAGATGTTGACGATCGCGCCCGCGCCGATGCCGCCCATGCCGTTGCACCGCTTGAAGATCGAAGCGGCGGCCCGCGAAAAGTTGAAGACGCCCGTCAGGTCGACCTCGATGACCTCGCGCCACTGCTCGTCGGTCATCTTCCAGATCACCTGGTCGCGGAAGATGCCGGCGTTGTTGACCAGCACCTCGAGGGAGCCCATCTCCCGAACGAACGTCTCGACGGCGTCGGCTGCCTGCCGCGAGTCCGACACGTCGCCGATGCGGACCCAGCTCCGGCGGCCGCACGACTCGATCCGCTCGACGACCTCGGTCGCGTCCTCCGGCTCGCCGAGATAGAAGATGCCGACGTCGCAGCCGTCACGGGCGAGCGTTTCGGCCACGCAGCGGCCGATACCGCTCGACCCCCCCGTCACCAGTGCTCGTCGCGAGGCGTTGTTCATGTACGGTCCGCTGCCGGTTGCGCGTCAGGTGGCGACGACGGCGGCCAGCGCCGCGCCGCATTTGCCGCAATGCTCGAAGTGGGACGGCAGCCCCTTGGCGCCGCATTCTGAACATTCATTCGCGTAGGGCCCCCACAGGAACTCGCTGGATCCGTTCGGATCCGCGGCGCGTTCGCGCATGCCCACGTAGTCGGCCTTCCGCTTCTCGACGAAGGCCGTCATGCCCTCGTACGGCTCGAGGCTCGTGTAGTGCGTGGACAGCCAGTCACGGGCGTGCCCGACGGTCCCGTGCCACGAAGATTCCTTCCAGTAGTTGACCTGCGCCTTCGTGTAGCGCGTGCACTCGAAGAACTTGTTCACGATCTGGTCGCAGAGATCGGCGATGACCTCGTCGAGCCGGGAGAGGTCGATCGAGTACCCGTCCTTCCCCTTCGCCGCCTTCTTGATCTCGGTCGGCGTGGCACGCCGCTGGAACGGCGCGTCCCACGGATCGGTGTTCCAGTCGGCGAGGAACGTCCGCTCGTCGGTGAACTGTGTGACGTACTCGCCATCGGGCCCCTTGACGGTGGGCACCACCGCGTTCACGAGGCCCATCGAGAGGCTCGTGAACGCCTGGTAGCGCTGATTCAGGAAGAGGATGCCCCGGGCGGTTCGATCGCCGACCGTCACGGGCAGCCACTGGGTCGATCCGCCGCAGGCCACCGAGCCGACGCCGGTGCCGACCTGGGCGATGAAGGCGTGCTCGCCCATGACGCCGAGGTCGCAGGCGAGTTGGCTCTCGTTTCCGCCGCCGACCGCCATGCCGTTGAGGCGGGCGATGACCGGCTTGGAGCAGTTCATGATCGACTCGATGTACGCCTTGAAGCGGCACATGTACTTCCAGTAGTCACGCGGCCGCTGGGTGTAGCAGGACTGGTACTCCTTGACGTCGCCACCGGTGCAGAAGGCGCGATCGCCGGCGCTCGTGAACACCACCACCGCGACGTTGTCGTCCCACGATGCATCCTCGAAGGCGGTGGCCAGCTCATGCAGGGCCGGCGTGCTGTACGCGTTGAAGTTGTGCGGCCTGTTGATCGCGATGCGAGCGACCCAGCCGTCCTTCCGGTAGTCGACCTCCTCGAAGCCGAACGAGGCGGGGTCACGAGGCGGGAACAGGCTCGGTGTCGGGTTCATCACGGGCACTCCGTCGGGAAGTGGCCCCGGGGGCCGGAAAACGCGCCCGAGACAGCGCGAGGCCAAACGAACGTTCGTTCGGCTTATCTGGAGATTATCAGCGCCCCCCGCCCGGCTGTCAACCAAGCCCGGATCGCCCCTCGCCCTTGACTCGACCGCAGGAAGTGGGCATAGTGGGTTCTGAGAGCCTTTTTGCACGCCCCCAGGAGCCCTCACCCGGGACCGCTCATGGACTGGCGAAAAACCGATCAAGCGTTCGATTCTGAAGAGCCTTCGGCCCCCAGCGGCCGCGGGAAGTTCGAGAGCCGGCGAAACCACATCCTCGGGGCCGCCACGCACGTCTTCGCCCAGGTGGGATACGAGAAGGCCTCGATGCGGGCCATCGCCCGCGCCGCCGACCTGAGCCTCGCCGGGCTGTACCACTACTACGAGAGCAAGGAGCAGATCCTGTTCGTGATGCAGTTCAGGGTCTTCAGCTCGCTCCTGACCAACCTTCGCGAGAAGCTCCACGGCATCGAGGACCCCGTCGAACGCCTGCGGGTGATGATCCACGAGCACGTCTCGTACTTCGCCGCGCACATGGCCGAGTTGAAGGTCTGCTCGCACGAACTCGATTCGCTCGGCGGCGAGGCGTACGAGGAGACCCGCGCGATCCGGCGCGAGTACTACGCGGTCTCTCGCGAGATCATCGAGAACGTCGTGCAACTCAACCCACCGGCTTGGCCTGTGAACCTCCACGTCGCCACCATGGCGCTCTTCGGCACCCTGAACTGGCTCTACCGCTGGTACAG
This sequence comes from Planctomycetota bacterium, assembly GCA_024226535.1. GTDB lineage: Bacteria > Planctomycetota > Phycisphaerae > Phycisphaerales > SM1A02 > JAAELP01. Next base: position 28,625 of record JAAELP010000021.1, on the reverse strand, counting down.
CCCCGATGGCGACGGATCGTCGCGGACCGTCGCGACCCAGATCACGAACCAGTTCCTGTCCGGCCTCAGTCCGGCGCTGGCGGCCGAAGCCGCCGCCCCGGCCGAGCCCGGCGCCTGACCGTCGCGAAGGAATCCTCGCCGTGTACCTCCCCGACCTCGAACTGCACCAGCCCGAGACACTCGAGGACGCCGCCGGGCTGATGCGGCGGCACGCGCCCGCGGCACGCTACCTCGCCGGGGGCACCGATCTCCTCGTCGATCTCAAGGTGGCTCGCGTCGCGGCCCGGCATCTCATCTCCGTCAACCGCATCAGCGGGATGCGATCGATCGAGGTGACCGAGGCCGGCCTCGCCATCGGCTCGCTCGCGACGCTCACCGAGCTGAACGATGCGCCGCTGCCCGGCGCGTTCGCGGCGATCAAGGATGCGACGAGCAGGATGGCAGCCCCCCACATCCGCAACGTCGCCACCGTCGGCGGCAATCTCGCCAGTGCCGTCCCCTGCGCGGATCTTCCCCCCATCCTGACCGTCATGAACGGGCGGGTCGGTCTCTTCTCGCCGGCCGGCGTCCGCGACGTGCCGCTCGCCGACTTCTTCACCGGGCCGCGCTGCACGCTGGCCGACGACGACGAGATCCTGGTGCGCATCACCGTGCCCGTCCCCCCGGCCCGGTTCGGCGCGGCGTACGCGAGGTTCGCCCTCCGCGAGGGCAACTCGATCGCGGTCGCCTCGGTGGCGGCGAGCCTCGTGCTCGACGACTCCGGCACGATCCGGGAGGCCTGCCTGTCGATGGGCGCCGTGGCCCCGATCCCGATGCGGGTGGACGAGGCCGCCGCCGGGCTGATCGGGCGTCGGCTCGACGCGGCGGCGTGCGCCGACGCCGCCGAGGCCGCCATGAGGGCGGCGGACCCGATCAGCGACATTCGCGGCTCGGCCCGGTTCCGCCGAGAGCTGTGCGGGGTCCTCGCGAAACGAGCCCTTCAGAAGGCTGCCCACCGGATTGAGAGCGCGCACTCATGACCTCGGTTCACACCCTGATCGTCAACGGGCAGGCGCACACGATCGCGATCGATCCGTTCGAGACGCTGCTCGACGTGCTCCGCAACACCCTGCGTCTCACCGGAACGAAACGCGGCTGCGACGTGGGCGACTGCGGCGCGTGCACGGTCCTCGTGGACGGCACGCCGGTGAACGCGTGCCTGCAGCTCGCGGCAACCCTGGAAGGCCGCCAGATCACGACGATCGAGGGCCTGGCCACCGGCGGCGCGCTGACCGGCCTGCAGAGGTCGTTCGTGAACGAGGGCGGGATCCAATGCGGCTTCTGCACGCCGGGGATGACCGTCGCGGCCACCGCGCTGCTCCGCGACAACCCCGACCCGGCCCCCGACGAGATCAAGGAGGCGCTCTCCGGGAACATGTGCCGCTGCACCGGCTACGCCGGGATCATGCGGGCCGTGCAGCGCTGCGGCAACTACCGAAGTGACGGAACATGCGAGAAGCGGCGCGCTGACGACGCGTCCACAAGGAGCACGAAGTCGTGCACGGTGGGTGTCTCGATCCCACGCGTTGACGCGGTCGACAAGGTGACGGGGCGCGCCCAGTACACCGCCGACATCTCCCTGCCGAACATGGCTCACGGCAAGCTGCTCGGCTCGCCGATCGCCCACGGCGTCATCACCCGCATCGACACGTCGAAGGCGGCCGCGCTGCCGGGCGTGCTCGCCATCCTGACCGGGAAGGACGTCACCGATACGAAGCACGGCGTCTCTCCGGCCCGGTACGACGAGGACGTCCTCGCCAAGGACAAGGTGCGCCACGTCGGCGATCCGATCGCGGCGGTGGCCGCCGTGGACGAACGCACCGCCGAACACGCCGTGGCCCTCATCGAGGTGGAGTTCGACGAGCTGCCCGCGGTGCTCGATCCGATGCAGGCCATGGCCGACGGCGCACCAATGGTGCACGATCGGTTCGAAGGCAACATCAACACGCATGTCGAGCAGGTGTTCGGCGACGTCGACGCCGGGTTCGCCGAGTCGTATCTCGTTCGCGAGGAGACCTTCACCGGCAACCACATCTACCAATGCCCCATGGAGCCCCACGCGTCGATCGCGACCTGGGAGCGGACCGGAGATGGGCTGGAGGATGCCGACGGCACACTCGTGCTGTACACGTCGACACAGGTGCCACATTACGTCCAGTACATGATGGCGCACGTCCTGCACATTCCGCTGGGCCGCGTCCGCGTCATCCGCCCGGCGGTGGGCGGCGGCTTCGGAGGCAAGGCGGCGACGACGCCGCTGGACATCTGCTCGGCGCTCCTGAGCCGAGAGATCGGACGACCGGTCAAGATGGTCTACTCGCGGGCGGAGATGTTCCGATACGGCCGCGGCCGCCACAAGCAGCACATGAAGTTCAAGCTGGGTGTCGATCGCGAGGGGAAGATCAAGGCGTTCAAGAGCGAGATCTACCTCGACGGCGGCGCCTACTCGAGCTTCGGCGTGGCCACCGCGTACTACGCCGGCAGCATGATCCCGACGCTCTACCACCTGCCCGCGTACCAGTACGACGGCTACCGGGTCATGACGAACAAGCCGGCGTGCGGCGCGATGCGCGGCCATGGTGTTCCCCAGCCGCGGTTCGCCTTCGAGTGCCTGCTCGGGATGGTCGCCGACGAACTGGGCATCGATCCCGTCGAGATCCGCGAGCGCAACGCGATGGATCCGGAGACGATCACGATCAACGACCTCGACATCGGCAGCTGCGAGTACCGGGCGACGCTGAAGGCGGTCAAGGAGAAGTCCGGCTGGAGCGACAAGTACGGCAGGCTCCCCGCCGGCAAGGGCATCGGCATCGGCTGCGGCGGTTTCGTCTCCGGCGCGGGGTACTGCATCTACCGCGGCCAGGTCCAGCTCTCGCACGAGAAGCCGCGGGAGCCGTTCCAGAAGAAGTCGATCTTTCCGCACGCCAACGCGGTGGTGAAGATCACCGAGGACGGCATGGCCGCGGTCCTGATGATCGGCGCCGCGGAGATCGGCCAGGGCAGCGACACCGTGCTCGTGCAGATGTGCGCCGAGTCCCTGGGTATCCCGCCGTCGCGGATCAGGATGCGCAGCGAGGACAGCGACATCTCGCCGATCGACCTCGGGTCCTACTCGTCGCGGGTGACGCTGATGGGCGGTCACGCCGTCTCGCGGGCCGCGAGCGCGGTGGTCGAGCGGATGAAACCCTACGCAGCGGCGCTTCTCGGATGCGATGAGTCGGAGATCGAGGCCCGCGACGCCGTGATACACGTCCGCGGCGATGCGTCGCGTTGCGTGCCCTGGGAGGAAGTCGCGCGGCAGTACTTCAACGACCGGGGACCGCTCGTGGGAACCGGCTGCTACAAGCCCCCCGAGGGCCTCGGCGGTGACTACAAGGGAGCGACGGTCGGGACCAGTCCGGCCTACTCGTTCGGCAGCGCCGTGTGCGAGGTCACGGTGGATCTCGAGACGGGGAAGGTCACCCTCGACCGCTTCACGGACTACCACGACTGCGGCACGGCGATCAACCCCAGGGCCGTCCACGGACAAGTCGAGGGCGCCGTCGTCATGGGCGCCAGCGAGACGATCATGGAGGACGTGCAGTTCGACGAGCGCGGACAACTGCTCAACCCCGATCTGCACGGCTACCTGATGATGACGATCAAGGACGCCCCGGAGATCTTCAGCGGCATCGTCGACTCCTACGAGCCGCGCGGCCCGTTCGGCGCCAAGGAGATCGGCGAAGGCTCGACCCTGCCCGTGCTCGGCGCCGTCGCCCACGCGATCGCCAACGCCACCGGGGTCTGGATCACCGATCTCCCGATCACGCCGGAGAAGATCCTCTCGGCGATCAGGAACAAGGAAGTCCGGAAGGACACGAGCACGGTGCCCGTTCCGGCGCTCTCGAACAAAAGCCCCCGGGGGCCCGGGGGCTGAAGCGAACCGGCAGATGACGCGCGCGTCGTAGCCCCGCTCGCTCAGTCGTCGATGACCAGCTTGATCGAGGTGATCTCGTTGTCCATGCTCCCGAGATCGTCGGCGGTTTGCTCCTCGGAGAGTTGCATCGACTGCCCGTCGTAGTTGTCGTCCTTGTAGAAGGTCCACGTGCAGGTCCCGCCGCCCTGAGTCGTGGTCTCGATCGACGAGGGGCGGTCGTTCCAGAAGTCCGTGTCCAGGCAGCTGAGCTCCAGCACGACGTTGCTGGTGTTGCCGTGCTTGTAGAGCTTGAACGGCATGCATGCGTGGCGCTGATTGCTGCCCTCGAAGGCGTAGAACCAGCACCAGTCCCGGTTCGACGAGACTCTTGCCCGGCAGGATCGAGCCTCGTCGTTGTGATCGACCTGGTCCTTCTCACCGGTGCCGGACTCGAGATGATCGCTGCAGTAGGAGTCCGCGTACAGCGACCACACCGCCGGGTAGTTGTCGTTGCCGTCCGGGCCCACGGACGAGATGCGCCTGTCCCAGAAGTCGTTCTTCTGGAAGCCCACGTCCAGCTTGTACTCACCGCTGCCCTCGTCCAGCCAGACCCTGAACTCGATGAACTCGTCGGCGTTGCTGCAGCCTTCTTCCTCGTAGAGCCTGACGATGTACTCGGCCTCGAAGTCGCCGTCCTCGGGCTCCTCCTCGCTCGACAGGATGATCGGCTGCTCCTCCAGCCGCGGGAGCCGGATCGGTCTGAGATCGATCGCCGGTCCGGGCACCTGCCCGGGGGCATCGGGCGGGAGCGCGAGAACGCAGACGGAGACCATCGCCACCGTCGCGGCCGTCTTGATGGAAGCGGGAGTCGTCATGGCATTGCTCCTTGTGGCTTGTCGTTCCGTTCGGAGGATCGTTCCACCCCCACGAGTTGCCGGAGCACCGTGGTCGTAACACGGTTTCTTGGAATTTCTCGACGCGGAAGACTGCGAGTGCCGGGCGACCCTGAGTGCGGTCAAGGAGAACTCCGGCATGTCGGAACACTGCACGGGCGAGTGCGTGCACGCGCCGTGACGTCACTCGTGCCTCCCTGAGAGGTGATGCCACATCCTCCGCTGGTCCCCCAGTCCGGCGTCGCCCCTTTCCCTGCTCGGCAGCGGCCTACATCGCCGAGAGCCGCATCTCCATCGGCTGCTTCAGGAGCCACAGGCTGATCGCGCTGAACAGGATCATCGCCAACAGCACGGGAAGCTGCATCAGGAAGGCTCTCCCGCGCTGCGGGATGAGCCGGTGTGTCGTCCGCGCGGAGATCCACAACGAGAAGACGTGACCGACCAGAACCGCCGTCACCTGGAGGACCCAAAGCCCCTCCAGCGTGATCAGCGGCGCCGCGCTCCACTGCCTCGTCCCGAAGAGGTCCCAGCCCCAGCCGAATGGATCCGACAACAGGGCGATGACCTTGGGACCCTCGATGAGGAAGTGCTCGGCGTTGTGCGCCAGATGGTAGAAGAGGGCGAGCGGAAGGAGCACGTACGCATAGTGCAGGAAGAGGGTCCTGCCGGTGTGCGGCGCGCTCCAGATCGCCGCGATCCGTGCCGCCGCCGCGAACAGCAGGATCGGCGCGGCGATGATCACGACCATCATCCCCGTGAACGTCAGCAGCGGCGGCCCACCGAGCCACTCGTGCACGTGGTAGGTCCATCTCGGCCAGACGGGTGTCATCGTCAGGCCGTGGAAGGACGTCATCGAGAGCAGAATGAGCGCCAGGATCGCTTCATCCGCCCGCGGCTTCGCCTGCGCAACGAGATCCGATGCCCAGGGGCGCAGTCGGACCGAGATGTTGTCGTGGGGGCACGTCTTCATGCATTCCGCGCAGAGAATGCAGTAGGTGCTCTGCTGCATCGTCTTCGGCAGCTCGAAGGTCGGGCACCCGTCCCCGCGCTCGTTGCCGTGGTAGCAGTCGAGCGTCGTGCAGGAAGCGCAGGTATCGGGATCCGTGGCTCTCAGCTCCAGGCTCGAGAACATCGAGTACAGACCCGAGATCCGTCCGACCAGGCAGGCGTATCGGCAGAAGGACTTTCGCTCGAAGACCACGGCGCTGACGATCGCCAGGGCGAGGATCGTCAGCGCCACCCACGCGGTCGCCCTCGGAATGACCGTGACGCTCATCCCCAGCTCGATCCACGTCAGCAGGAGGAAGAGCGCCACCGCCGGCCAGATATTCCTCAGGCGTCGCGGCCATTTCAGACCGAGACCAACGCCGGACGTGCGTGGCCCCCAGAACCTCAGCCGCTCGGTCCAGGTGGCGATGGCATCCCAGGGACAGACATAACACCACGTCTTCCCGAAGAAGAGAACCAGGAAGATCAGCCCGGCCCACCAGATCGTCCAGGTCAGGATCGGCGCGATGTTCGCCGACGGATCCTGGTTCCCGAAGAGCCCCGCGACGATGATCAGCAGGAACGCGAGCACGAAGACCAGGCGCGCCACGAACGCGGTCAGGGGCGCCTTCAGGACTCCGCGCAGAAACTCTCCGGTGATGTCCCAGCGGGACTGGAGGACGCGACGAGGAAGCTTCTCGGCGCCGCCGGCCCCGCGCGCGGGGAACAGCTCCAGGGAGAAGAAGGACAGAAGCAGCAGCACGGCAACGCCGGCCTGATACACCGAGGTGGGGATCCCGTGCATCACGTGGCCTGCCCGCGGCATCGCTCCGAGCCACTGGTCGGGCTTCCGCTTGAACTCGTCCCGGCAGAACGAGGTGCAGAAGTAATACGACCGATCAGCGCCGACCAGCTCGTACGCCGTCCGCCTTCTGACCGTCATGCCGCAGACCAGGTCGATCGCCACCGGGCTCTCTTCGTCATCGACGACCGCACGGTCCGTGGGCGGATCGAATGAGGGCAGCCGCTCCGACGTCCGGCTGGTGACCTGATCCAGCGCCATGGTCACGACGACGGCGGCGAGGAACAGCCAGGGGAACACTACCCCGAGTCTCCCCCTCACGCGCTCGACGCGCATCGCCTCGCCCGCTTCACTTTGAGCGCCCTGACCACGATCAGGAGAATACCGAGTCCGATGACGAAGGTCGCCAACGTGACCCAGGGCCGGCCTGGGGTTCCGACGACCACCGGGAAGACCAGGTCAGATCGCTGCCCTGCCTCTACGAGCGCGAGCTTGACGATGTAGTTGCCCTCGGTGGGATACAGGACGCTCAGGACGTAACTGCCTTCCTCGGGTGTGACACGATCCGGCCCGTGCACGTCGAGACCCGGGCCGAAGACGTGCAATCGCCGGACCGTGACGGTCACGGGCGGAACGACGTCGCTGCCGGCGCCGACGTTCGTGACTCGAAACCGAATGTCCGCGGACTGGGTTGGCTCCGGGGCCCCCGGCGAATGGACCAGCTCGATGCGCCATCGGCCCACCGTTTCCGTCAGCGTCAGGATCGGCTCCGGGTAGGCGCTGTCCGTGACGTAGTGCGGAACGCCGAGGACGTGATGGCCGTGGGCGGGCCCGGCCACGAGGATGATGGAAATCAGGGCCCCGAGAAAGACCGTGCTCGAAGTGGGGCCGTTCATTGGTGACGGTGCTCAAGCACTCTCGGAAGCAACGCCGGGGCGCAGGGATGATCCGGACGACACGGGAGTCGACGATGGGCCGCCTCGCAGGCGGCCCGATCCGCGTACGAGCAGCAGAATGGCAATACCGAAGATGGGAAGGTGCCCGGTCAGTTCCATCGGCCCCAGGGCGATCACCGTCGACACGAAGAAGCACGCCAGGATGAAGATGATGGCACGCGTCGCGATTCCCGCGATCAACAGGATGCCGAGCACGAGTTCGCCGACGCCGGCGGCGAAGGCGAAGTGGAGATCGGTGAACTCCGAGAAACCCAGCCTCGGCATGAAGTTGAAGTCGTGCTCGGCGAGGAACGCAAGCGCCAGCCCGGGTGAGATCAGCTTGTTGTGGATCGCCAGAGTCACCAGCGTGAGGCCGACGCCGATCCTGATCAACGGGAGTGCGCGGGGCGCCCATCGCTGAGGGTTGACTTCGAGGGCGCGGTAGATCCGCCGATCGATGGCGCTCAGACGGGGCCCAATCGCAACGAGCGCCGCGGCGAGGAAGCAGAACTCGAACAGGTAGTCGAGCAGGATCGGCGCCGGGAAGTAGATCCCGGCCAGCAGGAGCGCGACGATGATGAGCACTCCCGATACGACGAACGAGATCTGGAGGATCAGGATCACGGCGAGGAGCGCCTGCGCGATGGCGCCGACAACCGCGATCGTCGGGCCCGGGAGGACCAGGTTGGGAGCCAGGAAGACACCGGTTCGAACGTTGTCGAGCAGCATGAGGCCACCGAGGAAGGCGATCAGCCTCCACTCCAGCGTCTCGGGACCGCGCGAGAGCTTCTCGAGCACAGCGGCAAACGGCCACCGTCGACTCTGGCGCTGCACCACCCACAACACCGCGACAACGCACAAGGCGCCCACGAGAACGAGCACGCTCGTCGTGTCCATGACGTAGCGTTCCCGCGCGGATGCGTCCTCTTCGGTGACGAACCAGCGAAGGTGTGCGAAGGCCGCTCCGGCGAAGCACATCACGGGCACGCTCGCGACGGCGAGCCTCATCGGGCTGCACCACGAGTTCGATCGGAGTTCGGCGCTCATCGCCAGCTCCTTTTCGCCAGGCCGCCAAGTCGAGCGTAGCAAGACTGTCGTCGCGGACAAGTGATGCAATCGCATCATTCCTCGCTCCCGAGCGGCGCACGGTTCACAGCATATCGTAGCTGCGTTGCCGATCACGCCGACGACCAAGCTCGCTCGCGTACCGGCGCCCGATCGTCTCACGATGCTCGCGCGCCCAATCCGTCAGCCTGGTCTCCCCCGCCGGAGCGGAGTCCGTGTGCAGCAGGTCCGCCATCAAGCCGCCGATCTCCTCGCGGGTGATGATGACGTCACGAACGAACCAGCCCGTGACGGAGCCGATGAGGCGCCCGAGCGACGGCGGCACCGAGACGATCGGCCGGCGCCTTCCGATGATCGCGCCGATCTTCTCGACCAGTTCGCGGAACGTGAACGTCTCCGGTCCGATGGCGTCGATCACGCGATCGCCGGAGCCACCGCCCTCGCGGACGGCAAGGGCGGCGAAGTCGTCCACGTGGATGGGTTGAATCCGGTACGAACCATCGCCGAAGACGCCGAATACCGGGAACTTCCGAAGCACCCAGGCGATGTTGTTGATGAGGATGTCCTCCTCGCCGAACAGCACCGCCGGTCGCAGGATCGTGTGCGGAAGCCCGGAGTCGCGCAACGCCTTCTCCAGCTTCGCCTTGCCCGAAAAGTACTCGAACGGCGAGTCCTCCGAGGGATTGGTGATGCTAACGTGGACGATGCGTTTCACACCCGCGACGCGGGCGGCATCGAACAGCCGCCGCGTGTTCTCGACTGCCCCAACATGCGTGAAGTCCTTGTGATTGAACCGCACCCAATAGGTGTTGTACAGGGTCTCCGCGCCGCGAAGCGCCTCGACCAATCGGCGCTCGTCGTCGAAGCAGAGCGGATGTACGTCAACGCGGTCGCCGAAGGAATGCCGGCGATTCGGTGAGTTCGTGAGCGTCCGGACCGGGACGTCGGCGGCAAGCAGACGCCGAGTGATGTGCTTCCCGGAGAATCCGAACGCACCCGTCACGACATGCCGTCCACCACTCATGTTTGCCTTTCGACAGGGACGCTGCGCGCGAACAGGAGGCGCGCCCAGGTGAAGATGAGGTTCGCCAGGAACCAGGCGGTCACCACACCGCACGTCGCGAGCACGTAGTGATTGCTGGACGTCAGCCACTGGGGCGGGGCGAGGGCGTCGTAACGCCGCACGCCGATCAGGACTCCGGAGAACGTCAGCCACCCGATGAGGCATGCCGCGCCGAGGTTGAGCCCGACGATTGCGCGGCGCATCCATGCTCCGTCGAAGACCGACGCATCACCTTCCCGACGCCGGACGAGTTCTCCGGTCATCCAGCAGATCGCGGCGAACAGTACCATCCCGTCGATTCCGATCTCGGCCCCCATGCCGTGCCCCATCACGACCGGGGTCCCGTGGATGAGTGCGTTCAGCGGCGGGATCGAGATCAGGATCGACGTGGCGAGGATGATACCGGTCCACCACCTCGCCGCCGTCAGGAACGACCCGATGGCACCGCTCGGTGAGGCACGATGCTTCTTCACGGTCGCGGCGATGTCCCAGACCGCTCGGCACAGGAGGACGATCTCCGTCATGCTGACCACGAAACTGATCCACTTCACCGTGTGGGATTGGGGCAGGTGATAGGTGTGATGCCCGAAGTTCGTGAACGAGTTCAGAACACCGACCGCAAACAACCCATACGCCAGGCGGGAGTGCGCGTAACGATCGTCTCCACTCAGCTTGCCGCCGATGTAGTACAAGCTGCCGTACACGAGGAGATTGAAGCTCCCGACGAGCGTGCCCGTGGCCTTCCATTGCACGCGCGTGTCGACGAGTGGATCGGAGAACACCGCGGGCAGTATCCATGCGTGCTGCTCGAGGAAGGTGTAGACGAAGAGACAGACGCCCACGGCCCACATCGTGACGTACACCGGCCGACGCAGAATGTCGGGGCCGAGGTGAACGAGGAAGTTCCAGGCGAACATCAGCCAGCCGAGCAGGATCGGGATCGACAGGAGCGGGTGAAAGCCCATGTACTCGCGCCCCGAGAACACGCCGGACGCGAGAGAGGCCAGCACCCCCATACCGGCCGCCGCCCACAGTGCCACCTGGATCCGAAGGCGCAGCCGCTCGGCGCCCGTCATCGGTCCGGCGACGTCCTCGAAGCAGCGGTGGACGACCGCCACTCCGCCCAGGAACACGAACGCCGCGGCGAAGGTGGTGTGAATCGGCCGCAGGGCCGTGAAGTGAAGGCCCGCGCGCTGCATCCAGTCGGCGACGGCCGGGATGTAGTACAGGATGCCCAGCAGACCGGAGAGCATGGCGATGCCGAGCGCGACGACGGCCCCCCGCACGAACGTCAACGTCGCGTAGTGTCGCGACGGGTCCACCTCCGCTCGGCGGAGGGCGTGGTCCGGGGGTCCCCCGCTCAAAGAGGATCGTTCGAGCACGGCGCGAGTCACCGATACTCCCACCACGGCAGCGCGGAACTCACGGCCCCCCGTTTCGTCTCCACACGTGCGAGTGTCTCGAAGCGATGGTCGGCCATGAAGACGATGAACTCCCGCACGTGCTCACGCTCCTGTCGCGTGAGCACGGGCGTGGGCATCTTCGGGGGCCGTCCTTCGCTCAGAACCGTGTCGATCTCGTCCGCGGAGAGGCGCATGCCGGAGAGCGACAGATCCGGCGCTCCGACCGCAGACCGACCGAACAGGACGTGGCAGGACAGGCAGGACCGGGATCGGAAGAGCTCGAAACCGTGAGCCACCACCTCGTCACCCGATTCCCCGACGACCTGGCGAAGGGCGAGTCCCGGTGTCGCCACCCGCGACGATTCACCGTCAGCCTCGTCGAGATCGTCGAGGCGATCGAGGTTCGGATTGCGCGCCTGCCCGATCCCGGTCTCGTTCATCGCGGTGAGGTACGCCCAGACGGCGTCGATCTCGTCGGGCGTCAGATGGAACGCGGGCATCTGGCCGAACCCGCCCGTCAGCAGGTCGTCGAGTTGGCGTCGCTGCAGTCGCTCCGTCGCGTTCGTCAGATCCGGGCCCAGGAATCCGCCGAAGCCGTGCAACTGATGACAGGTCTGGCAGTTGCGACGGTGCCAGATCCGCCGTCCCTCGACCTGCACGTCGGAGAGCTTCACCGTCTCGTGCAGGTCGGAGTACACGAGGCAGGTCTGCATGATGAACCCCCAGACGAGCCCGAGGATCAGCAGCTCCTTGGTGAATCGGGCACAGCAACTCGGCCAGAAGCCGATGGACCGGGCCCGATCCGTCTGGTCGGTGCGCATGATCGGCCAAGTGTAACGGACGGCGCACGGCACGCGTCGCCGGTGCCGATCCCTGCGACGATCGAGCGTTCCGGCCCTTCAGCCACCGGCCGTGCCGATCAGAACGAGAACGTCAGGTCGGCGCGCAGACGCCACTGATCCTCGTCGCTATCGGTTGTCGGCGTGTTGCCCTGGCTGATTCGAGACGCCACGAGTGCCCACAGGTGCAGGCCGATGTCATCGGTGAACTTGTAGGCCCCTCCGTACACGTGACCTCGGAAGTTCGTCTGGAGAACGAAGTCATCCTGGGAGAACGCCGAGAACACCGCGTCCTGCTCGACCTCCTGCCACTGGTAGTAGAACCGCCAGTCGCCCTTCTTCTTCTGGCGCCCCAGCGAGGCTCCGATCGCGTATCCCCGATCCCGACCCTCGCGGGCCTGCGTGTTGTAAATGTACTCGGCCGAGATCGTGAACGGCATCCCGCCATCATCCCAGGTGAAGGAGAGCATCGGGTTCAGGATCCCGAAGTCGGACAGGAACGCATCGGCGGACCCGTCGCCGGTCGTGTCGACCAGCCGGTTGCCGGCGTTGTGGACGAAGAGCCTGCGGTTGCCGTCGGGCGCCGGATCGCCGTACAGGTAATACCCAACGGTCGCGGTGGCCGAGAGGTTCTCGGAGAGGCCGAGATGACCGGTGACCTGGGTCGCCAGCAGGTAGGCGTCATCCGTTCTCGCGTCCTCCAGAACGACCCAACCGCCGAGGAGAACATCCAGCCAGTCGCCCGGCGTGGCACCGTCGAAGCGATACCCGGTGACGACGCCTTCGGGGTTCACGTCGTAGTCCCAGACGAGTTCGCCGTACACCGGGTTGCGCCGGACGGGGTTGATGAACTTGCCCGCCGTCAGCCACCACCCGTCCGCCGCCTTCGGCCGCCAGTCCACGAGCGCCAGGTCGAGATCCAGCTCGAAATCCTTGAAGCCGTCACCGATGGTCACGTACGGCGAGTTCGGATCGTCGCGGGCGCCGGTCCTGATTCCACCGGCGATGCGCACGTCGTCGTTGAGCTGGTAGTCGGCGCGAAGCCGGGCCCGGATGCGAAACCGGTTGCGGTCCTTCTGGTCGTCGAGGTTGAAGCTGAACTCCTCGCGGAGCCTCAGGTCGCCGTAGACCCGGAGGCGGCTCGGAACGTCCTCGGGGACGGGGATCGAGCGCACCTCGGCTGCCGACTCCGGCGGCGGCGAACCCTCGCTCACCGGGAAGCCGCGGGCGCGCTCGGCGTGGGCGTCACGGCGTTCGGCCCGAAGGGCTTCGGTGAGATCGCGCAGGGCCTGCTTCGTCTCCGGGGCAAGCGCCTCCTCGGTGTCCAGCGCTCGCTCCAGCCGATCGAGGGCCGCCTCGACGGCGGACGGCTCCGACTGGGCGCGGGCAGATGACGTGGCGAACGCGAGGAGCACGGCGCCCGCCGCGCACAAGCTGAGCCGTTTCATCTGAGTTGTCTCCTTGTGTGCCCGACCGGCGTCTCCGGGTGCTACACGATGTTCCGGCGCGTGAAGCTCATCTGGGCGAAGGTGCTCTTGTAGGGAGACTCACCGATCTTCCTGACCGTCCCGGAGGAAAGTTTGAACCGGTAGTTCATGGTCAGCGGGTCCGGAACTCTCGGCGTGATGCTGTTGGCCGGGTTGTTCTTGTCGAGGAAGTTCGTGAACACCACTCCCTGCTTTACGACCGGAGTGACGATGGCCACCGCCTCGAAACTGCCGGTGACGATCTTGATGTGGTTGCGCTTCATCAGGCCGGAGAACCACATGTCATCGCTCTTGACTCCCAGGTTGAAGTCCGTCTGGACCGGAACGCGTTTGGACTCGATCACCACTCGATCGCCGGTCTCGATTCCGCGCTTCCGCGCGTCGTCCTCGTGGATCTCCAGGAAGTTGTCCGGCCAGCGCTGCTGGATGTACGGCCGTCGCTCGGTGTCGTCGAAGCCGGACTGCCAGATCTCGTTGACCCGCCCGTTGGTCACCCACAGTTCGTCGCCCCTCGGGCGCATGAACTCGTAGAAGTCGGCCCACAGTTTCCACGGGGACTTCAGCAGGTTCAGCTTGCCGGTCTGCGTCTTGAACGCCATGAGGTTCTTGCGCTGGACGCTCACGCCCTCCGGTCCCGTATCCGGCAGGTCGGTGCGCTCGTAATCGTGCAGGCGGGGCGTCTCGATGATCGTGTCGCCGTCGAGGAGCAGCGGGCACTGCAACCCGGTGGTGCCGTAGCTCCGCAGCAGGTCGTGAGCCTTCATGCCCTTTCGGTGGGCCACGGTGCGCAGGACGTTGTAGTCGGTGCGGGCGCCTCGACCGAAGCGACAGGACTCCTCGAAGACGTCGTTGGGCTCGTTCCAGTCATACCCCTCGAAGCCCATCTTCCGGGCGAACATGGAGACGATCTGCCAGTCCGGCTTCGCCTCCCCCGGGGGGTCGTAGAACCTGGAATACAGCCGGATGCGACGTTCGCCGTTGCAGCGCGTGAAATCCGACTCGCCCCAGGTCGCCGCGGGCAGAATGATGTCGGCGAACTGGCTGCCGATGGGATCGATCAGGTAGATGTCCTGGTTCGCGATCACCATTCCGCCGGAATCGACGCGCCGCTTGAGCGTGTCGATGATGTGCTGCTTGTCCTCCCGCTGAACCTGGTGCGGGTTGTCACGCGTCTGCGCCTGGAAGTTCTTCTTCAGGTTCTGGGAGCCGCACATGGACTGGATCCAGGTCGTGCCGACGACGTAGGCGAAACGCACGTGCCCGTCCGCCACCCACCGGTCGAGGTCGACGCGATGGTGGCGGCGACCCGGCATCTTGTAGGGAGACTTCCAGGTCGGGTACTTGCCGCCGCTGCGCCCGCCCCGCTGGTGGCCGCCGAGCCGCGTGATCGCGCGTCCCGGTCGCCCGCCGCATCCCAGGATCACGCCGAGCGTGCCGATCGAAACGGTGTTGAGATAGTTGTTGGACCAGTAGTTGCCCTTCTCGATGGCGATCGTGGTCTTGACGCGCTCGCCGTTGGGCTTTGGCCGGGCCATCATCTCCGCCGCCTGGTGGATCTTCCGGGGGTCGATCCCGGCGATCCTCGCCGCCACCTCAGGTTTGGACTCCTCCTGGGCGAGGATCCACTGCTTCCAATCCTCGAAGTCCTTCACCTGGAAGTGACCCCAGGTGGTGCGCCATTGCCAGGGCGTGTTCCGCGTGCCCTGGCCGAAACCGGAATCGGTCTCCCAGAAGTTGTTCACCCACCGATCGATGAACTCCCGGTCCTCCCAGCCGTTCTCCAGGATCACGCGCTCGATCGCCATGTGCACGGCGGTGTCGGAGCCGGGGTTCACATCCAGATGCAGGCCGCCGCGTTGCTCGGCGGCCGCGACCCCCACCGTCTTCCGGGGGTTGATCATGATCACCCGGGTCTGGTTCTCCGCCATGCCGCGGGAGATCCACTCGCTCCACAGGACCGTCTTGGTCTCGAACGGATCCGCTCCCGAGATCACGATGCAGTCGGCGAGACGGTAGTCCTCGTACGACGCGGAGAAGCTGTCGTACCCGATATCCGTCCACCCGGGAGTCGCATCGACGATCGCCGGGTGGTCGTGCTGGGCGACCGAGGCCGTGTTGATGCTCTTGAACGCGAGGCGCGTCAGCGCGTACGTGTTCTCGAAGAACTGGTAGCTGTAGTACTTCATCGCCCACGCATCTTCACCGTGATGCTTGATGACGTGCCGGGAGACTTCCGCGGCAACGTCCAGGGCGAGATCCCAGCTCACCGGAGTCAGCTCGCCGGCGATGCGCAACATCGGGCGCTTCAGTCGATCCCGGGTCGGCTTCTGCTCGTTGTAGACCTTCTGGGCGATGCAGCCACCGCGGATGCTGTGATTCCCGCCCGGGTTCACGACGGTCGCGTCGCCGTCGGGGACCACGGCGATGTTGTGGAGCTTCCCGTTGTGCATCGCCTGGGTGAACTGGTTCGGCCCGAGCCAGTTGCCCTCCATGCCGGCCAGCGGGTAGTCGCGGTTCAGCGCGTTCTCGCTCTTCTTCGGACCACCGTGAGGTCCTTCGGCCGGCCAGCGATACACCTTCTGTCCGCACGCCACGATGCAGTAGTCGCAACAGGTGGTAAGGACCTCGGCGTCCTTCGGCGGAAGAGGAACCTGCTGGCGCGGCTCGAAGAACGGCAATGACTCGTTCGCAGACATGATCCGTGTTCCCTGATCAGGTATCGGGATTGCAATGGTGGCCGTAGATGAGACCGATCAGGCCCACGGCGTAGACGTCGTCCCCATCCAGCTCGAGCAGCACCTGCGGCAGGCTCGCCGTGGCGTGACCGGCGATGACCATGCCGTGACGCAACAGGTCGAACGCGGTCAGGTGGTTCGGGCACGGCCCCACCGCCTTCTCCTCCGCCCGGTAGGCGTAGAACAGAGCGCCGCCCATGTGTGGACACGCCATGTTGAACGCGACGACATCCTTGTCGGGCCCGATCCCGCCGCCGGCTGGCACGCCCAACCTGACCAGCATGCTCGTCGTGTTGGCGCTGTCATCCGGATAGGCAAAGGCCACCGGCTCGTCCACGTTCAGTGCGCTCAGCGTGCCGATCAGCTTCCCCGGGTGACGGGTGACCTGCACTGGAATCGGCTCGCTGTCTTCGCAGCCGGGGATGCTGCAGAGCAACACGGTGCCGGTGATCACCCCGGCGCCCCGAAGCAGCGCCGACCGCCGCGTGATGCAGTCGCCCGAGCAGGCCGTGTGGTCATCGTGCCGCGTCATTGGCTCGCCTCCTGCGCTCCGCCGCGCGTGGACAAGTACGTCTCGAGGCCGATGCGTTTGGCCGCGGTCTGCGTCAGTCCGGGCACATCCGGCATCACGCCGTACAGCGGAATCTCGGGAGTGGCCATCGTGATCTCGTCACCGCTGATCTCTTCGAGGAAGATGACCAGCAGCTCCTTCTCGTCGTCGGTGAGATCGAGTGGCTTCAGGATCGACGTCTTCGTGTTGAACCCGTGCGTGCCGTCGGTGAACTCGTTGTCACCGCCGCCCTCGTTGTAGAAGTCGACGACTTCATCCAACGTGTAGAACTGTCCGCCGTGCATGTACGGGGCCGTGTACAGGAGGTAACGAAGGGGCTGCGTGCGATGCTTGCCCACGTCCTCCGGACGCTTGGTCGTGTAGTACAGTCCCGCGTCGTCCTTCCACGTCCGGTAGCTCTCTTCGGGAACGCCCTTGGCGTAGTTCTCCCACCGGAAGGTGATCGTGTTCAGGCCGATCGTCTCCCACTCGATCGGTCGCGGCACGCCGAGGTTGTAGTACTTCTGGTCGGCGAGGAGAGGGCCGTTGTGGCACTCGATGCAGTTGGCCTTGCCCCGGAACAGCTCGAGTCCCAGGATGGCCTCTTCGGAAAGCGCTTCCTCGTCGCCGGCGAGATACTGGTCGAGCGGCGTGTCGGTCTGTGACAACATGGCGCGCTCGAAGGTCGCGATGGCGTGCCACGCATCTCCGAGGTTGGGTCGCTCGGTGCCGAAGATCTCCTTGAACGCCTTGATGTAATACGGAGTCTGGCGAAGGCGACTCTGCATCACGTCACGTTCGCCGTTCCCGGCCACGGCGCCGCGGTTGGCGATCGGCGCCTGCTCCTCGAGACTCCGGGCGTTGCCCTGCCAGAACAGTTTGCCCTGGTAGCCGGAGTTCACCGCCGTATGGGAGTTGCGCCAATGGACCGATCCGGGGTAGCCACGGGAGATCGGTCCGCTGGAGCCCCACCCCTTCTTCGGGTCGTGACAGTCACCGCAACTCAGGCTCGCATCGCCCGTCAACCGCGTGTCGAAGAACAGGAGCTTGCCGAGCTCCGCCTTTTCAGGCGTGATCGGGTTGTCGGGCGGCGCCGACACCGGGGGAAGAGGCGTCAACGGAGCGTCATGATCCGGATCACCCTCGGCGTACGCTCCCAGGCCGGCGAGCAGCGAGAGCACGATCACCGGGGCGTGTGCCTTCATGTTCGTTCTCATTTCGTTCACCTCCCGACGGCGCGCTACGGGGCCCTTGCCGCGACTCAGTTGTGGACGCCGAGCCAGTCCTCGATCGGTTCGTAGGTTTCGGGGATCTCCACCGGATCAACCGTGACCGGCGTGCGGCTGGAGAGGCTCTCGAGGAACGCGACGAGATCGCTCTCCTCGTTCTCGCTGAGCCCCAGGGGTTTCAGTTCATACGCCAGCGGGTCATCGTGACCACCCCCCTGGTCGTAGAACTCCACCACCTCGGCCAACGTGCCGAGGACCCCGTTGTGCATGTAGGGAGCCGTGCGCACGAGCTCACGCAACGTCGGCGTGATGAACTTGCCCACGTCCCCGTAGTCCTTGCTCACCAGGAAGTAACCCACGTCCCGGCGCCAGATGTCCGCCTTGGGGACGCCATGGTTGCTCAGCACCGCCCGCAGGCCGATGTGCCGAAGCGGGTCGCGGAAGACGTCGAGGTTCTCGGGCACGCCCGTATTGTGCGGCTCGCCGTCGGAGAAGTACGGGCCGTTGTGACAACGGATACAACCCGCCTTGCCCTCGAACAGCGCGCGACCGCGGCTCGCGGCGTCGGAGAGTTCGCCGGTGTCGAACGGAGCGTCCGTCGACACCAGGGATTCCATGAACGCGACGAGTGCCTTCCGGCCGCGGCCCGAGCTGCACTCGCCGCCGAAGTTCTCCTGGCACATGCTCACGTACACGGGGTCCTGCTTCATGCGCTCGTGCATCAGGCGCATGTCCATGTTCATGATCATGGTCTCGGTCAACTGATCCCGAACCACGTCGTTCAGGTTCGCCCCCATGCGACCGTCCCAGCCCCAGCCGACGTCGGGGAAGTTCGCCTTGAACGCGGTGTTGATCAGCGTCGGCGTGTTGCGGAAGTACCTGATGCCCGGATAGGCGTCAGACAGCTGCATGGGCTTGCCTTCCGCGTTCTTCTGCCGCGTGAAGCCCTGGGCGGGATCATGACAGGTGGCGCAACTGAGCCCGGCGTCGCCGGAGATCCGCGGATCGAAGAACAGCCGCCGTCCCATCTCCACCAGCGAGGCGTCGCGCGCCGGCACGGCAGGCAACGGGCCGAGGGCCGGGTACGCCTTGGGCGGCGGTCCGTCGGCGACGAGCACCGTGGGACGGGCCAGCGCCAGGATCGTGACACCCATGACGAGGCTGACGTGTCGTGCCGAAGTCGGCATCCTTGCATTCATGACCTGGTCTCCACGTGCGACCATCACTTCTTGGGCTCGGGCTTCGACCGCCGGCGGCGCCGCTTGGACTTGGAGTCCTTCGTGTACTCGAAGTCAGCGTGCGCTTCGCCCTTCGCCGGAACCGTCACCTTCGTCTTCTGGATCCCCAGGCGCGGGTGCCACACCTTGAGCGAGTACTCGCCCGGAGGAATGTCGGTGATGGAATAGGTCCCGTCTTCGCGCACGACCACGCAGTACGGGTGCGTCGGCGCCATCATGAACCCGAACATGAAGTTGTGAACCTGGCAGTTGATGGCGATGAAGGGCGAGCGAACCGTCTTGACCTTCTCGATGGCCTCGCCGGGTGCCGGCTGGTTGCGGTTGATCAGCGGCCGCTCCACCGGTCGTCCCCTCTCGACGCCGATCAGCTCGACCATGTTGATGTTGTGCTGCACGCCCTCGTCGCTGTGCTTGATGTAGATGTCGCCCTGCCGAACGACCTGCGCCCACGGGCGGAACCGGCAGCCCTTCTGCTCGATCATGTACCGGCCGCCGTCGGGCGCCCCCCAGGCCTTCCCTGCCTTCATCTTGTCGAGAAACACGAAGCACCCCCGAAGGGCTCCCTCGTCAACATCCACCCAGACCACGTTGCGGTAGTCCGTCCCGCACACCTCCGGGTTCTTGTTGATCGCGATCTTCTCGACTGCGTTCTCAGGCAGCGGGCCGGTGAACGTGATCTTGCCCGCGATGCGTCCGCCATCGGTGACGGCGATCTCCTTGTAGGCGGCGCCGTGAGCCGTGCCGGGGGCCGCCAGCAACACCGCCAGCGCAGCGGCCGCCGTGCGGATGACGGTGATTACGGGCGCTCGTCTTCCGGTCATGATGCTCACTCCTCACCGGTCCTTCCCGCCAATTGCGTCTCCTGACGCTCCCGCCACTCGGCCAGGAGCCGGCGGAAACGAACGCGGGTGTCGACGATGAACTCACTGGCCCGGGGCTGGCTCAGGGCGATGGCCCGGATGTCGTCGGCCGTCGCGCTCCTGGTCCCCTCCGTCGAGTAGTGCCGGGAGAGGAACTCGAACGGGTCCTTCGGTGGCGCATCGGCGACGAACACCCCGGCCTCGTGCGCCTTGAACTTCTCCTTGAACTCCTCGCTCTGGACGTAGTTGACGATCAGGTGGATCTCCTCCTCGGTGAGGACCCCACCCAGTTCGTCCTTGTTGCCCTGGCCCCACGGCGGCATGAGCTTCTCGTGGCGGCCTTCCATGGGCACCTTGAACATCTCGTCGTGCGAGAACGTGAGGGCATCCCTCTTGAACGAGAGCCCCGTGATTCCCTCGCCAGTGAATCCGTGGCAGAGAACACAGTTCATCTCGAAGATCTCCCGGCCGGAGAGGCCGAGCTTGATTCCCAGCCCGCGCTCGATCGGCTTGCTCGCCGGCAGCGGGATGATCGTGCCGTTGAACTTCTGCATCGGCGGGCGCTCGATGAGACCTTCCTGCGGGATCTCGATCGGGAGCAGCAGGGCCGGCTGCTCGTCGCTCGACTGCGGCTCGTGGCCGTACTTCACCTGGGCGTACTTCTCGGGCTCGTACCTGTCGCCCTTGATGCGGGCGAAGGCGGCGTTGTCTGCGCCCCCGATGTTGACCGCCACCTTCCCGGCCGCCACCGGCGCCACGCCGTGCTTCCCGTAGCCGCCGGCAACGAACGGGACGCCGTCCGCATCCTCGTCCATGCCGGTCGTGCCGCAGGCAAGCTCGCCGGTGCGGTTGTCCTCGGCCTGCTGCATGCCGCTGGAGTCCATGGTCTGGATCCACCAGCGGGTGAGGCGATCGAGCTGCGGCGCCACGAGGTGAAGCGGCGTGGCGAAGATCATCTCGCGCATCGCCCCGAGGGCCACGCCCACGTCGTACGGCGTGAGGACGACGGTGTCGTCGCCCAGCCTCGTTCGGTAGAGGCCGTGCGCTTCGACCCAGTACTCGCGGTTCAGGAGGTTGAAGGTCCGACGGGCGGCCTCCATGTAGGACTCGTCTTCCGTCTTCTGCCACGCGGACACGAGCGCCCGGACACCGGCCCAGTTGGGTGCGCTCAGCGTGTTCTCGCCCAGTCCCTCGCCGGTGGTGACGTCATACCGCTCGAAGAACGAGCCGTCGGCGCCCTGGACCTCCACGAGGAAGTCCGCCAGCGCGGTCAGCATCTCCCAGGCCTGGTCACGAAGGTCCTCGTCCTCGTCGAGGAACTCGTGCCGGTCGTCGTACTCCTTCAGCGCCACCATGCTCAGGGCGGCGTCCTTCATGAGCAGAACGTCGCCGGTCCCTTCGGTCGGAGTCCACTCCGAGACGAGAACGCCGTTCTTGAGATGCATGGCCGCGAGGTTCTGCATCACGACGTTGGCGAGGCCGCGCGAGATCAGGCCGACTCGCTTCTCGAGGATGCCGCCGTCCGCCGGGGGGTTGTCGGTGAAGACCCGGTCGTTGTACCAGAGCACGAAGTGGCTGAACTCCGTGGTCGCCCAGATCCAGGAGGCCTGGTCCCAGAGCTGACTGGAGTTGTCCTCGATCTCCATGGACCACAACCGCTCGGGAAGGTCGCCGACCCAGAGGATGTTCGGCTTGATCGTGTGGGGGATGTACCGGAGACCCTCGCTCGGGTCGTACTCGAACGGCTGGAGACCGCCGAGCTTCTTGCCCTTCTCGTCGGCGAAGAAACACGCCTTGACCTCCAGCATCGTGTTGATCGCCATCGACGCCAGAACGGTCCCTCTGAATCCCTCTTCGGCGTCGTTTCCGAGCAGCGTGATCTCCTCGCCGTTCGGGTCGGAGGGGGATTGACCGACGTGTGTGCTGTGGAACATGTAGCCGGTCCATTGCGCCCTTCTCTTGAGGAACTGCGCAATGCCGCCCATGTCGAAGGTGGTGTCCATCCGGTCGTGGTCCCACCGCAGGTTCGTCCAGTCGAGGAAGTACCGGGGGGCGCCCCAACTCCCCTCCTTCTCACTCTGCGGATCGTTGAAGTCATCATCGACGATGACCGGTCCGACGAGACGCGGATCGCCGGACGCATACTGGAGGTAGGTGGGAAAGGCGGAATCGAAGACTCTCGGAAAACCGGTTCGGTCATAGAACAGGGGAAGGTAGATCCCCATCAAGACGTCCTTATTGGACAGCGTGCGCTCCCCGCGGTCACGGCCGAACCTGTTCTTCTTGGAGAACTCCAGTGCCTTCACGGTCCAGTACGGTCCCTGCACCATGGAAATGCCGAGACGCGACGCGGCGCCGGACCACTGCAGCAGGTACCGCGCGTGCCAGTACATCCCCTGGTGGGTCACCCAGTGGAACTCGGGCTTGTAGGCCAGGGGGATCCCGGCCTTCACCATGTCGTTGAAACCGGTCTGGCTCGTCGAGTACGCCTCGTTGGCCAGGTACGCATTCTGGTTCGTATAGAACCGGTGGTCGACGACCTTGCTCTCGAGGCGCGATCTGAAACGGCTGAGGTCCGGCTGGGCCGTGCCTCCTTTGAGGTGCAGGACGCGCCCATCGGGCGTGTGCAAGGGAACCTTCGCCGTCCCGGGGGACATCGTCCACAGGGCGGCCACGGCCACGGCGAGACTGGTCAGCTTGATCCTTGTCGACATTGGGGTCGCTCCTGTCTTGCCCGTCGCGCGATCGGCCGTCGCTGATCAGAAGGTGACGTCGATCCCCAGTCGAACGACCGGGTCGGGGGCCGGCCCGAGATCCGGGTCCTGGATTCGGAAGAGCGTGGAGAGGGTCATACGGATCTGCGGGTCGGGGCTGAAGATCAGGGACGGTGCGATGTAGCCCGACGTCCCTCCCGAGAAGGCAGGACGGTTGATCAACCCCAGTGCGGGATCCATGAACTGACCGGCGTAGCTGTCGTCCTGATGGTGGTTCAGGACATATGTGAGATCGAGGGACAGGTAGTCCTTGTAGATGGGCTTGACGAACGACGTGAAGAAGGTCGTCGTGTCCCCGTAGTCGATCCCGTCCTCTTCCGGCATGAACCGGTGCGTCACGCCCAGGTGCAGCGCGCTGCGCCCCAGGAAGTCGTTGGAGTCGAACTGCCTGGTCAGGAAGAGACCGGCGAGGAAGCTGAAGTCTCCCGTTCCCGGCTGCAGCGTCGAGGGGAGCCGGCCGTCGTCGGAGAACCTCCCGAAGATGCCGTTGCTCGTGCCCATCGGAGTCTCGAAGCGGATGACTCCGTTGTCCCCGAACTTCTCGTCGTTCTTCCCGGTGGGGAAGAACACGGCGCCCACCGCCGCGAGCCCGAACGGCCCGTTTCCCTGGTCGAGGATCTTCTTCTTGAGGAACAGCCCCACATCCCCCACCTCCTGCGTGCTGGCGGAGTTGAACGCGGTGATGGCCTGGACCCCGCCCGGATGGATGGACCCGCTGACCTTGGAGTTCTTGTAGGGGATGTTGAGCCTCGCCGTGAACCCGTGCAGGTATTCCGTGTTCAGATCGAAGCCGTAGAAGATGTCGAGATTCGTGATGTTCCGGTCGACCTCGGAGTTCGCGAAGACGGCCGAGTTAACGTTGCCGTTCCGGAAGAAATCGTCCCCGTCGATCGTCCCATACGTGTGCGAGACACCGACGGAGAACAGGCCGGGGGGCAGCACGAAGGCGTGCTGCGTGAAGGCCGGCCTCAACAACGGCGGGATGAAGGTCTTGATCTGGTTCTTGATCTGGTCGCGGTCGAAGCGCATGAAGTCCTCGCCGCCGATGCCCTTCTCCGTGCCGAGGTCGAGGAGGGGATCACTGCCGGACTCCTGCGCCAGGACAGCGCGCGCCGGCACGAGAAGTGCCAGGGCAAGTACGGCGGATGCGACGACCGCGTTGTGACAGCGGCCAGGTCGGGGGCGTGCTCCTGCGTCCATTCCTGGTTTCCGTTTCGAGTTCGCCAATCGGTTCGTCGGGTGTCGCAACAATCCGGATCACTGGGCTCATACTCGACCGACCCGGAGCTCATCTGCAACATGGAGGGCAGATTGCACCGCGATCGGCGCGCGCCACGAACCGTGGGACGCACGCGAGCGCAACGCCAAGACCTTGCGCGGGCGGAGTTTATCAGGGCTGCCGGCGTGGGCAATGATGCAAATGCATCAGGTTCGCACTGCCGCGCGGCGCGCGCATCAAGCGGGCCACGATCGCCGGCGTATCCGTCACGGCTCCGATAACAGGTAGCGAGCCACGGCTTCCACGGTCGAATGGGCACCGTACTTGGCGACGATGCGCTGGATGTGGTTCCTGACCGTGGCGTGGCTCACGTTCAGTCCGGCGGCGATCTCGTGCGTGGTCTCGTCCTCCGCCAGGCGCACGAGCACCTCTTTCTCGCGAGGGGTCAGGAGCGCTTCGGCCCCGTTGCTCGAGCACGCCGTACGTGATGCCAGACGCGTGACGTACTCCTCGGCCCGCTGCGCGGTGTCGTCACTGACTGCACAGTGCACCAGGCTCGCGCCCACCGGAGCGCCGACCATCATCGTGATGACCCGGACCGATCGATCGCGCCCGTCGCGTCCCGGGATCCTGAACTTCACGGGAGTGACTTTCCCGCTCGCCCTCGCCTGGCAGGTGACCGGGCATTCCGCCACACAGAACGACTCGCCGGCGACGTCGACCCCACCGACCACCCGATGACAGGGAAGTCCGACACACTCCGAGGCGGAGAGCCCGAGCAACTCCTCCGCCTGCCGGTTGAGGAAAGTGATGTTGCCGTCGGACCCGCTGACCCAGACCGCCGTGTCGAGGGTGTGGACCCAATCAGGCACCGGCGTCGAGTTGTCGCCGTTCGTTCGGATCTCGGGCTCCTGTCAGTGGGGTCCGCCGTTCCTCGATCCCACTGCATCAACGATAAGTCGCGCCGGGACCGTGGTCGAGCCCGCGCCAGAGGACATCACACGCGATCGCTCCGGACCTCGGAGGAGGCTCCCTCGGGCTCACCTTCACCGCGGATCGACTGCCACAGCACTTCGGCGATGTCGAGCTGGCGGATCCCGGTCTGGTCTCCGAGGTTCGACGCATCGGTCAGCATGCGCAGGCAGAACGGGCAGGCGGTGCAGATGGTGTCGGCCCCGGTCTCCACGAGCTGGCGCGTGCGCGCGACGCTGATCCGTTCGTCGCCCGGCTCGTCCTCCTTGAACATCTGCCCCCCGCCGGCGCCGCAGCACATCCCGCGATCACGCGACGCCGCCGCTTCCACGACCGTGACGCCCGGGATTCTCTCGAGCACCTCGCGCGGCGACGCATAGACGCCGTTGAGGCGGCCGAGATAGCACGAGTCGTGGTAGACGACGGTCGCCTCCACGGCGCGACGCGGGACCAGCCGGCCGTCGGCGATGAGCCCGGCCAGGAAATCGGCGTGGTGCGCGACCTCGTAGTGGCCCCCGAAGTCCGGGTACTCGTGCTTCAGCGTGTTGTAGCAGTGCGGGCACGCGGTCAGGATGCGCTTCGTGTCGTAGCCGTCGAGGATCTCGATGTTGGCTTCGGCCATCGCCTGGAAGAGGTACTCGTTGCCGGCGCGCCGGGCAACGTCGCCGGTGCAGCTCTCCTCCGCGCCGAGCACGGCCCACCGGACGCCCGCGCGGTTGAGCAACTGCGCCACCGCGCTGGAGATGCGCTTCGCCCGATCATCCGTCGCCGGCGCGCAGCCGACCCAGAACAGGATCTCGACATCGTCCGTGTCGCCACGGATCGGCACCTCCAGGCCGTCCGCCCACGCCATGCGTTCGTCTGCGCTCACGCCGTACGGGCTGCCCACGGCCTCGATGCTCCCGAACGCCTCCTGGAGCGGACCGGGGAACTCGCCTTTCTCCTGGACGAGGTGCCGTCGCAGGTCGACGATGCGTTCGACGTGGTCGATCAGGACCGGGCACTCCTCCTCGCACGCCCCGCACGTCGTGCACGCCCAGAGCGTCTCCGGGTCGACCACCGCCGGAACGAGGTCGGACTCGTGCGCCGCGTTCGCGCCGTCGCGCCGGCGACCGGTCAGGCCCGCCTGGTTCTCGTACAGGTGATCCCGGAGGTCGACGACGAGCTGCTTCGGTGACAGCAGCTTCCCGGTGCGCGCCGCCGGACATTGATCCGTGCAACGCCCGCACTCGGTGCACGTGTACAGGTCGAGAAGGCTCTTCGGGGAGAGCTCCTCGATCCTGCGCACGCCCAGGGTCTCCTCGCGCTCGACCCGGCCTTCCAGGTCGTCGATCGGGACCAGCCGCCCCCGGGGCCCGAGGTCGCGCAGGAAGACGTTGGGCACCACCGTGATGATGTGGAAGTGCTTCGAGTACGGAAGGATGTTCAGGAAGACCAGGACCAGCGTGACGTGGGTCCAGAACGCCAGGTGCCACACCGTTCCCACCGCCGCCGCGGGCAAGCCGCTCATCGGTCCCGCCAGCACCGAACCGAGCGGCTCCCAGCCGTTGAATCTCGGGCCGTCCGGGCCGGCGGCCAGGACATGCGCCGCCCCGTCGTAGACGACGTCCGCGACCATCATCACCAGGATGATCACCAGGATGAGGATGCCCTCGGCGTTGAGCGTCATGCGATGCGGCCGCACGACGAGGCGCAGATACAGGAAGGTCAGGGCGCCCAGGACGGCGAGCACGACGTAGACGTCCTTGATCAGCCCGTAGAGGTTGCCGAGCGGCGTCCCGCCGTCGAGGATCCAGTAGCCGAAACCCGGATCCCCGACGAAGCCGCGCGCGAACAGGATCAGCGAGCGCACGAGCAGCACGACGAACGCGAAGAAGATCGCCTCGTGCGCGAGACCCGCCCCCCGGTACCGGGTGAGCCGCGTCTGGCCGAGGACGAAACGCACCGCCCCGCGTGCCCGTTCGCCGACGCGATCCGGAACGAACCGCCTTCGTCCCGCGCTGCCGATCATCAGGAGTCGCCATCTCCGGCGAACGGACACGGCGAAGGCCGCGAACGCGACGATCAGAAGGACGGCGGTGACGACGGGGTTCACGGCGAGGAGCTCAGCTCTCTTCGAGTTTCCGACATTCCTCGGTGATCATCGGCACGAGCTTGAACAGGTCGGCCACACACCCGTAGGTCGCGACCCCGAAGATCGGCGCGTCTGCCTTGGTGTTGATGGCCACGATCACCTTGCTGCCCCGCATGCCCGCGAGGTGCTGGATTGCCCCGTCGATCCCGCAGGCTATATAGAGCTGAGGCGTCACGACCTTGCCCGTCAGGCCCACCTGGCGGGCCTGCGGCTGGTAGCCGGCGTCGACCGCCGCCCGCGATGCGCCGACGGCGCCGTCGAGCTCCGCGGCCAGTTCGTGGAGCATGGTGAAGTTCTCCTCGGACTCGAGCGATCGCCCTCCCGAGACCACGATCTCGGCGTCGGCGAGGTCCCTCGAGCCGCCGCTCGCACGCACGAGGTCCTTCATCGTGACCGGCTCGTGATCGTCGGACAGCGTCACGTCCAACGGCGTGATCGCGGGCGATGCCCCGGTTCCGTCGGCCGACGCCGCGAACGCGTTCGGGCGAATCGACAGGATGCGCAACCGATCCGAGGCGAGCGCGATCTCGCCGACGCACTTCGCGCAGTACATCGGGCGCCGGACACGAAGCTCGCCGCTTTCCCAGGCCACGCCGAGGCAATCCGTCGCCAGCGCCGCGTCGAGCCGGGCGGCGAGCCTCGGGGCGAGATCACGGCTCAGGCACGACGTCGCGAAGAGCACCACCCCGGCGTCCGACGCCGCCACCGCCGCCTCGACGGCGCGGGCGTACGGCAGCGCGCGGTAGTGCTCGAGCGCGGGACGATCGGCGACGTGAACATGGTCCGCGCCGGCGTCGGCCGCCTCGCGCGCGAGATCGGTCACTTCGTGGCCGATGATCGCCGCATGCACGGAGCCGCCGGTCTCGGCGGTGATGAGCCGCGCCGCGGTGAACATGCGCAGCGAAGCGGGAGAGACCGTCCCGTTACGCAGCTCGACGTAGACCAGCGCGTTTACGGCCATGGCTAAAGGACTCTCGCCTCTTCGCGCAGCAGGCGCACGAGCTCGCGCGCCATCTCCCGCGGCTCCCCGTCGACGACGCGGCACGGCGGGCGCGCCACCGGCGGCTCCAGCCTGACGAGACGTGTCCGCGGCGCCACGGTCGCCGCGTCCGGCAGATCGTCGCGGCTCACCGTCTCGACGGGCTTCTTCTTCGCCTTCATGAGGTTGGGCAACGACGGGTAGCGCGGCTCGACCAACCCCTTCTCGCAGGTCAGCACGATCGGCAGCGCCCCCTCGAGCACCTCTTCGGCCCCCTCGATCCGGCGGTGGGCTCTCAAGGACGCACCCGCCTCGTCGAGCTCGACGCGGACCACCGCACCGATGTGCGGCAGCTCGAGGAACTCCGCGAGGGCCGGTCCGAGCTCGCCGGAATCGTTGTCGATGGTCTGCTTGCCGCAGAGCACGAGATCGGCATCCACGCCGGTGTGCCGGATCGCCGCCGCGAGCAGCCGCGCCATGGCGATCTCGTCATGGCGCGGCAGGTCGTCGCCCACGAGGTGGATCGC